>JBMNNW010000174.1:0-5956 GCA_050942735.1 Armatimonadota bacterium
GTACTCGCTCTAATCGGGCTTGTTGCGTTGGGCGTCATCGTGTCTGTCATCATCGCCGTGATTGTCTGGCTGATCGTGCGCTCGCGGTCATCGGCGCAGGCGGGGGGGCCCGTCAGACCTGACGCGGATCGGCAAGCGGGGCGGGCGCAGGCGGAGGCGCCTGCGGGACGTGAGGCGGATCAGCCTGAGGGGCAGCCGCAGCCGGAGGCCGCGCCGGGTGAGTTCGAGGTCGTCGAGAGCGCCGGCGGGCCTCACCCGCGGCCGCGGGAGCTGGATCGCGAATCGCGGCGTGAACTGCTGCTGCTCGACGAGAGACTGCACCGGGCCTTCTTCGATCAGTCGCGGATGTCTCCCGGCGAGTGGGCTCGGGTCGCCGATGCGCTGCTGATCGTCCACGACAGGCTGCCGCCGGGGATCCTGCTGGAGCGCTTTGAGCGGGCGACGGGCACGCGGGTGAGCGCGCCGCAGCGCACGGAGATGTCGCCGCGGGAGATCTTTGCCGCGCTCAACGCACAGCTCAGTCCGGAGCGGCGCATGGCGTTGGTGGGAAGGCTCGCGGAGCCGCTCAACGCGGACGCATACGCGCATGGAGGGGCCGACGGGCCCGACGCCTGACACGGTTGCCGGCGACCGGGTGCGGCGCGCTCAACCCGCGGGCACGAGCATCAGGTAGTCGAGGTTCAGGCGGTTCTCGATGCAGACCATCGTCAGGGCGTTCGCGGGAGCATCGAGTGAGAGTGTGAGCGGCTCGCCGTCGGCGCCGATCACCAGCATGTGCGCCCACTCCTCGGGCGTCGCGCCGAAGCCGCCGGTGTGGCCGAAGCGGAAGAGCTGCCAGCCGCCGCCCACCGGCTCGCCGTCGAGCATGATGAGGCGGTCGGCCTGGGCCTCGTGCGTGGCGCCCTTAATCACGAGGTGGTAGTCGCCCGGTGGCGCCTCGAGCCGCCACCGCAGCCACATGCCCGGAACGAGCCACTCGCCGACCCCCACGCCGCCGGAGAGGAACTCGCGGTGCGCGTAGCGGCTGGGGTTGCCCAGCCCGGACTCGGTGAATGTCTCGGCCTCGATGGTGAGCGCACTCTCGGGCGCGGAGTCGAGCATCTCGGCAACCGCGGGCTCCGGAGCGAGGGCGAGGCGCTCGAGGCCCAGCGGGACCGTGCCCGGCTCGGTCACACGCGCCTCCAGCGTGTTGGTCTCGCGGAGCCACAGGAGGCCGCCGGCCGCGTCCAGCGGGGTCCCGTTGAGCGTCACCGGGGCGGGAGGGGCGCCGCTGGGTGCGACGCGGTGCAGGCCGGGCTCGGCCGCGAAGTTGGCGAAGAGCAGTCCGCCGCCGGTGTATCCGGGGAGGATCTCCTGCGCGATCTCGGCGGGCGAGCGGCCGTCGATGGTCAGCTCGAAACGCCCCTCAACAACCGGCCGGGCCACGGGGGAGGTGAGCGAGTGCATGCCGGCGGGCAGCGTCAGCGTGACGACGCCGGTCTGCGGGGCAAATGACGCGACCTCCGCGTTGAGCGCCTCGCCGTTGAGCGCCAGCCCGTCAGTGCCCTGCGGGACCCGGATCGCGACCTCGGTTGCCGGGTCGGCTCGAAGGTCGGCGCGGACGAACGCGGCTTCGTCCGACTCGAGCGCGACGGTCACCGGCTCGGTCGAGGTGAAGAGCGGGGCGGCCTCAGCCTCGCTTCGGATCTCGCGGCACTCCACGGCGAGGATGCAGGTCCCGTCCTCATGCCGGTACGCCGCCGCCATGCGGGCGTCAACGGTGAGGTCGCCGATCGTCAGCGGCGCATCGCCATCACGCACCGCCGCGAGCAGGCCGCCAAGCCGGGCCGCGACGCCGCCGGTGGCCGTGGAGCCCGGGTCGAAGGCGGGCGGCTCGCCGCCCTCGCGCACGTGCATGAGCGTGACGAAGCGCTCGACCTCTGAAGGCTCGGTGGTCTCGGCGTAGAGATGCCACTGTTGCGGCTGGCTTGCGTAGCGGCCCTGCGGAGGATGGCCGTCCCAGTGATCGTGCTGGGCGAACGAGAGTGCGGCCGGCGCGGCGAAGGCGATGTCGAGGGCGGCGTCGTTCTCCGTGATCGTCACTCGACGGGCCTCGCCATCAACCGCCATCTCCTGCAGCGCGTGCCCGGCCCACGTCCACGTCGCGGGCTCTGCGGCCTCAAGCTCGTCGACGATCACGAATGCGTCCGGGCGCAGGTAGAGAATGTGGCGGACGAACTTCGAGAGCTTCCCCTTGTAGGCCTCGGTCGCGTCACCGGCGGTGTAGCAGCCGACGGGCGACTCGAAGTAGTCCACGATCTGTCCCTTTGCGGTGATGTCGAAGATCGGCTGTCCCTCGCCGTTGACGAGGATGGCGTTGTGCGCCTTCGTCTGCCGCTTCCAGTGGCGGTCGTGGTCTGAGCCGTACCAGTCATAGAAGCCCGAGTCGATCAGCAGCGGCTCCCCGTAGCCGTAGATCACGAAGTGGTTCTGGTCGGCGTCCGAGTGGTTGAATGAGCCCCACCAGGAGGACTTGAAGATCAGCATGATGTTGTTGGGGTCGCTGATATCCGAGTGCATCCCGACCCAGCCGACGTCCGCGAGGAAGCGGCTCTGCGGCACATCCACGGGCGGGCGCGCCGGGAGGGTGTAGTCGTACCACCAGTAGCCGAAGACGCCGCTGTCCTCGTCGCCGTGGATCTGATCGGCGTACCATTTGAAGTACGGGTTGTCGTAACGTGTGGCGAAGAGAAGCTGGTTGTTGCGGTCGGCGGTGCCGGGACTGCCGAGGTTGCCGTCGCCGAAGTGATGGCGCTTTGAGTAGGGGGGGTGCATGTAGATCTTGAACCAGCCGTTGTTGCGGGTGAATGCCTTGTCGAACAGGTCCACGCCTGATGCGGAGCGGAACGCATCGGCGAACTGCGCGAAATAGCTCACGCTCCACTTCCAGTAGGCGGTTCCCTGGCACCATCCGCCCTCCTCGCCGCCCCATGACGGGTAGAGCGGGGGGTAGGTGGCGGCGATGAACTGGAACCACTCGTCGCCCTGCTCGGAGTCATGGGCGATCGCGGCGGAGATGATGCCGAGGAAGCCCATCGAGGTCCAGCCGTGCGAGTCGAATGGGTACTCGTAGATCGGTCGGGCATCCTCGCTGAAGTCGTGGTAGAGGATCGCGCCGCGGGCCTCGACCATCGCGAGGGCCCGCGCTCGCTGCTCCTGTGTCATGAGGTCATGGCACCAGTCGTAGACGCAGGCGGCCTTCCACGCGATGTCGCGGAAGACCTGATCGTGGTTGCGGTAGCCGGTGGTGCCCGCGACGTCCCAGTCGGAGATCTCCATGAGCCACTCGACGGCGCGCTCGCCGAAGCGCTCGTTCCCGCCGACGAGGTAGGCGAAGGCCATCTCCCACATCGGGGTGCTTGCGGAGCTGCCGAGGCCGCGAAGGGCGTTCATCCGGGCGACGTCGTCGGCGGCGAGCGCTCCGGTGCGGCCGCTGAAGTCATACTCGGGGCCCGGCTCGGCGGGGATGTCCTTCGCGAGGTGCGCCTCACACCTGCCTCTGAACCGCTCCCACCAGTCGGCCTTCTCCGCCAGGCTCGGGGCGCGGAACTGCTCGAGTGTCTCGCGGGTGGCGTACACTCGCGGATGCTCGACGGGGACGCGCGCGAGCAGCTCATCCGGCGGAGGGACCGGGAACTCGGCGGCACCGGGCGCGATGGTGAACGACCACGCCTCGGACCAGTCCGAGAGCTGCTCGCCGCGAACGTAGCGGTAGCGCCACCACCAGCGCGCGTCGGGGTCGAGGACCGCGGAGTGGCTGTAGCAGTTGTAGCGCAGGTCGGCGATCGTCTCCGCGGTCGCGAAATCAGGGTCGCTCGCGATCTGAAGCTCGTAACGCTCCGCGGCGGCCTCCGGGGGCCAGGTGAAATCGGGCGGGTTCTGCAGGGCGACGCGCCGGTCCACCGGGCGGCGGGGGGTTTGCAGGGCCTGCTGCGCGGGCGAGACCTGCACCCTGGGCGCGCCGGTCAGTGGCTCGATGGCGACGTCATCAAAGTAGATCGTGCCCTCGGCGCGCTGATAGAGGAGCAGCTCGATGTTCGCGGTGGCCGCGTCGAGGACGGCGCGACCGGGCGCGAACTCGAAGACCTTCTCCCGCCACTGGTCGCGGGAGATGTCGTCGATGGTGAAGTAATGCGTCTCCTCGGCATTCTCGCCCTCAGCGTCCGTGTAGCGGAAGCGGAAGGTGCCGGTGCCGCGGCCCTCGCCTTTGACCCAGACGGTGAGTCGGAAGCCGGGCGCCACCAGGACCGGGCCGACGGTCTGCCCCCAGCAGGCGCGGTCGGCGTGGCCGGGGAGCGCGGTGATGAAGGCGGCGCGTTCGCCCGAGCGTGCGTCATCGGTGAGGCCGAACTCGAAGCCCTCGCCGGACGGGAATGTGCGCCATCCGTCGGGAAGGCCGTCTGCGTCCTCGTCGGTCTCGAAGCCGGGGTTGCGCAGGGTGACGGTGGCGGTCGCTTCCGGCGCGGCGGGCTCGGCGGGCGGCGTCCACTCGGCGAGCCTCTCGATCGCGACGTTGTCGTAGAAGAGATCGCCCTCGCCGCGCTGGTAGAGGTAGAACTCGACGCGGGCGCTGCCGACGGCCGCGATCTCATCGGGGACGCCGATCTCGATGACCTTCGTGGCCCACGCGTCGGGGACCATCTCCGGGACCTCGAAGTGCCACGTCCTGTCATCCTCATCGGGACCGTCGGGCGGGTTGTAGCGCAGGCGGAAGAGTGCGGTGGCCCGGCCCTCGCCGCGCACGTCGAAGGAGAAGCGGTAGGCCGCGGGAAGCTCGTGACGGGCGGTGGTCTGGCCGACGCAGGCGCGGTCGCCATGATCGGGGAGGCCGGTGATGCGCATCGAGCGTGCGCCCTCGGAGGCCACTGCGTCGGTGAGATTGAGGTCGAAGTTGTCGCCGTGGACGGCCTCCCGCCAGCCGTCGGCGACGCCGTCCCCATCCTCGTCGATCTCGAAGCTGGGGTTCGCGATCTCGACGGGCTGTGCGTGGCAGGTGGCGAGGATGGCCAGCAGTGCGAGCACCGCAAGCATTGATCTCATCGTGCATCGGCCTCCCGTTGGCAATGGTCTCGTGCGGCCGATCAGAGATCGTGCCGGTGCGATGCTGCTACGGGCGCGCATGACGGATGGGGGACGGCGCGGAGGCCGTCCCCCCGTGGTTGCTCGTGCTCGGAGCGTCAGCGCGGCGTGATCATCTGGGCGTTGCCCGCGCCCCAGATGGCGGTGCTGGACATCCACTTCGCGTGACCGTCGGCGAAGGCGATGTTCTCACCACCGTTGTGCCGGGAGTAGATGTCCTTCATGTAGTCATCGCCGGTTCCGGTCGGCGGGTAGAGTACGCCGTCACCGCTGTTGGCCCAGGCGATGCGGCCGACGTGGCTCGCCCAGATCGGGTGGGAGCAGTCGGCGACGGCGGCGATGTCCGCCGGGGCCGTGAGGGCCGCCATGGCGAGGGCGGCGAGAGAGTTATTCCATCCGTAGTTGGGGTAGACCGGGAAGGTCCGGCTGTTGTAGTTCATCGGAGTCGCGACGCCGCCGCGCATCCGCCCGCCCTTCGACGGACAGAGCCATACCTGGTAGTTGTTGATGTAGGGGTGCAGGCACTCATAGATAAGCGGGTAGGGGCTTGGGTTGGATCCGTAGCGGGCGTCGGGATAGACCTCGTCGTAGTCCTGGACATACATCATCAGGGATAGACCGATCTGCTTGAGGTTGCTCAGACACGATGCCTGTCGCGCCTTCTCACGGGCGCGGGCGAAGACGGGGAACAGGATCGCGGCCAGGATCGCAATGATGTGACCGCTGAAAAAGTATTGATCGCTGGAGGTTCGGTTGTGAGGAGGGGGAATCTGGCTGCGAGGTGGTTCGATGAAGCACACACCGCAGCCGCGGACGCCGTCGCTCTACGACGCAGTGA
>JBMNNW010000073.1:0-27612 GCA_050942735.1 Armatimonadota bacterium
CTGAGCGGGTAAGCGAGATCGCCCTGACGGTCTGTCCGCCGCGGTAGTCAGTGGCCGTCACAACGATGACCCCGTCGGTCGAGCCGTCAACGGGGACCTGAGCGGCGAACCTGCTGCTGCGATCAATCTCGACCGGGCTGCCGTTGATGGTCACAGTGGCCCCTGGTTCGGCGACCCCCGAGATCGTGACACTCTCCGCGTCTGCAGCCACTGTCGCGCGTTCCCCCTGGTCGAGGTCAAGCCGCGGCCCGATGATCCCCGACTGTCCGTCCCAGTGGAGCGCCTCGGCGGGCTGCTCGTCCACCTGCGCCGTCCCGCCCTCGACGATCGCCTGCAGGCCGGGAGTGACGGTCGCGGTCGTGCCGTCGGTCTCCACCGCGACCTCCCCCTCGTAGACGGACACGCTCGTCTGACCGGCCTCGTCGACCGCCACGGAGAAGACCGTGCCGCGTACACCGGCGGTCGCTGTCGGTGTGCGGACCTCGAACTTGGTCTTGCCGCCCAGCGCGGAGAGGACTCTCACCCAGATCCGCCCAGCGTCGAGGTCGAAGAGGGAGGTCGTCTCCTTCGTGTTGGTGTTCAGCGAGCACTTCCGGACCAGAACGCTGGTCTCCGGACCGAGGCGCACTCGCGATCCGTCAACCCAGTTCAGCGTCACTCCGCTGTCAAGCCCGGTGCGAACCATATAGCCGGCGAGCACGTGTTCCGTGTCGCCCAGAGGCCTGAAATCGTCTTCGGTGGCGGTCTTTACGAACACTTCGCCGGCCGCTTCGCTCACCGATGCGATTCGCTGGACGATAAACAGCGACTGCATCATCAGCACGCCCAGGAGTATGAAAATCCCGAGAACCCCGACGAGCAGGACCGCGGATTTGCGCATATCGCGTTCCCCGTTTATACTGCTGACGTTCTGTGTAATGCGTTGTGGACTGTTCGCGTCTACCGTAGAAATACCCTCCCGAAGCGGTCGGTAAACTGCCCGGCGCGCTGCACGATCATGGCTTATCCAACCGGTACAGGCGCAGAATCGCATGACTCGCGGCGGCTGGCCATCATCATCGTGGCCATCACCGTCGTCGTGCTTGTTCTCCGCTTCTGGCCCGCGTTCACCATCATCGACGGCATCGAGTTGCAGACGCTCGACCGCCGCCTCGCCCACCGCGGCCCTCAGCCCCCCGATCCACGCATCGTGATCGTGCATGTTGATGAGAGCAGCATCCTCGAGGTCGGCCGCTGGCCGTGGCCACGTCGCGAGTTCGCCCGGCTGATCCGGCTGCTCGACGGCGCGGGCGCGGAGGCCATCGTCTTCGACATATTCTTCGCCGACCCCGATCGCGCGCCCGGCGGCGACCGGTCCGATCGCGATCTCGTCACCGCGACCGAGGAGGTCGGGAGCGTCTACCACGCCGCATTCGGCCACGCCCCGCGGCCGGACTCCGGAGACGGCGCGGCGGGCCTCGCGGAGCGGGCGTGGGATGCCGCGCGAGTGCTTGAGCCCACGGGCCTCAACGCTGTCGCCGAGCTCTTCGAGGTGGGGGAGGTCACGCCGCCGCTGCCCGGGCTGGTCAGGGCGGCGCGGGATGTCGGCTTCGTGAACGTCGTCGACTCCGGTGACGGCATCTACCGGCATACCTTTCCGCTGGTCACTCACGGCGAGCATCTCTACCCGTCGCTGTCGGTCGCGGTCGCGGCCGACCTGCTCGAGGTCGAGCCTGAACAGGTGGTGGTCAGGCCGGGGGAATCGATCGACCTTGGCGGGCGACGACGCATCCCGATCGATCGCATGGGGCGAATGCTGATCGACTTCGCCGGAGGCTCCGGCACCTACCCCTATGTCACCGCGCACGACGTGCTGGCGATGGGTGAGAACTCCTCGGCGCGCGCCCGCTTCGAGGACACGATCGTCTTCGTCGCGGTGACCGCCCCGGGCCTCTACGACCTGCGCGCCAGTCCCTTCGACGCGGTGTACTACGGCGTGGAGACCCAGGCGAATGCGGTGGCGAACATCCTCGCCGGTCGCTTCCTGCGACACGCTCCGGGGGAGAGCACCGCGCTGATCGTCGTGGTGCTGGCCGCGGTGATCTACCTCGGGATGTCTCGCCTGCGCCCGACCCGGGCGGTCATCTTCGCCGCGTTCATGCTTCTCGCGTACAACTGGATCGTGCTGCAGCTTTTCCAGCGTGGCCTGGTTGTTGAGATGGTTGCGCCGAATCTCGTGCTGATCCTCGGGACGGGCGCGGGGCTGGCGCTGCGCCTCGTGGGGGAGGAGAGCGAGAGCGCGCGCGCGCGGAAGGCCCTCTCGCGCTTCGTACCGGCCGCGGTCATCGATCGCGTTGTCGCTGAGCATCCGGAGGAGTTGCTGCGAGGGCACCGGCGCGAGGTGACGGTGCTCTTCGCCGACATCCGCAACTTCACCGCCAGTTCGGAGGCGCTGAGCCCCGAACAGACCGTGGAGTTGCTCAACCGCTTCTTCCATCTCGTCCATGAGATCATCTGGGAGCTGGACGGGACGCTCGATAAGTACCTCGGCGACGGCCTGATGGCCTTCTGGAACTCCCCGCTCGATCAGCCCGATCACGCGCAGCGGGCGGTCCAGGCGGCGATCGACATCCAGCGCCGCATCAGCTACAACCAGGCGGAGTGGGAGTACCTGGGTATGCCGGAACTGGAGGCGGGCATCGGCATCAGCACCGGGCAGGCGGTCGTGGGCTACGTCGGGACGGGTGAGCGGATGCAGTACACCGCGATCGGCGCGCACGTGAATCTCGCCGCTCGGCTTGAGACCATGACAAAGGAGTTCGATTGCCCCATCCTGATCAGCGCCGCGACGCGCGAGCAGATCGGCGCGACCGTCGAGGCCCGCTCGCTGGGGCCGGTCGAGGTACGGGGATTCTCCGAGCCCGTGGAGGTCTACGAGGTCACCGAACTCAAGGACGGATGAGACCGTGATACGACGTCCGGGCGAGGGCGCCCGGACGCCGGTAAGTCAGCGCTCGCGGAACTCCGGTGAGTTGATGCGCCTGGACGTCGTTGAGGAGTTTTTCGACCCGCGGAGCCAGCGACGACAAAGCCGCCCCGTCGGGAGGCCTCCGCTCTACACGCGCCCGACGGCGGTAACGTAGACGGCGATCTCGGTGCGGCTGTCTATCCCCACCAGGCTCGCGACCTCGTCATCGAAGAACGCGGCGATGTTGCACGAGCCCAGCCCAAGGCCCTCTGCCGCGAGCTGCAACTGCGCCCCGAGATGGCCCGCGTCGAGGTAGAGGTAGCGGTAGGCGCGGTTCTGGTACTTCCACGCGCACCGGGCGACGACCGCGCCCCAGACGAAGACAGCGCCGGCGTTCATCATCCACGTCTGCCCCAGGCAGGCCTGCGCGAGGTCCTCTGAGTAATCGCCCTCCGCAAGCATCCCGAGTTCATGGGCGCGGACGTCGTAGTGGTACACTCCCTCGGCCACCCCGTCGATTGACTGGGCGACCACGTAGGTCTCGTTGGGGTAGAGCGCGCCCGCGGAGGCCGCCGAGCGCAGCTCGATCTCCTGGATATCCCCCGTGATGCCCTGTGTCGCCCACAGAAGCTGCGAGGTCTCCTGCAGGTTCAGCGCCTCGCCGCTGAAGCGCCGCCGTGATCGGCGGCCGGCGATGGTCTCCCAGATGCCGGGCCCGCCGCCTGCCAGCGGCTCGGGCAGTGCCACGCGCTCGAGGTACTCCTCGTAGGTCTTGTACGTGTCCGGAGGCGCGGCCCAGCCCGGCGCCTGCGGGACCGGCCGACCCCGGTGGTACTTCGTCGCCTCCTGGAACTGCGGGCCCATGCTGGTGGAGATGTCCATCGACAGTCAGCCCCTTCGATCCATCCGTGCGAGTGCCTTCAGTCGCACTGGGAGTAGCCGCAGTCGCGGCAGACGTTGCAGCCGCTCTCGTAGACCAGTGTGCCGCCGCAGTCGGGGCAGGCACCGGCGTGGTTCGTCCCCGAGCCGCCAAAGTCCATCGCAAGCTGCTCCCCCTCGGGCGTGATGCACTGCTCGATCGCCTTCGCGACGGCGTCCGCGCAGGAGAGTATGCGCTCCCCGCCGGGCTCCCACGCCGGCAGATGGCAGGAGATGCCCCTGAGCTGGCGCACAACCTGCTCGGCGGGTATCCCGCAGCGGAACGCCAGCGAGACCATCCGCGCCAGCGCCTCGGACTGCGACGCCGCACAGCCACCGGCCTTGCCCATCGCCGCGAACAGCTCAAACGGCCCCTGCTCGTCGCGGTTGAGTGTCACGTAGAGCTTGCCGCAGCCTGTGCGCATCGCGCGCGTCTGCCCGGTGACCACCGGCGGCCGCTCGCGCGGGCCGATCTCCACCGGTCCTTCCGCGCCCCTGCGCGCCTTCTCGGTGCGGCCGGTGGTGAGCACCTGCTCGTCGCGCGAGCCGTCGCGGTAGATCGTGACACCCTTGCAGCCCAACTCGTAGGCGAGCCGGTAGACGTGCTCGACGTCATCGACTGTGGCCTCGTTGGGGAAGTTCACCGTCTTGGAGACCGCGTTGTCGGTGTACTCCTGGAAGGCCGCCTGCAGGCGGATATGCCACTCGGGCGTGATGTCGTGGGCGGTGACGAAAAGCTCGCGCACGTCGGGCGGGATCGCCTCGATCCCGTGCAGCGTGCCCTTCGCGGCGATCTCCTTCATCAGCTCAGGGGAGTAGAAGCCCCGGTCACGCGCCATCTCCTCGAAGAGCGGGTGGATCTCCAGCAACTCATCTTTGTCCAGCACGTGGCGCGTGTACACCACTGCAAAGAGCGGCTCGATCCCCGACGAACAGCCGGAGATGATGCTGATCGTGCCGGTCGGCGCGATCGTCGTGACGGTCGCGTTCCGCAGCGGCTCCGCTCCGACCTGGGCGTACACGGAGCCCTTCCAGTTGGGGAACGCGCCGCGCTGGTCGGCCAGCTCCCGAGAGCGGCTGCGAGCCTCCTCGGTGATGAACTGCATGATCTGCTCGGCCGCTCGGACGGCCTCCGGGCTGTTGTACGCGACGCCCAGCAGGATAAGCATGTCAGAGAAGCCCATCACCCCGAGGCCGATCTTCCGGTTCGCCCGCGTCTGCTCGGCGATCTGCGGCAGCGGAAGCACGTTCTTGTCGATGACGTTGTCGAGGAAATGCACCGCGCGATGAACCGTCGCGCGCAGCCCGTCCCAGTCGATCTTCGCCGCCTTTCCGGAGCCGGTCACGAACCTCGCGAGGTTGATTGACCCGAGGTTGCACGATTCGTGCGGCAGCAGCGGCTGCTCACCGCACGGGTTCGTCGCCTCGATCTCACCGACGTGCGGCGTCGGGTTGTGCTCGTTGATCCGGTCAAGGAAGATGATGCCCGGATCGCCGCCCTGCCACGCAAGCTCGGCCATCCGATGGAAGACCTCCCGGGCGTTCAGCGAGCCGGACTTCTCCCCGGTGCGCGGGTTGATCAGATCGAAGTCCTGACCCTTCTGCACCGCGCGCATGAACCGGGCGGTCGCCCCCACGGAGAGGTTGAAGTTCGTCAACTGCGTATGATCGGACTTCGCCTCGATGAACTGCAGTATGTCGGGGTGGTCGATGCGCAGCACTGCCATGTTCGCGCCGCGCCGCACGCCGCCCTGCTTGATCGCCTCGGTGGCCGCGTCGAAGACCTTCATGAATGAGACGGGGCCGGAGGAGACACCTCGCGTCGATGAGACGATGTCCTCAGCCGGGCGCAGCCGGGAGAATGAGAAACCCGTGCCGCCGCCGGACTTGTGGATCATCGCGGTGTCCTTGACCGCCTGGAAGATGCTCTCCATCGAGTCCTCGACAGGCAGCACGAAGCACGCGGAGAGCTGCTGGAACTCCCGCCCCGCGTTCATCAGCGTAGGGGAGTTGGGCATGAACTCCTGGCGGGCCATCATCCGGTAGAACTCGTCCGCGCAGGCGGCGACCTCAGCGTCGGAGGCACCGTAGTCGCCGTCCGCGGACGCGATGTTCTCAGCTACCCGCCGGAACATGTCCTCGGGGCGCTCGATCACGTTGCCGTCGGTGTCCTTCTTCAGATACCTTCGGGCCAGGACGGTCAGTGCGTTCTCGCTTAGCTGCAGGTCCGTCTGGATCGAGGATGGGGCCATCTGTCCGCCTCCGCGTTACGCCGGGTGTACCGCGCATCAACGTCTCTGCGTGGCCGTTGAACTCTGTGCAAGTTTACCCGCAGAGCCTGCGCGAACCGTCTCAACAATATCCGCCTCGTCGAGCGAAGTCAAGCGCCTCCGCAACTCATTGTCAGCCGCCGCGATCCCGGCCGCTCCGACGCCTGTGCTCACGCGCTCGGGGGGAGGCATCCCGGGACGACGACACCCCGGACGGGAGCCCGGGGTGTCGGTGCCGCCGCGTCGTGGCATCCGGCTTAGACCTCGTCGAACTCCGCTTCCTCGTCTTCCTCCGGCACCTCGGTCAGCGACGCCTCACGGACCACCTTCGCCACGGCGCAGACGTGTGCGCCCTCATCGGGTGAGACCAGCTTCACGCCCTGGGCGTTGCGGCCGGTGCGGCGGATGTTCGCCACCGGCATCCGGATCAGCACGCCCGCCGAGGTGATGCACATGATCTCATCGTCACCATCAACGACCTCGGTGCCGATCACCGGACCGGTGCGGTTGGTGATCTTCATGGTGATCAGGCCCAGCCCGTTGCGGTTCTGGGCACGGTAGTCATCGAGCGCGGTGCGCTTCCCGAGCCCCTTCTCCGCCACGACCAGCAGGTCGCGCTCATCGTCGCGGCCGACGGCCACCGCTGAGACAAGCTCATCGCCGTCGCGCAGGTTGATACCCTGCACACCGCGGGTGTTCCGGCCCATCGAACGCACGTCATCCTCGCTGAAGCGGATCGCCATCCCGTTGCGCGTGCTCAGGAGGATGTCGCGGGTTCCGTCGGTCCACAGGACCCAGCGCAGCTCATCGTCCTCCTCCAGCGAGATGCCGATGAGGCCCTTGCTGCGCAGGTGGGTGTCGTACTCCTTCAGTTCGGTCTTCTTCACGTAGCCCCGGTCGGTCACCATGAAGAGGTAGCCGCCCTGATCGTAGTCGGGCACGGGGACCCACGCGGTGATGTTCTCACCGTCCTCGAGCGGAACGATGTTGCGGATCGGCGTGCCGCGGGCCTGCCGGCTTGCAAGCGGCGCCTGGTAGGCCTTTGCGCGGTAGACGTTGCCCCTGTTGGTGAAGAAGAGGATCAGGTGGTGTGTCGTCGCCACGAAGATGTCGGCGACGGTATCCTCCTCCTTCTTCGTGAGCGCGAGGATACCCCGCCCGCCCCGCCGCTGCAGCCGGTAGGTATCCACCGGCATCCGCTTGATGTAGCCGTCGCGGGTGATCGTGATCGCCATGTCCTCCTGCGCGATCAGATCCTCCATGTCGATGTCATCGGCCTCGGCGTCGTGGATCCGCGTGCGCCGCTCGTCTCCGTGGCGCTTGAGGATCTCGCGAAGCTCCTTCTTGATGACCTTCGACTTCTCGTCCTCGGAGGAGAGGATGAGGTTGTATCCCGCGATGGCCGCCTCAAGCTGCTCCTTCTCCGCGGTGAGGTCCTCGTATGACAGCCGCGTAAGCTGGCTCAGCCGCATGTCGAGGATCGCGTCGGCCTGCGCCTCGGAGAACTCGAACTCGCTGATGAGCCCCTGGCGCGCCGCGGCGCGGTTCTCGCTCCCGCGGATCAGCGCGATGATCTCATCGATCACATCGAGCGCCCGCAGCAGTCCCTCAACGATGTGCAGCCGCGCCTCCGCCTGCCGCAGCAGGTACTCGGTGCGCCGCGTAACGACCTCCCGCCGGTGCTTGAGGAACTCGGCGATGAGATCCTTCATCGTGCACTGGCGAGGCACCAGCGAGTTGCCCGACTTCACCAGCGCCAGCAGATTCACGTTGAAGTTCGTGCGCATCTGCGTGTGCTTGTAGAGGTTGTTGAGCACCACGTCGGCGATCGCGTCGCGCTTGAGCTCGACCACGATGCGCATACCGTTGCGGTCGGACTCATCGCGCAGGTCGCTGATCCCGTCGAGCTTCCCGTCATTCACCAGGTCGGCGATCTGCTCGAGCAGGTTGGACTTGGAGACCTGGTAGGGGAGGGCGGTGACGATGATCGCCTCGCGGTTACGCGGCAGCGGCTCGGGGACCGCCCGCGCCTGCATCGTGACCGAGCCCTTGCCTGTCTTGAAGTACTTCAGGATGCCGGAGCGCCCGAGGATCATCGCTCCCGTCGGGAAGTCCGGCCCCTTGATGAAACGCATCAGGTCTTTCGGCTCGAGGTCGGGGTTCTCGAGCAGTGCCGTCGCCGCCTCCACGACCTCGCCGAGGTTGTGCGGGGGGAGGTTGGTGGCGTAGCCCACGGCGATCCCCGCGGTGCCGTTGCACAGCAGGTTCGGGAATGCACCGGGGAGCACCTCGGGTTCCTGGCTGCGCTCGTCGTAGTTGGGCTGCCAGTTCACCGTCTCCTTGTCGAGGTCCTGAAGCATGTCCATCGCGACGGTGGAGAGCCGCGCCTCGGTGTAACGGGCGGCGCCCGCCGGGTCGCCGTCAACGGAGCCGAAGTTCCCCTGCGGATCGATCAGCGGGTAGCGCAACGAGAAGTCCTGCGCCATGCGCACCAGCGTCTGGTAGAGCGCCTGGTCGCCGTGCGGATGATAGGTCTTCATCGTCTCGCCGACGATCGACGCGCACTTGACGTGGGCGCGGTCGGCGTAGACGTTGTCGTCGTTCATCGCCAGCAGGATGCGCCGCTGGGAGGGCTTCAGCCCGTCGCGCGCATCCGGCAGCGCCCGCGCCACGATGACGCTGAGCGCGAACTGCATGAAGCTGTCCTCCATCTCCTCATGCAGCGCGATGGTTTCTACGCCTTCGGGGGTTTCACGAACGCCGTCATCAGTCATCGGGTGCTCCCGTCCTGGCCACGATCGTTAGTTCAGGCTTGCGGCCGGCTCGCCGAGATGTCAGGGCGGCCGGCCGCTTGAGATACTCTGCTACCGGCGCTGCTCGCCTGCGCTCACGCCCACAGGTCGAGGTTGCGCTTGTCCATCGCGTGTTCGCGGATGAAGTCGCGGCGCGGCGCGACCTTCGTGCCCATCAGCGTGGAGATCACCCGGTCGGACTCCACCGCGTCCTCCATCGTCACCTGCCGCAGCACGCGGTCCTCGGGGTCCATCGTAGTGTCCGCAAGGTCGTTCGGGTCCATCTCCGAGAGGCCCTTGAAGTAGTTCACCGTCAGCTTGCGTCGTCCGAGGTCCTTCTGCAGACGCTCGAGATCGTCGTCATTGAGCGCGTAGTAGGTGTTCGCGCCCGCCTTCACGCGGTAGAGCGGCGGCTGGGCGATGTAGAGGTAGCCCTCGCGGATCAGCGGCTGCATGTAGCGGTAGAAGAACGTCAGGATCAGCGTGCGGATATGCGAGCCGTCAACATCCGCGTCCGCGAGGATGATGATCTTGTGGTAGCGCAACTTGGAGAGGTCGAACTTGCTCGAGGCCTCGCCGTTCTCGTGCTCGCTGTCGTCCTCGCCGTTGGAGCTGCCGTTGAGCGAGAAGCCCGCGCCCAGCGCGGTGATCATCGCCTGGATCTCGGCGTTGTCGAGGATCCGGTCGAGCCGGTTCTTCTCCACGTTGATGATCACGCCGCGCAGGGGCAGGATCGCCTGGTTGCGGGCGTTCCGCGCCTGCTTGGCGTTGCCGCCCGCCGAGTCACCCTCAACGATGAACAGCTCGCACTCCTCCGGGTCACGCGAGGCGCAGTCGGCGAGCTTGCCGGGCAGCCCGCCCGTGGCGAGGGCGGTCTTGCGCGTGGCCTCCGCGGCCTTGCGCGCCGCGTCATTGGCCCGCGCGGCGGTGATGCAGTTGCGCACGATCCGCTTGGCCTCGGTCGGATTCTCGGCCATGTACTCGCTGAGCTGCTCGTAGACGATCGAGTACACCACGCCCTCGACCTCGGAGTTGCCCAGCTTCGTCTTCGTCTGGCCCTCGAACTGCGGGTCCATGTGCTTGAGCGAGATGACCGCCGTCATCCCCTCCCGCACCTCGTCGCCGGTGAAGTTGCGCTCCTTCTCCTTGCGCAGACCGGTGTCCTGGGCGTATGTGTTGACCGCGCGGGTCACTGCCGTCTTGAAGCCTGAGAGGTGCGTTCCACCCTCGGCGGTGTGGATCGCGTTCACATACGAGAGGATGTTCTCGTGTACGCCGTCGTGGTACTGGATCGAGATCTCGACCTCGACGTGATCCTGCTCCCGCACGAAGTGGATCGGCCTGTGCAGGATGTCCTTGCCCTCGTTGAGGAACGTGACATACTCCACGATGCCGCCCTTGTGGTGGAAGACCTCCTCGCGCGGATTGCCGTCCTCGTCGCGGGCATCCTCCCGCTCGTCGGTGAGCGTGATCTTCACGCCACCGGCGAGGAATGACAGCTCCCGCACGCGCTTGGAGATGGTCTCGAAGTCCATCTGCGTGACGGAGAAGATCTCGGGGTCGGGCATGAAGCGGATGGTCGTTCCAGAGCCGCGGGCCTTACCGGTGACCTCCAGATCCGTGACCGGCAGCCCGCGCTCGTAGCGTTGCTCATAGCGCTGCCCGTCGCGGACCACCTGCACGGTCAACCACTCCGAGAGAGCGTTCGTACATGAAACGCCGACGCCGTGGAGGCCGCCGGAGACTTTGTAGGAGGCCGAGTCGAACTTCCCGCCCGCGTGCAGCATCGTCAGGACGACCTCGACCGCCGGTCGCTTCTCGGTGGGGTGCTCATCGACCGGAATCCCCGAGCCGTTGTCGGCGACAGAGACCGAGCCATCGTCATGCAGCGTGATGCCGATCCTGTCGCACGCCTCGGCGAAGACCTCGTCGATGGAGTTGTCGATGACCTCGTAGAGGATGTGGTGCAGGCCCCGCTCGGAGGTAGAGCCGATGTACATTGCCGGTCGGCGCCGCACTGCCTCCAGGCCCTTGATAACCTGGATTGACTTGGCGGTGTAGTCGCGCTTGTTCTTCGCCATCAATGAAAACTCCTTCGGATTAACGGGCCACGGTTGCGCGTCGGAAACGGCACGGGCCGCTGCGCGGCGGATCGAGTGCGAGCGCAGGTGAGGAGTCTCGATGCAGAACGACTCGCGCGAGGACGGTTCGGGCCACCTGCGAGCGGCGAGGAGAGGCGGCCGCCCAGCCGCCGGTCCGTCCCGGCTTCGATTGATGCACCGATCGGCGCCCCTGCATGCTCACACGGGCGCCCGACTGCGATCGCTGCTTCACCAGAAATCACTTCGTGGCGCGCGCCCGAAATTGGCTGTAGCGCCCGCCTCGGCGATGGTAGTTTTCGGGGTCTGGAGGGCGGCCTGCCGTCCCTGTCGCAGGCCCTTTCTCTCCGTCCCTCCTACGCTAATTAGTATACCAGATTCGGGCCCTCCGCGTCAAGCTGCCGCCGCGTGCAACCGGGGCCTCTGTCGCCCCCGCACCGGCGGCGGAACCGGCCGGATCGTGTACAGGTTTTCCCGCCAAAACTGCCACGAGGCTTATCACGGTGCGCCGCTGTTGCGGAACGCGCGCCCGGTCCGGCGCGAGCGTCTCGGACGGCGTCGGAGGCCGGCCGCGCGGGCACCGGCGAAACCGGCGAAACCCCGCCTCCGATGTGGTTCGCGGTGGTGCTGCTGCGGGGCGCATCAATCCCCCGGCGGCGACTGCATGTGTGAGCGTTCTGTGAGGTCATCTGGCGGTTGAATCAGGCAGTATTGCAGCGTGGGGGAGTGCAGCCAGCGAACCAGCCGCCGTGAGTAGCCGCGCGTGGCGTGTCCGCCGGTGAATGCGGGGCCCCGGCGCAGCCTGTGCCGTGGAGAAGGGAGTGGCCGAGCGGAGGGACTGCGCGACTGCGAGACAACTGCCTGAGGACGTGAACCGACCCAACCTGCTTCGATGATGTGGAAGAGAGGAGGGAGTCTGGACTATGCGAAGACTGATCGTAGTGATCGCCGTTCTCGGACTGATGCTCAGCGCGCTCCCCGCGTTCGCGTGGACGGGGATTCTCAGCACACCTACCCACCCCAATCACGCATCGCACGACGGCTCGCTGGTGTACGGAGGCGGCTGGGAGCCGGCGCTGCTGTCGTGGGACGTCACCCAGGTGAACTCGAATGTGTATCGTTACGAGTACACGCTTGAGATCGCGTCAACGGCCGGCGGCGACATCAGTCACATGATCCTCGAGCTGACTGATGACGACTTCTACCGCGACTTCACCTATCCGTCTATGGATATGTTCAACCTGGAGCGGTGGGATGGCCAGAGTTGGGTACCGTGGGCCCCCATCCTGAACGTTGACAAACACAAGGCGACGATCGGTGGCGCCAACCCGGACATGCCCACTGACATGTGGGGAGTGAAGTTCGATGAACTCACCGGGATGAGCATAACCTGGCGCTTCGACGCCTATCGCCTTCCTGTCTGGGGCGATTTCTACAGCAAGGATGGCGGAGCGCCGGGCGCGGAGAAGTACCTGTACAATGCAGGTTTCGCCCTGGCTGATCCAGCCGATCCGCCCAGCGACGGCTCGATCAACGACCACATCCTGCGACCGAACGGGCGCACGCCCGAACTCGCACCCTCGATCCTGATGGGCATGAGCATGCTGCCCTTCGGTATCGCCTACGTGCGAGGACGCAGGCGCAGGGAGACCTGAGCCCGAGCGTACTCGGGCCGTATCGTGCGCGACCCGGCTTCCGGCCGGGTCGCGCGCATTCGCGGGCGCGCCTCCCGGAGCGACTGCTGCCCGACACGCCGCCGAGCGTTCGGTCTCCGTGAGGGGGCGGGAGGTTTCCGCCGCGGGGCGCGGAATAGGCGGCCGGAACTTACTCGGTTCAATCCCGAGGCAACTCCCCTTTGGACTCCCGGGGGCGTTCGATGTGCGAAAGGACAGGTTGACGATGCCAGACACGATCAGGATCGGGGCCATCGGCTCAGGCGGGAACGCGCGCTCGCACATGCGACGGCTCAGCGCGATTGACGGCGTCGAACTCGTGGCGATCACCGACCCGAGCGAGGCCGCTCTCGAGGCGGCCTTCGAGCAGATCAAAGGCGCGAAGAAGCTCCCGACCTTCGAAGACCATAAAGCGATGCTCGCTGAGGTGGAGATGGACGCGGTGATGATCTCCACCCCGCACACGCTGCACTACGATCAGATCATGGACAGCTTCTCCGCCGACCTGCATGTGTTGTGCGAGAAGCCGATGGTCTGCAACACCACGCACGCGAAGCGGGTCATCGAGACGTGGAAGAAGTCGGGGAAGGTCATGTGTGTCTCGTACCAGCGGCACACCACCGGGGCCTTCCGCTACTGCCGTGAGAAGATCGTCTCCGGCGAGATGGGCGATGTGGTCTTCATCAACTCGCTGCAGAGCCAGAACTGGTTCCAGCGGCAGGTCGGTGGCGGGACGTGGCGCTCGAAGATGAAGTGGTCCGGCGGCGGACAGCTCAACGATTCAGGCTCTCATCTGATCGACATCGTCCTGTGGATGAGCGATCTGCAGCCCGCGGAGGTCTTCGCCTATCAGGACAGGATGGGCTCGGAGGTGGACATCCTCAGCGCCATCGACGTGAAGTTCGACAACGGCACGCTCTGCACGTTCTCGGTGGTCGGCTACCAGGCGTGGAGCGGCATGTTTGAGGAGACCACGATCTGGCTTGAGAAGGGGCAGCTTGCGATCCGCGGCGATGAGGTCTGGGAGTGGGGCGAGGACGGCGAGAAGAAGGTCGTAACGGGCAGGAAGCTCGGCCGTACCTGGTCTCCGGACGAGAACTTCGTCGCCGCGATCCGTGGCGAGGAAGAGATCCATTCCACCCCCGAGGACGCGCTGAAGGTCATCCAGCTCTCCGAGGCCGCGTGGGCGTCGGCGGAGAGCGGCAGGCCCGAAGCCGTGCGACTGTAGGCGCGCGATGGCATGGGACACTGAGGTCGCCGAGCGTCGCCCGGGCTGCATCGGCGGGCGACTGCTCGGCGCGGCGGCGCGACTGGTGCTGGTCTACCCGCTGGTGAGCATCGCCTCCCGGCTCGGGCAGGCCGCGCAGCAGGCGCTGTGGCCTCAGGTCGGCACGCCGTACGAAGGCGCGCTGGTTGGCATCATCATCGGCGCGGCCGTCGGCCTGAGCCTCTGGCGCAGCGCCGTCGACCCCGTCGGCTGGCGGCCGGTGCTGGCGGGCGCGACACTCGTGGCGGTGTCCGCGATCTGGTTGACCGCTCTGATCGCGAGCAGCACCGGGCTGGTGGAGGGCCGCGAGATGCTCGTGCCATGGGCCGCCTGCCTGTTCGGATCGGCCGGTATAGCGGCTCTACTGAGGCTCTGAAGGGAGTGCGCGGGAGGCGTCCGGCCGCCCCTGTGACGCCCGTCGGCGCGCCCTGTGACCGGCGTCAGCCGGCACGGACGCCGCTTGACTTGGCCATAGCCTTGGCCTATAATTGGCTCCGATGCGCGCCGTGGGGGCGCTGTCGGCAGAACGTGGTGGAGAGTGAGGCGGCGCAGCCGGGGCCCGGACCGCTGGAGAGCCGTTCGGGGCGGTTGAGCGTGCCTCATCCGGACATTTGTGCGTATCCTATACCGCATTCAAACCACTTTCATGGTGCAGCCCCGTGGGAACAGATTGGGTCACAGAATCGCTATCATCTATGGATGGGATCTGCATGGGGACGTGCTCTGACACTCTCTGCCGCATCGGTGCGGGGAGAGAATTGGATGAGTGATAACGTGCCGGACCAGAATGAACCACCGGACTCCCCGCGAAGACTGAGGCGCGAGCTGGAGCACTACAGGCAGGTCGTCGAGGAGATGCGGCGTCGTATCCGCGGCCTCGAGGACGAGCTTGAGACCGCCTCCACGATGGCCGAGGTGCCATCGGTCGTCGTGACTCGCCCCGAGCTTCGGAATACGCTCGGCCGCCTGATCAAGAAGGTCGCGATGATCATCCAGGCCGAGAAGGTCCTCCTGCTGATCCACCAGCCCGAGACGAATATGCTCACACCGCTGCCGCCCGCGTTGGGCGTTGCGGCCGATCAGATCGATCAACTCAACGTCGGCATCGAGGACGGCATCGGCGGCTGGGTCTTCCAGAACCGCGAGTCGGTCGTCTACAACGACGCCCTCAATGACCCCCGCACGAAGAAGGAACTCGTGTCACTGCTGGCGGTGCGCAACGGCATCACCGTGCCGCTGATCATCAAGCAGCGTGACGAGGAGGAGCGCCTCGTTGACGAGCGTGTCATCGGCGTGATGCACGTCTTCAACAAGCGCTTCGACGAGGACTTCGGCACCGACGACATGCGGCTGCTTGAGATGCTCGCCGAGCAGGCCGCGGCGGTCATCTCCAACGCCCAGCTCTACATCCAGCTCACCGAGGAGAAGGAGGAGCTGGAGGACGCCTTCGAGTCGATCAACGTCGGCGTCATCGTCGTCAACCGGCACGGGATCGTCCGGCTCCTCAACCCCGCCGCCTCAACGATGCTCGAGGTCCCCACCGGCGACTACAGCGGCAAGAAGATGGAGGACGTGGTTCCCGAGGGCGAGGTCAACGAACTGCTCAAGGCCACCCTCGAGAAGGCCGAGGAGCGAACCGTCGAGATCACCACCGGGGACGAGGACGGGCGCATCTACCAGGCACAGACGACGCTGATGACGCGCGAAGACACCACCGAGGTCGAGAGTGTCGTCGCGATCTTCAACGATATTACCGAGATCCGCCGCGTCGAGCGCATGAAGACCGCATTTGTTTCGACGGTGTCCCACGAGCTTCGAACTCCCCTCACCTCGATCAAAGGTTTCATCTCCACGCTGCTTGAGGACGACGAGGGGATGTACGATGAGGAGACGCGGCGAGAGTTCCTCATTATCATCAACGAGGAGTGCGATCGACTCACCCGGCTCATCTCCGACCTGCTCAACGTCTCCAAGATCGAATCCGGCCGCGGGCTCGACCTGCAGCTTTCCGACGTCGATCTCCACCAGTTGCTCCGCCGGGTCGCATCCAACCACCAGCCCTACACCAAGAAGCACCAGATCAGCGCCGAGGTGCCCGACAGCCTCACCATCCGCGCGGACGCCGACAAGCTCACCCAGATCCTCGACAATCTCGTCGGCAATGCCGTCAAGTACTCGCCCAACGGTGGCAGCGTTGTCATATCCGCCAGCGAGGAGGACGACTCCATCCGCATCGATGTCAGCGACGAGGGCCTCGGCATCCCCGAGAGGCATCGCGATCACATCTTCCAGCGCTTCCACCAGGTGGACGACGATGTCGATCACAAATCGATCGGTGGGACCGGCATCGGCCTCTACCTCGTGCAGCACCTCGCCCACGCTCACGGGGGCCGGGTGTGGCTTGAGTCGAGCGAGGTGGGGGAGGGTTCGACGTTCAGCGTGAGATTGCCAAAGGATCCTGAGGCGGTCCTTGAACAACGCGGCGAGTGACCCGCAGGGCCTTGAAAGCCTGGATGCGCGCCTGTTCGCTCGCGCGAGTCGCGCCATCGCCTCCTGCTTGCGGGAGGCGTTTCTTTGCCCCGACCGGAGAGGACAGGCATCATGAAGATCGCCATCGGTAATGACCACGCCGCCGTCGCCCTCAAGCATGAACTCGCGGCATTCCTCACCTCGATGCAGATCGAGGTAGAGAACTTCGGCGTGGACACCGAGGACTCGATGGACTACCCCGACATCGCCGCCGCGGTGGCCCGGGCGGTCGCCGCGGGCGACGCCGACCTCGGCATCATCGCCTGCGGAACCGGCATCGGCGTGTCGATGGCGGCGAACAAAGTCGATGGCATTCGTGCCGCGCTGTGCTCGTTCGAGTATCACGCGCGCATGGCCCGCGAGCACAATGACGCGAACATCTGCTGCATCGGCGCACGGGTCATCGGCCCGGAGCTTGCGAAGGCCATCGTCGAGCGTTTTGTCACCACTCCGTTCAGCGGCGACGACCGCCACGCGCGGCGCAGAGACAGGATCATGGCGCTCGAAAGTGACACCGGCCAGTGAAGCCATCGGGGTGCCCTCATCATGCCTGAAGCTGGCCACGGGACGCTTGACCACCGCCCGTCATGGGACGAGTACTTCATGCAGATCTGCCGGGTGGTCGCGACCCGTTCGACCTGCCTGCGCCGGCAGGTCGGGGCGATCCTCGTCTCCGAACGACGGATTCTCTCCACCGGCTACAACGGCGCCCCCAAGGGCCTCAAGCACTGCGCCGAACTCGGCGGCTGCTACCGCGAGCGGATGAAGGTCCCGTCCGGCGAGCGGCAGGAGCTTTGCCGCGCGCTGCATGCCGAGCAGAACGCGATCATCCAGGCGGCCGTGCACGGGGTCAAGCTCGAGAACGTCACGGCCTACTGCACGACCATGCCCTGCGTGACCTGCGCGAAGATGCTCATCAACGCGGACGTGAAGCGGATCGTCTACGAGGCGGACTACCCGGACGAGTTGTCGCGACAGATGCTGTCGGAGGCGGGGGTCGAGCTTGTGCGCTGGCCTGAGAGCAACACCGGTGAGGGCGCGTGATGACCGTCATCGTTCCGCTGATCGTGGCGCTTGCACTGGCGCTCGCGCTCATGCCGCTGGCGCGGCGGCTCGCCGTCCGCTACGACCTGGTCGATCACCCGGTCGCGCGCAGCTCGCACACCACGCCGACACCGTTCGGCGGCGGCCATGCGATCTTCCTCGCGTTCTGGGTGACGACGTTCGCTCTGGGCTGGCCGCTGCCCCGGCCGCTGATCGGCCTGTTTATCGGCTCGGTGGTCCTGCTGATCGTCTGTACAATCGACGACAAGCGCAACCTTCCGGCGCTGCCGAGGCTGCTCGTGCAACTGCTCGTGGGCCTGATCGCCTACGTGTGGGGCGTGCGGGTCGTGCAGATCGCCAACCCGCTGGATGCCTGGATCGGGCCCGAGTTCATCATGATGGGGCTCTTCGAGCTGCCCGTGACGGTACTGTGGATCGCGTTCGTCATCAACGCGATGAACTGGCTCGACGGCCTTGACGGCCTCGCCGGCGGGATCAGCGCGATCGCGGCCACCACGCTCGCCGTCGTGGCCGCCTCCAATCCGCAGGCGTTCATCATCGTCGTGCCCGTCGCCGCACTGGCGGGCAGCGCCATCGGGTTCCTGCGCTACAACTTCCCGCCTGCGAGTATCTTCATGGGCGACAGCGGGGCGATGTTTCTCGGCTACATGCTCGCCTCGCTCTCCGTGATCGGCGCGGTGAAAGGACCGGCCGCGGTGGTGCTCTTCGTGCCGCTGCTGGTCCTCGGGCTGCCGATCTACGACTCGGCCACAACGATTCTCAATCGCCTGCGCCAGGGACGGCCGCCGCACCATCCCGACCGCGGGCACCTGCATCACCGTCTGCGCGACAGCGGGCTCTCCGTCCGGGAGACCGTGCTGATTATGTACGCCATCACCGGCCTGCTCTGCGTCATCGCTCTGGGAGTGTGGTTGCGATAGCCTCCAAAGTCGCCATCGTGTTCGGAACCAGACCTGAGGCCATCAAGCTCGCCCCTGTCTACGAGGAGCTTCGCGGGCGCGAGTTACTCGAGCCCCTGCTGATGGCGACCGGTCAGCATCGCGAGATGCTCGAGCAGGTCTGCCAGGTCTTCGACCTCGTGCCGGATGTCAGCCTCGATATCATGCAGCACGGCCAGACGCTCGGCGAGGTGGTCTCGCGGGCCTTTACCGGGCTGGAGGCGGCGCTTCAGGAGCACCGGCCCGACGCCGTGCTCGTGCAGGGCGACACCGCGACGACCTTCACCGGCGCGCTCGCGGGCTTCTTCGGCCAGTTCCTCGTCGGGCATGTCGAGGCGGGGCTGCGCAGCGGCAACCGGCACTCGCCCTTCCCCGAGGAGGTCTTCCGGCGGATGGTGGGCGTCGCCGCCGATCTGCACCTCGCCGCCACCGATGGTGCGAAGCAGAACCTTCTCGCCGAGGGCGTTGACGAGGAGCGCATCTTCGTAACGGGCAACACCGTCATCGACGCCCTGCTGGCCATCCGCGAGCGCAGGGCGACGCTGGAGGGGACGGAGTTCGAGTGGGTCGATGAGATCGAGGGGCGCGTGATGCTCGTCACCGCGCATCGGCGCGAGAACCTCGGCGTCCCGCTCACACGCATCTGCAACGCGATCGCGCGGCTGGTGGAGCGCTTCAGCGATCTGCACGTGGTCTTCCCGATGCACCTGAACCCGAAGGTGCGCCGGGCCGCGACCGAGATGCTCGGCGACCTCGACCGCGTGCGTCTCACCGAGCCCGCCGACTACGTCACCTTCGTGGCGCTGATGGACCGCTCGGACCTGATCCTCACCGACTCGGGCGGCATCCAGGAGGAGGCGCCCGCGCTGGGCGTACCGGTGCTCGTCGCCAGAGATACCACAGAGCGCCCCGAGGGTGTCGAAGCGGGCGTCGTTCGGCTCGTGGGCACCGACGCCGACGCCATCTACGAAGCCGGTGAGGAACTGCTCAGCAACGCGTCGGCCTACGCGCGGATGGCTTCCGGCGGCAGCCCCTACGGCGACGGCCGCGCCTCCGCGCGCATCTGCGACGCATTGGAGTACGTGCTGGAGCTGCGCGAGACGCCGCCGGAGGACTTTCACTACCGGCGCGATGAGTGAGCGGGGCTGAGGGCGATGGCTGAGGAGACAACGGGGCATCAGGACGCGCCCGAGCAGTGGTCCAACCGCAGGATCATCTTCCTCGCAGTCGTCATCGCACTGATCTTCTACGCCGCATTCCGGCTGCCCCCGATGCTGAGCTACCTGCTCGCACGGGCTCGCGAGATACTCGTCGTGCTGATGCTCTCGGTGGCGCTTACGTACTTCCTGCTGCCGGCCGTGAACCGCCTGTGCACGGTCCCGGTCAAGCTCAGGCCGAGTGCGAAGCGCCGCATCGCCGCGCTGATCGCGATCTTCGTCTTCATCGGACTGATCGCGCTGCTCATCACGGTCATCGTCACGCCGATCGTGAATGAGGTCGGGCATGTGATCGAGACGGTCACGGCCTGGGCGCAGCAGGACTTCGCCCGGAGCATACAGGGCTGGCTCGACTCACTGCTCTCCCGGCTGCCCGAGGAGTACCGGGCGCAGGTCGAGGAGCAGCTTGCGTCCGCCGGTGAGCTGTGGACGGCCGAGCGCATCACGGAGGTCGTCACCGCCCGGATCCAGGAGTGGGGCACTGCGATCGTGCAGTGGCATGCGAATGTCATCGCCACGGTCCTCTCCAGCGGGCGCTACCTGATCGGCCTGGTGATCGTGCCGGTCTTTGCGTACTACTTCCTCACCGACGCGGGCGCGATCCGCAGGGGCGTCGAGGCCGAGGTGCCCGCCGCTGCGCGCAAACGCTACAATCAGATGCTCGATGACATGGACGCGGTGATCCAGGGCTACGTCCAAAGCCTGATCGTGATCTCGGCGATCATCGGCCTCGCCACAGTGTTCATTCTCTACCTCGCCGGGGTTGATGTCTACCTCACATTCGGCATCCTCGCGGGGGTCGCGAACATGGTGCCGGTGCTCGGCGCGATCGTCGCCGTGATCGCGATGGCCGCCATCGCGCTGCTGCAGGTCGGCCTCAAGCGCGCGGTGATCATACTGCTCGTCTATGGCGCCGTGGAGCTGGTCGTTGACAGAGTCGTCGCTCCGAAGCTGATGGGCAGAGGTTCGAAGCTGCACCCGGTCGCGGTGATCGTCGCGATCCCCTTGGGGCACGAGTTCTTCGGCCTCGTCGGCGTCTTCTTCGCGGTCCCGGTCCTCGCCGCGGCACGGGTGGCGTGGCTTCACTACCGGGCCTACGTAAGCGAGGGTGAGGCGAGCAGGGAGTTCGACCGGCTTCTGGGGCGTGATCGGGGCTCAGATCGCGACGCGGGTGAGGCGGGAACCTCCGGAGAGGCAGAATCGGTTGTTGCCGGTGACGCAGACGAAGATGAAGCAGACAGCGCTGCAATGAACGGAGATACTGTCGATGGGGACGTTTGAAGCGATCGTTCTTTCAGTGATTCAGGGCCTCACCGAGTTCCTTCCCGTCTCCAGCTCAGGACACCTTTCCCTCGGCCACTGGCTGCTTGGGATCGGCGCCGAGAGCGAGGAGGCGCTGCCGCTTGAGTTCGTCGTGCTGGTGCACTTCGGCACGCTTGTCGCGGTCGTCGTCTACTACTGGTCGGACCTTGCGGAGATATTCCGCGACGTCTTCTTTCCGCAGCGCGAGCCGGGAGAGGGGGAAGCCTGCGGGTGGGGGCGGAGACTGCTGATCCTGCTGGTGATCGCGACTCTTCCCGCCATCATCGCGGTGATCTTCGAGGAGCGTATAGAGCAGCTCATGAACACCCCGTGGGCGGTCGGCGCCGCGCTGCTCGTCACCGGCACGGCGCTGCTGGTGTCGGAGCGTGTCGGACGTCTCGTCAAGTCCGACCGCGACACCACCGCGATCGATGCGCTCCTGATCGGCTTCGCGCAGACCGCGGCGGTCATCCCAGGCATCTCGCGCTCGGGCTCGACGATCGCCGCCGGGCTGGGCGTGGGCTTCAAGCGCGAGTGGGCGGCGCGCTTTGCGTTCCTGATGTCGGTGCCGGCGATCTTCGGAGGAACGGTGTACAAACTCAAGGACATGATCGAGCAGGGCGCCGGCGGTGACATCGGTCTCTACACGATCTGCTTCCTCGTCTCCGCCGTCACCGGCTACATCGCCATCAGGCTCGTCATCGGCGCGGTGAAGTCGCAGAACCTCAAGTGGTTCGCCGTCTACTGCTACACCGTCGGGACGCTTGCCATCGTCGTCGATCTGTCGAACATCATATAAATCTCGAAATATAGCCGGTCCGGCCCTTGCCTGCGGGGGCGAAGCAGGTTACAATAGGGCGCACCTTCGTAAGGACGTAGTGGCCTCAGCTCTGATCATCCCTCGTCAGAGATCACATTCAGATCAAACTCACGTATCAACCGAGCCTGCATGCACGGGCGGGCTCAGCATTGGGAGGAACCGTCAGTGGAAGGAATTGGACAGTTTACGGCGTTCGAAACTTACGCGCTGTGGGGCACGCTTCTCATGGCCGTCGTGGGCATCATCTACGGCCTGATGCTCCGCAAGGACGTCCTGAGCAAGGATCAGGGCACCGAGAAGATGCAGGAGATTGCCGGGCAGATTCAGGAGGGCGCGGCCGCCTACCTCAGCCGGCAGTTCAAGACGATGATCGGACTGGTCGTCCTGCTGTTTGTCGCGCTGACCATCAGCGGATGGATGGCCGGCGGCGAGGAGATCTCGCCGCTCGCGCTCGGCCTCGGCAGGGGCCTGTCGTTCCTGCTGGGTTGTCTGGCGTCAGGCACCATCGGCTACGTCGGCATGACGCTGGCCGTCCGCGCCAATGTGCGCTGTGCCGCCGCGGCCCGCACCTCGGCCGTCGAGGCGCTCGCCATCGCCTTCCGCTCCGGCGCGGTCGCCGGCATGTTCACCGTCGGCCTCGGGCTGATCGGTGCCACGGTCATCTTCCTCATCTTCAAGCAGCATGCCACTGAAGTGCTGCTTGGCTTCGGTTTCGGTGGCTCACTCGTGGCGCTCTTCATGCGAGTGGGTGGCGGTATCTACACGAAGGCAGCCGACGTCGGCGCCGACCTGGTCGGTAAGGTCGAGGCCGGCATCCCCGAGGACGACCCCCGCAACGCCGCGGTTATCGCCGACAACGTCGGTGACAACGTCGGTGACTGCGCCGGGATGGCAGCCGACATCTTCGAGTCGTTCGAGGTAACACTGGTTGCGGCGATGATCCTCGGTCTGGCGCACGGAGTTCATGACCCGGCGCTGGCGCGCATCTGGATCATCTTCCCGCTGATCATCCGAGGTATCGGGGTTATCACCGCGATCATCGGAACCGAGGTCGTCCGACTCCGCGACGAGAACGAGCACCCCATGGCGCCGATCTCGCGTGGCTTCATGTGGGCCGCCGCCCTCTCGGCCGTCGGCTTCTTCCTCGTGGCGCAGTTCTACGCGCATGACCTCAAGCTCTTCTGGGCAACCGCCGCCGGTCTCGTGCTCGCAGTGGGCATCTACAAGCTCACCGAGTACTACACCGCTCCGCAGTTCAGACCGGTCAAGAGCATCGCTGAGGCATCGCAGACCGGTCCGGCGACGAACCTGCTGGCCGGCTTCGGCGTCGGGCTTCAGGGCGCCGTCTGGGCGGTGCTGGTGATCTGTGGTTGTCTCTTCTTCTCGGTCCTCGTCTTCGGCGGTGAGGGCGCGATCGGGATCCTCTACGGCGTGGCGCTGGTCGGCCTCGGCATGTTGACCACCACCGGCGTTATCATCGCGATGGACACATTCGGCCCCATCGCCGACAACGCCCAGGGCATCTGTGAGATGGGTAATGTCCCCGAGGCGATGGACGTAGTGGAGACCCTCGACGCGGTCGGCAACACCACCAAGGCGGCGACCAAGGGTCTCGCGATCGCAACCGCGGTCATCGCGGCGATCGCGCTGTTCGGCTCCTTCGTCTCCAAGGTCGCGGCCGCATACGCCGGGACCCACGCGGGCGAGGTCGTTGACATCGCGGCCCTCGCCGATTACCCCATCCCCCTCGACAACCCGCTCGTGTTCATCGGCCTGCTGATCGGCGGCGCAATGCCGTTCCTCTTCAGCGCGATGACCATCAACGCGGTCGGGCGCGCGGCCTTCCAGATCATCAACGAGGTCCGCAGGCAGTTCCGCGAGATCCCGGGCCTCATGGAAGGCGAGGCCATGCCCGAGTCGGCGAAGGTCGTTGACATCTGCACCACCTCGGCGATCAAGGAGCTTGTCGCTCCCGGTCTGCTGGCCGTCCTCGCACCGATTATCGTCGGCGCCTGGTTCGGCTGGCTCGGCCTCGGCGGCTTCCTCGCCGGGATCATCGTCACCGGTCAGCTCATGGCCGTGCTGCTCTGCGACGCCGGTGGCGCATGGGATAACGCCAAGAAGCTCATCGAAGACGGCGCATACGGCGGCAAGGGCTCCGACGCCCACGTCGCGGCCGTCATCGGCGACACGGTCGGTGACCCCTTCAAGGACACCGCCGGCCCGGCGCTCAACCCGCTCATCAAGGTCATGAACCTGGTGGGTCTGCTCGTGGTCCCGTTCGTCGTGACGTACGAGGGCACCCCCGGCATGTGGATCACCGGGATCATCCTCGCGGCGATCGTCGCCATCAGCATGATCATGTCGGGCCGGCAGAGCGAGGCCCAGACCCAGGTGCAGGAGCGCGTTAGCGTCGATGAGGACGTCGCGTAAGCGACATCCCACGCCCGATGCATCTGACGCAGCCAACACGAGCGGCCCGGCCACACGCCGGGCCGCTCGTTTCTTAAGCTACTCGGCCGAGCGGCTCCGGCCGGCGCGCGCGCTCGGGTCTCAGCGAACGCAGGCGGCCTCTGCGACGTCTACAGACCGGCGAGAACTGATTCGACCGAGATCCGCGGGGAGGCTGCACCCGGTCAATGCTTGAGGTGGCGCGATGAGACGGACAGTACTCGATGGCCTCGGGGTGTTCGCGGCGCTCGCGCTCGCGCTCTCCGCGGCCTTTGCAGGATGCGCGACGCCGCAGAGCGAAGCGCACCAGACGGAGGCTATCACGCAGGCAGGCGGCGAGGGGACGGGAGAGAGGGCCATGGCGACAGAGACGGCGACATTCGGCGCAGGCTGCTTCTGGGGAGTGGAGGAGCGCTTCCGCAACATCGTGGGCGTGACCGACACCGAGGTCGGGTACGCCGGCGGCCACACTGAGAACCCGACATACGAGCAGGTCTGCTCGCACGGGACGGGCCACGCGGAGGTCGTGCAGGTGCAGTTCGACCCCGAGCAGGTCAGCTACGAGGATCTGCTCCGCGAGTTCTTCGAGATGCACGATCCCACGCAGGTCAATCGGCAGGGCCCCGACGTCGGGGATCAGTACCGCTCGGTGATCTTCTACCACACCGACGACCAGAGGCAGGCCGCCGAGGCGATGAAGGCCGAGCTTGAGGCCTCGGGGAAGTACGCGCGCCCGATCGCGACGCAGATCGAGCCCGCGCCGACCTTCTGGCCGGCGGAGGACTACCACCAGGAGTACTTCGCAAAGCGCGGCGGTGGTGGCTGCCACTTCTGACACGCCCCGCGTGAGATGAGCCGACGAAACGCCCCGCCCGGGAATCGGACGGGGCGTTTCCGCGTACCGATGAACCGCTGCCTACAGCCCTCGGATCATGTACGCCTGCAGCATCCCCGACTCATCGGAGTTGAAGAACGCCATCGTACCGTCGGGCGACAGGAACGGATGGATATGCGCGTTCTTGTCGCAGGTTGAACGCGGGCAGAGGAGATAGCGCGGGTTCTGCAGCGGCGCCTCGCCCGGCTCACCGAATTCCGCGAGGTAGATGGCGCCGCCCGCGTCCATCGGCGCGGCGTCGGAGACGATGCGCGTCCCCTCGATGTCTGTGCCGAAGTGGTAGAAGTGCGGGTCGGGGAAGTCGCGGGTGAGGTCATTGCGTCGGCCGCCCGGCGTGCTGATCCCGACATGCCCGGTGTGCGGCGCGGCCCATCCCTCGATCAGTTGCGCCTCGGCGGGCTCGGCGGTCACGGTGCTGGTGATCGCCCACTGCTCCCGCCCGCGCCAGCACTGGTGCCCCTGGCAGCGCTCGTTGCCGTCGCGCCCCCACGGCATGTTGCGGAAGTCCGTCCCGTCATCGCGGATCACGTGGATGTCCGCCCCGGCTCCTCCCGTCAGGCCATCGACGTTCCCGCGCAGATCGTGCGTGTTTCCGTGGTTCTCCTGCACGAGGATGTCGTGGCTCGCGTCCTCGTCGGTCGAGCGGCAGTACTGCGGGTGGATGTTGCACCAGCTCGGCCCCTCGAGGATCAGCTCAACCGAGGCGCCCTCGATGTCGAAGACCATCAGCCCGTAGGGCGCCCGCTCCGTCTCGCCATCTCCGAGGAAGCAGGAGATCGCGATGCGCCGGCCGTCGGATGAGAGCGTCGAGAGCGGATAGATCCGGCTGGGGCGGAAGTCGGTGCCGGGCAGTGCGCTGTCGAGCACGAAGACCGTCTCGCGCTCGGAGCCGTCGAGCGCGACGCGTCTGAGCGTCAGCCTGCCGCCACCGGTCTCGGTCTCGTTGACGAAATAGTAGAGCCAGCGTCCGTCCGGGGTGATCGACGGGCCGGTCGCGCCGGTCTCGTCGGTCATCGGCGCAAGCTCGCAGTCGGCCTCGAGGTCGCACAGCAGGTAGCGGTGGTTCGGGTCATGCTGATCGCTGCCGTGTGCGTGGGAGGACTGGTGCACGATCAGCCGCTTCGAGTCGGGGGTGAAGATCTGCGCCTCCATGTAGATGTGCGACGCGTTGACGTCCGGGTCGTGCGTTAGCTGGATGACCTCGATGCCCTCGAGGGAGTTCGCGTCAAGCAGGTCCGGGCGTGGTTTCATGGCCGCTCCTCACACTGCCGTGTCTTGAACCAGTCGGCGGTGTGGTTCACGACGGGCGCGGGAAGCACCTCCCCCCGGTAGGCTGGCCCGGCGACGTGGCGTGTCTGCAGGATTCGGCGTGAGGGCGACGAATCACACCACTCATGCCCGCAGTCATGCCACGGGAGAGAGCACATGACCCGATCGAACATCCTCGCGGCCTCGCTGGCCGCAGTGATCTGCATGGGAAGCGTCACGGCCGAAGATCTCACGCTGCACAGAGACGAGCGCCCGCGCCTCGAACTGAACGCGGAGCAGATCGAGCAGCTTCGCGCCGATCAACGCGCGGTCAGGCAGGCCCGTGACGCCGCGGACGCGTTCATCGCGCGCGGACGCACCCAGGTGTACGAGCAGTACTTCGTCTCACTCCCGCGGCCGGAGTTCCCGCCCGCGCATGATGACGGCTGGCCCTACTGGACGGGCGTTGCCGGTGAGCTTCGCTCGGCGATGGAGACCACCGCGCGCGCGTGGCTGCTGACCGGCAACCGCAGATACCTCGGCTGGTGCCGGGAGCTGATGCTGGCGGTCGCCGACTGGTGGCAGTGGACCGACCCGTGGTACGGCAGCCAGCCCTGCCTCGACACACACCACCTCACCCGCGGGATGTGCGTGGCGCTCGACCTGCTCTGGGACGACCTCCCCGAGGCCGATCGCGCCACCATCATCGAGGCCATCGCGGAGAAGGGCGCGGAGTTCATCTTCGAGTACGGCAACGATCCCGCGTCCTACGTCGCCGCCCCGGGCGCATGGCCCAACGGCTACGCGATGATCAACGCCGAGCTGGGTGTCGCGGGGCTGACGCTGCTGGGCGAGCACGAGCGCGCCGGCGCGTGGCTGGCGCAGTCGCTGGAGAAAACGCGCCTCTTCTTCGATGAGCAGGGCGGCGTGGACGGTGGCCTCGTCGAGGGTTTCGGCTACGGCTCGGCGGCCATCGACAACCTCATGTATCTCGTCGAGAGGGTCGACTCAATCGCGGGCGTGAACCTCTTCGACCACCCCTACCTCGCGCAGGCGATCACCTTCCCCGCGTACTTCGTGGTTCCGGGCGGCGGCTCGCTGGCGAACTTCGGGGACAACGGTGGGCCCACGGGGATCCAGCCCACGCTCCTGGGGCTGGCCCGCGCGATGGTCGAGGTCGA
>JBMNNW010000074.1:0-27571 GCA_050942735.1 Armatimonadota bacterium
TGTTCATCGGAGCTGCCCTCCCGAATGTGAGTTTCTGATTCAAACCCACCTTCCGGGAACAACGGGCAGCTCCCTTTAATCCCCCCAACCCTTAATCGTTGATACGGAGCCCTCGATCGCTCAGCCTACGCCACGGTCATCCGGGCGCTCGACGAGGCCGGCGCGCGGAGCGTGGGCGTGGACATCATTCTTTCCGGCGCGTCAGAGCCTGAGATTGACGGAGCGCTCGCCGATGCGATCGCCCGGGCCGGGAACGTCGTGCTCGTCGCCGGGGCGGAGGCGGAGTTGATGGACGGCGTCGGCGAACGCAAGCAGTTCAGTCTTCCGGCCGAGCCGATCTCGGGGGCGGCGCGGCTGGTCGCCTCTCCGCTGCTCTTCCGGCCCGACGGAGTCGTTCGCTGGGTCGAGACCCACCAGCCGGATCCGGAGACGGCGACCGCGTGGCTCGCGCTGTCGAGCGCCCTTCTCCTTGATGAGGCGCGCCCGGTGCCGGAGAGGATGCTCATCAACTGGGCGGGGCCTTCAGGCACCGTGGAGGGCGTCGCATTCGAGGACATCCACGCCGGTCGCTGGACCCCGAACGTGGTTCGCGACAGGTTCGTGTTGATCGGCGTCACCGATGACATGAAGGATCTCTTCCAGACACCGCTCGGCCCGATGGCCGGCGTGGAGATACATGCGCAGGCCGCGGCGACGATCCTGTCGGGGCTGCATATCTCCACCGCGGGCGGGCTGGTTGCGCTGCTCGTCGCACTGCCGGGCGCGCTGCTGGTGGCGCTTGTCGGGCGCGGGCGGAATCACTGGTGGAGCTGGGGGCTCGCGGCGGCGCTCGCGGTGGCGTGGGGAGCAGCGAGCATCATGGTCTTCCAGCGCGCGCTGCTGCTGCTCCCGCTCACAGGCCCCTCGCTGGCGTTCATCCTCACCGGCGTGGTGACGGCGGGGGTGCACAGCGAGGCGGCGCTCAGGTCGCTTGCGCGCGTCCGTCCGAACTGGCTGGCCGACGAGGGCGAGCAGCTTGAGGTCACCGTGCTGGTCTGCGACATGGCCGGATACACCAGCCGCTCCGAGCGGGTCGCCCCCTCCGAACTGATGGCGCTGATGCGAGAGTTCTTCGCGATCGTCGATGAGGTGGTGGGCCGGTGGGGTGGGGTCTCCGCGCGCAGGCCCGGAGACGCGGCGGTGGTGTTCTTCCGCCCCGATGACCGTCCCGAGCATCACACGGCGAGGGCCGTCCGGGCCGCGCGGGAGCTGCTGGCACGGCTCGATCAGCGCTGGCCTGACGACGACATCGGCTTCGGCATCACGCTCACCACCGGCGAGGTCTCGCTGGGCTGGGTGGGAGAGGCGCCGCCCGAGCCGCAGATACTCGGGGACCCGGTCAACGTGGCCTTCCGGCTGCAGAGCGAGTGCCGGGAGCGCGACTGCCCGATCCTCGCCGACTGGAAGACCGCGACTGCCGCCGAGGAGGTGATGGCGCGGATGCGTCCGCTCGGACAGGTGCAGGTGCGCAATCGCACGGAGCCGGTGCAGATATTCACGCCCGTGGACGGGTAGGCGCGTTACCCTCCTGCGTCCTCCAGCACTTCACGCATCGCATCGAGCAACTCGCCCGGAACGAAGGGCTTTTGCAGCAGTCGCGCCCACCGGGGCAGTTCCAGCTCGGTGTATCCGGAGATGAAGAGGACCGGCAGCTCAGGTTCAATCTTCCGGAGCCGCTCCGCGAGTTCAACGCCGCCGATCCCCGACATCACGACGTCGGTGAGCAGGATGTCCACCGACCCATCGGCGGCACCGAACGACTCCAGGGCCGCCTCCGCGCTGTCGGCGGGGACCACCTCGTACCCCGAGCGGGTCAGCACCGTCTCGATCAGGCGCCGCACGTGCTCCTCGTCCTCGACCAGGAGCACCCGCGCCCGGGAGCCCTGCTCCGAGCGTGACCGCGCGGCATCCGCGCCCGGATGCGCGCCGTCGGCCGCCTCAGCCGCCAGCGGCAGGCGGACGGTCACCGTCGTCCCCTCGCCCGGCGCGCTGTCGATCTCAATCTCCCCACTGCTGCGCTGCACGATACCGTAGACCGTCGCGAGGCCGAGGCCGGTCCCCTCTTCGCGTGTGGTGAAGAATGGCTCGAACGCCCTTGCCAGAGTGTGCTCATCCATCCCGCAGCCCGTGTCGATGACGCGGAGGCGCACGTGAGGCCCCGGCGACAGCCCGGTCGCCGCCTCGGCGTCGGCGCGGCTGATCTCCTCGCGGGCCGTCTCGATCCTGATCGTGCCACCACCGGGCATCGCATCACGCGCGTTGACCACCAGATTCATCAGCACCTGCTCCATCTGCGCCCGATCCGCCGTCACACACATCGGCTGCGATGCAAGCCCCAGCTCAACCGCCGTGTCCTCACGGGTCATCCGGTCCAGCATCGAGCGCATCTGCCTGACCACGAGGTTCAGGTCGAACACCGTCGGCTCGGTCGTCACCTGGCGGCTGAATGTGAGCAACTGGCCGGTGAGAGCGGCGGACCGCTGGCCCGCGTGTTGGATTTCCCGCAGGCGTGTTCGCGCCTGCTCGTCCTCAAGCTCCATCTCCAGCAGCTTCGCATTCCCCATGATCGCAGTCAGCATGTTGTTGAAGTCATGCGCCACGCCTCCGGCGAGCCGACCGATCGCCTCCATCCGCTGAGACCGCTCAAGCCTGCGCTCCAGCTCCCGCTGCTCTGTGATGTCGCGCCCCATCGCGACGGCCCCCAGCGGCCTGCCATCCTCATCGGCCAGTCCGCGCGCGTGCCACGAGAGGAGCCGCTCGCTCCCGTCGGCCGCATGTATCAGGGTCTCCACGTCCGCAAACTCACTGTCCTCCTCAATCACCGCCCTGACCATCTCGACTGTCGCCGCCCCGGCCTCCTCGTCACCGAGCAGCCTGTCCCACGCGTTCTGCCCCATGACGTCCTCCGGCGCGTAGCCGGTCATCTCCTCGACCGCCCGGTTCCAGATGACGACCCGGCCCTCCGGGTTGAACACCACCACCGCTGTGTTCGCCTGGTCGATGATCGCTTCGCGGAAGCGGCTGAGAGTCCGCAGTTCCTGCTCGGCTCGCTTCCGCTCGGTGATATTCTCCATCGTCAGGAGCACAAGGGGCTCAGCGTGGTGCTCGAGCAATACCGTCGAGACGAGGAACGTGAAGCATTGCTGCTCACCGTCGAGCACAAGCGGGATGGTGGCCTCGACCTGCCGACGGCTCTCGCCGGTCTCGAAGGTGGAGACCACCGCGTCGCGCACAATGCAGTACTCACATGCCTCGCCGAACCCGCACCCGCGCGGGTCGTCGAGGTGGTCAAGACATCGAAGCGCCTCGCCTCCTCGCAGCCCCACGAGCTCCTCTTCGGGCTTCCCGATGATCTGCGCCGCGTAGCCGTTGATCTTCCGGACGCCCCGATCGCGATCGACCAGGAGCATCGTCACCGGAGCGTTCGCGTAGATCGCCGCCAGCTCTTCGCGGCTCTCCCGCAGCCTTTCCTCCGCCCGCTTTCGCCCGGTGATGTCCTGTGCGGCGCCGTAGACCGCGATCACCGATCCATCATCGGCCCTCAGCGCCTCGCCCTGTCCGTCGATCCAGCGCTCCTCACGGTCGGTCTGGCGGATGATCCGATGCTCAACGGCGTACTCCCCGCTCCCGGCGAGAACCTCCTCGAATTCCTGCTCGATGGAGGCGCGATCATCAGGGTGCGCGATGCTTAGGAGCTCCGCCGGACCCACGATCCGCTCCTCCACCCCGAAGATGCGCCGCAACTCCTCCGAAAGGTGGAACTTCCCCTCAGCTACATCCCAGTGCCACGCGCCCAGTGAGGCCAGCCGCTCGGCCTCCGACAGCAGCGCGGTGTGGAGTTCAAGTTCGCGCTCAGTCTCGATCCCGTGGATGCCCATCGCGAGGTCGCCTGCGATCTGATGGACCAGTTCCAGTTCTTCTTTGTCCGGGGTGAGCGAGCCGGGCAGCGAGACCCCGAGGTACCCCTCAAGCCGCCCCGCGTACCTCATCGGCGCGATGATCCCGGAATCGTCCGGGTACACCGACTCGATGACGCAGCAGTCGCGACCGTCTCGATCGGGTCGCACCAGCAATGCGATCTCTTCCCCGCCGACGCGCTCGAAGCACGACGCAAGCTCTCCTTCGCAGAGAGCGGCCTCAAAGGTCTGCCGCAGATCACCCAGTCCATGCGACAGTACATCGCTGATCTCACCCTCGTCGCCGACGCGCACGACCCAGGCACTCCGGTAGCCGCGCCCGAGGACGAGCAGCTCGGTGGCGTCACGCAGGAGCGACAGGACATCGTCGGCCTCGACTATCAGGTGGTTCACGTCGTGGAGCGAGCGGAGCACGGTGTTGAGATGCTCGATACGGCGGCGCCGCAGGTCGAGAAGCTCAATGACCCGGCTGCCGGCCCACGCCACGGCCAGCGCAGCCGAGGCGAGCAGCGAGCGGGAGAATGCTGCGTGCAGCGGCGGACTGAAGACCATCTCCACGAAGGTGAGGTCCGTGGCGGCGATGGCGTAGTCAACGACGCTGTCGAGCAGCCACAGCAGCACCGCCAGTATGATGCCCCCCAGCATCAGCAACCGTGAGTGACGAGTTCGGAACATCAGCCGTTCTCCTCCCCGAGAACGTGCCGGCCGAAGCCCCCGGTCAGTGCTGTGGGATGCTTCCCTTCGCTCCCACAGGCACGACAGTTCCTCACGGGAAATCCCGCGGAAACACTGTGAGTAATTTCGCCACACACCGTCGGATGCCCTCTGTTTCGGATGAACGCTTGTGCGCCCGGCGCAGCCGGTGGCGAGATTGACCGGCCATCGGGAACTTTGATATACTCGCGAACGTTCAAAGCACATGACGGGCAGTCGTCTGCCCGCTGCCAGGATGGCACGATCCCGGCTCAACCCTCCACAGGGGAATCGCGCGTGGCAGGGCTGAGCCGTCGTCGTTGACGTGATGCGGGTCTGACCCGACCGACCTCAATCCCCGGGAGGATTGCCGCATGATTCGCTGCGAGGGACTGACCAGATACTACGGCAATCACCGCGCCATCGCCGACGTGGACTTCTCAGTTGACGAGGGTGAGATCGTGGGCTTCCTCGGCCCCAACGCCGCGGGAAAGACCACGACGATGCGCATTCTCACCTCCTTCATCCCCCCCAGCGCGGGGACGGCGACGGTGGCGGGCCACGACGTCGTGACCGATTCGCTCGAGTCGCGCCGCGCCATCGGCTACCTGCCGGAGACCTCGTCGCTCTACAGGGACATGCGCGTGCGCCAGTTTCTCCGCTTCTGCGGCGGGCTTCGCGGCATGGGGCGCGCGGAGACCAACGAGCGGATGGACTACGTCCTCGACACCTGCGGACTGACGGAGAGAGCCGACAGCATCATCGGCACGCTCTCGCTCGGCTTCCGCCAGCGCGTCGGGCTCGCACAGGCACTGCTGCACGATCCGCCGGTGCTGATCCTCGACGAGCCGACCGTCGGCCTTGACCCGAACCAGATTATCGAGGTCCGCAACCTCATCAAGAGCCTCGCCGGGGACTACACGGTGATGCTGTCCACGCACATCCTCCCCGAGGCGCAGATGACCTGCGAGCGCGTGATCATCATCAACCACGGCCGCATCATCGCCGAAGACACGCCTGAGGCGCTGACCGCCCAGATCCGGGAGGCCGAGACCATCTCAGTCACACTCGCCTCCCCCGGTGACACCGTCGAGCGTCAGCTCAGAGACCTCTCCGACGTCGTCGCCGTGCGCGCTCAGGGCAGGGGCGTCTACCACCTCGACACCGCGATCGGCTCGGACGTGCGCGCGGAGATCGCGGAGGTCATCGTCAACCGCGGCTGGGGGCTGCTTGAGCTGCGACCGGTCGAGATGACGCTCGAAGACGTCTTCCAACAACTCACCACCGAAGAGCCGGCGGCGCTTTCCGCCGCTCAGGCCGAGCAGCGCAAGCCCGGCGGCTCGAAGTCGGAAGAGGGTGCTGAGTAAACGATGCGCAAAGTGCTTACGATCGCCGGCAAGGAGCTTCGATCCTACTTTGTCTCGCCGATCGGCTACGTCGTGCTGGCCTTCTATCTCGGTGTCTGCGGGCTGATCTTCGCGCTCACGGTCACGACGCCCCAGGCCATGGCCGACATGGCCGGGATGTTCCACACGATGGTCTTCGTTGCGCTGATGATGGTCCCGGTCATCACGATGGGCCTGCTGTCGCAGGAGCAGGCGACCGGCAGCATCGAACTGCTCATGACCAACCCGGTGCACGACACCGAGGTCGTGCTGGGCAAGTACCTCGGCGCCGTCGGCCTCTTCGCCCTGCTGCTGGTCGCGTCGTTGGAGTTTCCGCTGCTGCTCAACGCCTACGGCGAGCCCGACTGGATGGCGATACTCTCGGGGTATCTGGGCGTGCTGCTGGTGGGGATGGCATTCATCGCCATCGGCCTGTTCGCCAGCTCGCTGGTGGCGAATCAGATCGCGGCCGCCGTGCTCGCCTACGTCATCCTGCTGTTCTTCTGGCTCATCGGGTGGCTGGAGATGGCGGTTGAGGGCGTGATCGGCGATGTCGCGAAACATGTCAGCATTCTTGAGAACTTCCAGGACTTCGCCAAGGGCATTCTCGACAGCCGCCCCATCATCTTTTTCGCGTCGCTGATCGTGTTCGCCCTGTTCCTTTCAGTCCGCTCGCTTGAGAACAAGCGCACCATCTGAACGCAGCCGCCAGAGGCACTCCTCATACTTCCGACGGGCAGATCTGACGCACTCTATCGGGCAGGTGACACGCATGGCGGACGGGACCGGACAGCAGGACACCACTCGGGGCCGCAGGCCGATGACCGACCCCCGGCTGCAGAAGGAGGCCGGCGGGCTCTCGCCCCTTCAGATCGCCGCGCTGTGGGCGGGATACGCCGCGGCCGCCCTTCTGCTGGTGGTTGTGTTCTGGCTGGCAATCAACTCCAGCTTCACCCTCGCGCAGAAGACTCTCCTGGGCGTCACCATCGCGCTGGGCGTCTTCTGGGGCGTCGTGCACCGTCAGTCGATCACCGGCGTGGCGCGCGCGCGGGGCGTCCGCCTCGGGGCCAACAGCGTCATCTTCGTCTTCTTCGTGCTGGGCATCATCGTCCTGTTCAACATCGTCGGTGCCCGTCATCACTGGCGCAAGGACATCACCGAGGAGCAGCTCTACTCGCTCTCCGAGCAGACAAGAGCGATCATCACCGGGCTCGAGCAGGACCTTCAGATCGTCGCCTTTCTCAGCGACCGCGATCCGCTCACAGGTCAGCCCAACCCGGGCACCGCGCAGCTTCGCGACCGGCTCCGGGAGTACCAGATGCTCAGCCCGCGCGTGAGCGTGGAGAGCTATGACCCGATCCTCAACCAGGAGAAGGCCCGCGAGTACGACATACGCTCCACCTCGAATGTCCTCATCATCAAGGCCGACGGCAACGAGGAGAAGATCTACGGCGGGGATGAGGAGCAGCTCACAAGTGCTATCCTCGCCGTCACCACCGGAGAGAAGGCGCGCATCTACTTCCTCACAGGACATGGCGAACTGAGCATCGAGGACAGACAGGGCACCGGCCTCGCCATGATCAAGGCCACGCTGGAGGACCAGCAGTATCACGTCGATGAGCTGAATCTCGCCACCGAGGAGCGACCGAGCGTGCCCGGCGACTGCGCGGTGCTGGTGATCCCCGGGCCAACCGAGCAGATCCGCCAGGAGGAGATGGACGCGATCATCGCCTACGCAGAGCAGGGCGGTAACCTCCTCGTGGGGCTCGAGCCGGGCGGCCCAACACTCGCCGAACTTCTGGGCCACTACGGCGTGCAGGCCCGTGACGGCTCGGTCCGCGACCGCAACGCGGGCTACCTCGGCGCGGCGGAGATCCCGATGGTGCAGATCGCCACCAGCCACCGCATCGTGGAGAACCTCCAGCGGGTGCCGATCGCGCTCCCGACACCACGCGCGCTTGAGATCATCGACCCGGAGATGCCGGACATGGGCTTTGACGCGCCTCCGCCCTCGCAGCAGGCACAGCCGCTGCTTGAGACCTCCCCCAGCGCGACGATTGAGCTGCGGGACCCGGAGACTCCGGAGGCCGAGCCGACCGTGAGCCGAGGTCCGTTCACGCTCGCGGCGGTTGTCGATCCCGGTCAGCAGCAGAGTCCGATGATGCCCATGGGCGAGCCGGGCGGAGCACGGATGGTCGTGATGGGCGACGCCGAGATGATGACCGACCAGTTCATCAACCTCGGGCTCACAGGGAACGCCTACTTCGTGCTCAACTCCATCAACTGGCTCATGGAGAACGAGAAGCTCATCACCATCCCGCCGAAGGACACACTGCCGCGCTTCCTGACCCTCAGCGCCGGACAGAAGCGATTCGTCTGGGCGCTGGTGGTCGGGATCATCCCGATCGCCATCGGGATCGCCGGCTTCGTGGTCTGGTGGCGCCGCAGGTAGCGGGCCGTCGTGGACAGCTCACCATCGCTGCTTTCGTTGCTGTCGTAGAAGGAGTGTCGCGTCGCAATGAACTGGAGGGCAACCATCGCCGCCGGCCTGATCTTCATCGCGCTGCTTGCCTTCGTGTGGGTGGAGAGCAGCTACCGTGTCGCGGAGGAGGGCGAGGTGTTCCGGCAGTCTTTCCTCGGTCTGAACCTCTACGGCATCGACGTTGAGAAGGTCACGAAGCTGCAGATCGACCGCGCGGGCGAGGAGACCGCGGTCTTTGAGAGGCGCGGTGACGAATGGTACATCGTCGAGCCCTTCGAGGGGCTTGCCGACAGTGATGAGGTCATGCGCATGGTCAGGGCCGTGGCCGAACTCAGGCCGCGGGCCTCGCGTGACGGCGTTGATCTCGCCGAAGAGCAATTCGGACTCGCGAACGCCGACCTCGTCGCGACGCTCACATACAACGGCGGCAGCACCGCGCGGTTGAAGGTCGGCGCCGAGGCCACCACGGGCACGGAGCGCTACGCGCAGGTCTCAGGGAGCGAGCGGCTCTACATCGTCGGCGCGGATGCCCGCACCACGCTGTGGAAGGACCCGCTGACTCTGCGCGCGAAGACCGTGGCGAAGATCGACGCCGACGCGGTGCGATCGGTCAGGCTCGATCACGGTGATGAGCAGATCGTCGCGGTGCGAACGGGGGTCGAGCCTGACGCGACGTGGCGGCTGACCGAGCCGCTGCAGACGAATGCCGACGAGTGGAATGTCAGGCAGCTTCTGAACAAGCTCAGCGATCTTCGCGCACGGGACTTTTTGCCCCCGGGCGACGTCGCCGAGGCCGAACTGGGGCTGGATGAGCCACAGGCCACGGTGACGCTGGCGATGGCCGATGCCGAGCCGCTGACGATCACCTTCGGGAAGACGGAGACGCGGGAGGTCGGCGAGCCGCCCGAGGAGCAGGAGATCGTCTACGTCCGCAGTTCGCGGCGCAGTGAGGTGCTGCTGCTGACCGCCGATGTGCTCGAGGCCGTGCAGAAGGGCGTCTTCGACCTGCGCGACCGCAGCATCGTCAGCTTCAATCGCGAGAACGTCACGAGGGTGCGGGTCGAGCGCACGAAGGGCTTCAGCTTCACGATCGCCCGCCGTCCGAGCGGCTGGTTCGTTGAGAAGCCGAGGAGCCTCGAGGCGCGACAGGGCGCGGTTGATGACATCCTGTGGAACCTCGAGGACCTCAGCGCCATCGATTTCGTGACCGACGCCGCCACCCCGCAGGAGTTGCGTCAGTTCGGGCTGAGCGTTCCTCAGGCCGCGATCACCGTGGAACTGCGGGGCAGCGACCCGATCCGGATCCTGATCGGCGACGACACCGGCGATGGCAGCTTCTACGCCCGCACCGGTGAGAGTGAGCAGGTCGTGAAGATCTCGGAGTTCCTGATGGGCGATCTGCCTGAAGGGATCGAGGACCTCGACAAGGGCTCGGTGGACCTTTCAGGGTCGGGTTTCGAGGCGGATGAGGGCCCGATGCCGGACTTCTGAGGGACCGCCGCGGGGTAGCTTTTCCACTGCCCATCACAGACAACGCACCGCGTCCGGGCCGCCCTCCGTGGCCCGGACGCTTCGGTGTACGGGGAGGCTATACTGCCCGCGAGCTGCGGGCTGTTCATCCCTCTGGCTCAATACCCCAGCGAGCGCAGGAAGTCGCGATTCGCTTTGGCGGTGATGGCGGCGTCACGACGCGAGCGATCCTGCTCGATCGAGACCCAGCCGCCGTATCCGGACTGATCGAGTTCATACATGAACTGGCCCACGTCGAAGCCGAAGTTGCCCTTTCCAAGCTCCTCGAAATCCCCGTCCTCCATCCAGGTGCTCTCCCAGTTGTTCCAGCCCCTGGGGTCGTGGGCCCAGAAGTCCTTGAGATGAACGTGGCCGATCCGCCCCCGGTGCCGCCGCAGCACCTCCAGCGGGTCCGACCCGCAGCACAGCAGGTGCCCGGTGTCGAGAAGAAGCTGCAGGCCCGGCGCGGCTTCGAGCAGCGCGGTCGCGTCCTCGGCGGTCTCGATGATGGTCCCGCGGTGCGCATGATGGAAGGGCGCCATACCCAGGCCGATAGCGAGGTCGATCAGCTCCTGGAGGTCCTCCGCGGCGCGCTTGACCTCCGCGGGCCCCATCTCAGGCCCACCGTAATCGGGCCTGCGCAGCGAGCCGATCTCGACCTCCCCGTTGCCGAGAGCGCAGTTGTAGAGCACGCGCTGTCGCTTTCCCGGCGCTTTGACGTTGACGAGCCGCAGCCGCCACTTCGCCGCCAGCGCGGCGAGTTCGATCAGCTCATCGGCACTCTCGGGGCTCAACCCCTCCACACCGTCGTAGCCGCATTCCGCCGCCACTCGGATGCACTTCTCCGGGTCGTCATGCTGCTCTCCCCGCCAGGTAATCAGATGAAGTGCGATCCTGAATCGTCGGGCCATGGTAGGGGCCTCCCTCTGCTGTCTGATCCGCCATCGGTCGATTTCCCCGGTGCCTCCGCGGCACCTGCGTACACAAACGACGCGATCCGATCACCCGGATCGCGTCTTCGAAGCCACGTCCTGCCTCGCGGCACTCGTGGACACTGAGGCGGCCGCCGATCAGCCGATGCGGTAGCCACCGGCCTCACTCACGACATGTCGGGGCGCGTCGGGGTCCTCCTCGAGCTTGTGGCGAATGTTCGCGATATGCGTCTCAAGGACCATCGGGTCGCCCTCGCCGTCATCCCACACGCGGTCGGCTATCTGATCGAGAGACAGCGGACGGCCCTTCGCCTCGATCAGCGTGGCGAGTATCTCCGCCTCGATCTCGTTGAGCGTGGCCTCCCGCCCGGCCACCGAGGCAACGCGGCTGCCCGACTGCAGAGAGACGCCGCTCCACTGCATCTCCGCGGGCTCCTCCTGCTCCCTCATGCGCTTGCGGCGAAGCAGGGAGTTGACCCGGGCCACCAGCTCGCCGATCGCGAGCGGCTTTGTCACGTAGTCATCCGCGCCGGCATTCAGCCCGGCGAGTCGATCGGTGAGGTCACGCTTGGCCGTGACCATGATGATGCTGACCTCGGAGTACTGGCGGACCTCCTTGCAGACCTGCACGCCGTCTCCGTCGGGCAGGATCAGGTCGAGGAGAACGACATCCGGGTGCTCCCGACCCATAGCCTCGATGGCGTCCGCCGCGGTGCTCGCGTCCACGACGTCGAAGCCGTTCTGCGTGAGGGCCGTCTTGATCATCTTACGCGTCGAGTCGTCGTCTTCAACCACCAGTATCGTTGGGCGCATGCATCTCGCTCCCCGAGTGAGTATTCCGCGCGGCAGCTTCAGCTATCGGTCCGACGCCCGCCAGATGCGGCGTCGCGGGGGCCGGCTCATCGTCCTCACGGCACTGACCTGTCCGTCTGCGTTCGCCCGACCGTACACCCGAGACCCCGACGGGCCGACCGACGCATACCGGCATACATTACCCCGCGGAGGGGGCGGATTCACCTCACACCGGAAGTGTCCGCGCCGATTCACCCGCGCTCGGCCGCGCGTCAACTCGCCACCCCGCGAGCCGTTCTGCCGGGCACCGCTGCGTCAGCGCGCGTTCCGCGCGACGAGTACCCGCTCGGGTGATGTGGACAGGAACGGCATCACGTCGCCCGCCAGCCAGAACGCGAGGTCCTGGACAGGCTCGACCCGGATCGTCCAGACCGCGCCCGCCTCGTCGGCGAGTACCTCCACGGGTAGCTCAACGCCATTGTAGTTGCCATCGGCCTCAAACGCAACCCGGCCGGTCGGCGAGGTGATGACGAACCTCGCGGTCTCCGTCGGCCCGCCGTCCTTCGCACCGAGGCGGAAGCTCTCGGCCCCCTCCGGCACGAAGAAATGGCGCGTTATGTCGCTGCCGAAAAGCTGGAGAGTATCCTCGCGCGTCGCGACCTCGGCAACCGGGCGGTTCTCGAAGATCAGGTCCGCCGAACCGCTCTTCGGGACGACCTCGATGTAGTAGGTTCCCGCCTGCTCGGCGGTGTGAACGACCCGCATCTCCTCGTCCACCCGGACGTTCCCCTCGTCGAGCAGCTCCATGCTCGGCCCAAGCAGCGTCCACGACAGGGTGTCCGCGTAGATCGTCACGCGGACATTCCTGATGAGCACGTCGATCTCCTGCCCCTCCTCAACAAAAACCGCAAACTTGGAGGCATTTCGAATGCGCGCCCGCTCATCGTCCGACGGACGCGCCCACTCGGCGACCTCCGCCTCCATCGGCACGACCGCGTCGAGCACGCTCACCGGCTGGATGCAGATGAAGCTTGCGTCCTCGCCGCTCGCGTGATTGGTGACCACACGAATCTCCCCGCTGCCGCGCCGGGCGTCCTCAGGCGCCGCGATTCGCACCGTCAGCGGCGTGTCCGAGAGCCCGGGCGCCTCGATCGTATCCTGCTCGGGCGTGACGGCCCAGCCCGCCGGCCCGGAGCCCTCCACCGACAGCGTAAGGTCGATCGGCGACCAGTTGCGCACGATCATCTCCACGCTGCTCTCATGGCCTGCGATCATCGTGACCGCGTTCATCGGCTGGTAGATCACCTGGTAGGGCCGATTCGCCTCCAGCCGCAGCACATCCGTCACGAGGAAGCTCTGCCCCCCGCGCGTCACCGTCGCGGAGGCAATCACCGGCACTACGCGCTCGACGTAGAGCCCGTCGTCCATCCGCACACTCGCGTCGTAGATCGCGGTATCCTGCACGACCTCCGCGCCCTCCGGCTGGCTGACACTGAAGTTGCCCGGCCGCCAGAAGCCGACGGGGATCAACTCCACAGCCTCCGCCCCGGCGCCCTGCACCAGCACCTCCAGAGGCTTCTCAACCTCCGGAGCCAGCCAGCGGTCCTGCGCCCTGAGCATCACTCTCGTGTTGATCTGCGCCACCAGCAGCGCGTTGAGCCGCTCGTGCAGCTTCGTCAGCGGGCTCACCGGCGACAGCATGCCGGGGATGTCGTCGAACGCTGTCGCGACCTCCACGAAGCTCCGGCTGGCATCCGCCAGGGCCGTGAACCGCGCCTGCCCTCGCGCGCTGACGAGCGCCTGAAGCCGGGCGGCGAGCGGCTCGATCGCCTCGGCGATGGTCTCGTCGCCGAACCGCAGCAGCGCCTCCATCTCCTCGGCATCGAAGCTCGCCCAGCCGATGATGAACATCTGCCCCTCCGGAGCGCTCAACGTGTCGGTCATCGGCTCTGTGATGCCCCGCACGACCTCCCCGGTCTCGGCGTTCGACACGACAGCGAGCCCCTCGCCTGCGAACCGCACCTGCGCCCCGCCCGGCACGACCGCCAGCAGATGATGCTCGTCACCAGAGATAACGAGGACCCCTTCCTCGCCGACTTCCACGGTGTGCGGGAGCAGTCGCATCAGCGCGAAGGGCTTCTCATCGAGCCTGCGCGGGAGGCCCCGGCCCTCAGCCGCCGGCCCCGTCACCGCCGCCTGACGCCCCTCCATCGGCACCAGCGTCCCCAGCGCCTCCCACTGATACGCCGTCGCCGTCACGCCACCGGCTCGGCCCTCAATGAGGACCGGATTGTCGCTGGAGGCGAAGAGCGCCCCCGCGGGCCCCGTCACAGAGGGGATCGGCCCCTCCTGCACGACCTCAAGCTCCCACGGCATCTCGTCGAGTTCGTTGAGCCGCGCGACGGCCGCGTCGGTGTTGGCGGTGATGCACAGCACCGCGCAGCGCCACGGCTCGAGGGTCAGCGAGCGTTCGCCCGCCGCGTCGCCCATCTCCTCGACCTCCGGCCACAGGCGTACCATCTGTTCGTCCGCGAGGCCGAGCACCTCACCGCGGATCGTCAGTTCGACCGTCTGCTGCTCGCCCGTCACATTCGCCATGACGATGCCGATATCGCCGAACCGTTCCCATGCCGACGCCATCACGGCGGGTCCGGTCCAGATCTTCAGCCGATCGCTGCGGTTGTCGTAGGGCACCGTGTGCGCGTCGGTGGCAAGCTCGATGCCCGACTGCCCTACGTGGCCACCGCGTGGACGCACCGCCATGCGCAGCATCTTCCCGCCCGTCAGCCAGGGCTGCCCGGCGACGTAATACGCACGGGTGTACTCGCGGAATATCTCGGAGGCCGGATCGCCCTCCTCCGGCTCGCGGATCACGTTCGCGGAGTGCAGTGGCTGGCTCCCCCACACGAGCTGGCGGCCGTAGATGTTCGCGAAATGATCGGGCTCAAGGCCGAGGTGGGCGTCTGAGCCGAAGTTGATCGTGTGCTGATGGTAGACGCCCGCGAGGATCGGCCAGACCTGCTCGCCGCCGGGCGTGTAGTTCCGCTGCAGATCGAGCGTGAGGAAGCCGTCCATCACGTCGATCACGTGCTCGCCGATCTGCTCGGAGAAGAACGCGGCCCGCGGATCAATGCGCCGGATATGTGCGCGCAGCTCCTCCATCAACTCGCGCGCGCCCTGCCCCCAGTAGTTCCCGCCATGCACCCCGTGCCCGTGCTCGGGGTTATAACACTGCCTCGCCGCGCTGGCCGCAAGCACGTCGAGGTAGACCCCGCTCATCCCGTACTCCCAGATCATCTTCTCGCAGATCTCCCGCATCTTCGCATGCCACTGGTCCTGCGAGAGGCACATCCACGCGAATATCTCCTGGTTGATGAACCACGGGAGGATCTCCCCCGCCTCGGTCTCGACGGCGCTGGCCCGGGCGTTCTCGCGGATCCACGACTGCGTGTCGGTGTCCCAGATGGTCGCGAGGATGTAGGGCATCGGCTCGACGCCCATCTCCCTCGCCGCGCGCGTCCCGTCCAGCACGTAGGGGTCGGGCGGGAGATGCTCGGGGTCGTTGTCGTTGAAGCGCGCGATGTTGTAGCGGTACCAGTGGCTCGCGACGGGCACACCCAGCCACTTTCGGGCCGCGTTCCACTCGGGAAGGATCTTCGCGGGCTCATGGTAGTACTTCGCCCAGAAGCCGATCTCTCGGAACCACGGCGGCGTCCATCGCATCAGCTCATCGCTGCCCGGCGCGGGCATCTCGTCGGGCCACCGATCCATGGGCCCTCGCTGGGCCCACGCCTGTCCCTCGGCCCACTCTCCGTAGATTCCGGCCGCGTCAAGCCAGTCTCCGGTGAAGACCCCCGCGACGGTCTCATAGGGCATCTCATACGCGACCGCGACCGGCTCATCGAACTCGGGCATCGGCCAGTCGTCAAGGCCCGGGATGTTCTCGATGAGCAGCGACATCTGCTGCCCCGGAAGTGTCGGGTTCCATCGGAGACGCTTCATGTGCAGCTCGCCGTCCTCGACGGCCCAGTAGAGGCCCGCGGCGTCGGAGTAGTCCGGCGACCAGCCCGTCTCGGGGTTGCGCCCCTCATCCTCGACAAGCGGCGGGTCGCGATCCTCATCGACACCCCAGTACGAGATCCACTGCATCGAGGCCGGACCGGGATACACCAGCGAGGCGGCACGTCCGAGAGTCTGTGGCTTGCGTACCAGTCGCCCCCAGTGGTAGGGCAGCGACATCTGGCAGTCGGCGAACTCCCGGATGCCGAAGATGCGAGGGAAATCCACCTGCCACAGCCACCCGGCCATCTCGCCGGAGACCTCGCATCGGAAGTACACCTTCGCGGAGTCGGCGGGCAGGCGCACCGTGGCTGTCACGGTAAGGTCGCCGGCCAACTGCTCGCTCGCGATGCCGGTCCATGTGATGATCAGCGTATCACCATCAAGCTCATGCGTGGCACTCTGCGCGTCCTCAGCGGTGAGTTGCGTGGTGAGGGTGGGCGAGCGGACCTCGATCAGCCACGGTGACCTGTTCTGCCCGGCCGCGTCCTCAGGGCGCTGCTCGATGAAGTTCACGTCGTGCGCGTGGTTGACCAGAGCCGAGAGCGCGTAGCCGTCGTCCGGGTCGAGCGCGAGGGTCAGGTGGTCATTCGTCAACTCCACCGGCTGGGCGAATCCCGCGCCGGCGAGGAGAAATGAGGCGCAGATGATCGCAACTGCTCGTCTGTCCACGGTGCATCGATCCTCTCGCGTTGTGCTTCACAGTCGGATGGTCCGCGGCCCTCGGCTGCGGCTCAGAGCATCGCTCCGCTGCTCTCGACGGTCTTCGCGCGGTGCCTGCCGCCGTCGCCGTCCGGTGACCAGTACTGCGAGTGGCGCTCCTGGTCCATCAGGTAGACCCACTCGATCTCCCCCGCCTCGGCGCGCGCCATCATCTCCGCGCAGATCTCGCGAGCGCCCTCCGGCCCGGGATCCTCAAGAGCCCCGGAGGAGCGCGCCAAAAGACGCCGCCCGCCCTCCACGAGATTGCGGACCTGCGAGTTCACGATCCGTTCGCCCTCGAGGCGCGAGGCCTCTCCCGGCTGGAGCGCGGAGGCGAAGATGCGCTCGCCGTCGGGGTGCTCGGGGAGGCGTGAGACGTCCACGAGATCGGGGCGCACCGCCCACAGTTGCGACGTCTCACACGGCCCCGCGTGGTCGCCCTTATACTGCCGGTATCCGATGCACTCCCAATCCGCCAGCGCCCAGACGGGCAGAGGCACATAGTCGTTAAACACCTCGACCGTCGAGCGGATGTCCGCTTCGGTTCCGCCGTAGTGGCCGGTCATCGCGATGACGGCCTCGAAGCCGCGCGCGACCGCCGCCCGCAGATGCCAGATGACCCCCTGCACGAAGAGTTCGTGCCCGATGGCGGTGATGTACGGCTGCGGGGCGTTCTGCCGCGCCAGCCACGGGACGCCGATGCCCTGCTCGCCGATATGCCAGAAGGTCAGGGGAGCCACGACGCCTCCGCCCTCCTGTGCGGCGCGCACACAGATCTCGTACGCCTTGATCCCGTCGAGACCCAGGGCGGCGTGGAAGCCGTGGGGCTCGCACATCCCGTAGGGCAGGTAGAGCAGGGGGTGCTCCTCGATTGCGCTGTCCATCTCATCGGGGAACAACTCTTCCCACTTGACGGTGCGGCGGCTCATGGCTGTCTCCCTGGTCCGGCGGTGGGCGCATCGGTCGTTGTCTTCCCCGCGCGACCTGCGACTTCCTCCATCGGGCCTCTTTCGCACAAATGTTTCACGTGAAACATCAGAGCGCCGAGCGATCGGCGCAGGGCCAGCGCGATCCAGTCGCCGGTGACCGCCGCCAGCGGGTCACTTCGCGAGCTGCGGCTCTGTGTGCGGCGCATACATGGGTCCGGGGGCGCGGGGCGCTGACGGGAGGTGCATGCCCGCTGCGCAGACCGAACATGACCGCTCTGCCGCAGCCCGGAATCGCGAAAATCGACGTTGACAACCGCGGCTTCATCTGGTATTTTAAGTATCCGACATGGGGGAAGCGATTTCGGTGGGGCTGTAGCTCAGCGGTTTAGAGTGCCAGCCTGTCAAGCTGGAAGTCGCGGGTTCAAATCCCGTCAGCCCCGCCACTTACGTCAAGCGCCCTCCGACCGGAGGGCGCTTCTTATGTACGCCGCCAATACATCCCCGTGTGTGGTCGGAGGCACCTCGCGGCTCAACTTCGCCATCCAGTCCGGCGGATCAGGCCTCCCACCGCTCGAGCGACCGGCCCGGAGAGGATGCAACGGCGTTCACCGCCGCCCTTCCGGCGCAGGGAAAACCCACATCCCGCGCGGACCGCCCGCGTCTGAACACGCTCACCGCGCTATCCCAGGTTCATCCACCGAATCCCCTGCGCACGCGGAGCAAGTCCCCGGGGAAGCCGGCACCGCATCAACGAAGCTCCTCCCTCCAGAACTCTTCGATCCGCAGCAACTCGCGCTCTGTCTCGCCGTCCAGGCGCGACACCGCGGGTCGCGCGAGGATCTCCGCCACGCGCTCCCGAGCGCGCTCGACAGCCGTCAGCCCGCCGGCGGCCTCCCAACGCTCGCGGCGTCCGACGAAACCGAGCGAGGGCTCGAAGAGTTCGTCCCGGAAGTGCGCGAGCGTATGCGGATGGCTGAGGTAGTCGGGCTGAGCCGCCATCTCCGCGATCACCTCATACGCAAGCGATACGTCATCGGTGGCGGGCGGTCGCGCGGCCCGCAACGCCACGCCGGCGATCTCGTCGTCGATCACCATCATCTCCGGCGAGAGCGCGCGCTGCGACTCGAGCTGGCCCACACCCCAGATGATGTTCACGCCCGCCATCGCGTGCATCAGGCCGACCGTGGTCTTCTCCCACACCGCCTGCTCGTCGCAGACCATCGACTCGGTGCTCATCCACGAGGCGCTCGGCAGGCCGTGCATCCGCGCAAGCTCCGCGCCGACCGCGCCCATCAGCCCGTTCTCAGGGCCGCCTGTGCGCGTGATGGCCTGCCGCATATCCATCGTGTGCGCGAAGCCAAGGTTGAAGACGCAGGGGCGTCCGGGTTCGAGCGTCTGCACGATCACGACGCCCGAGAGCGCCTCGGCATTGGCGAGCATCAGCGTGCCGCCCAGGGTCACAGGCGAGGTCGCGCCGGCGGTCGGCTCGGCGTTGATCATCATCGGGACGCCGTGGCCGGAGGTCTGCAGGAACATCTCCAGCCCCGGCTCAGTCCAGTGCAGCGGACTGACGATGGTGTACCCGAAGCTGACGACCGGCCGCTCGCGAAGCGGGTGCGGATCGGCCAGCACCCGGCCCATCTCGATGATCGCCGCGCCGCCGCGCGGCGTGTAGATGCACGGGCGCAGGTGCTTGCAGGTGTGCTGCGCCATGATCCGGCAACCGACGAAGTCGCGGAACTGCGCGGGAACCTCGTCGATCGTGGTGCCGACGGCGCCGTGAACGTGCTCCAGTGCGTCGGTCACCCGTGTGAGGGCGACGAACTCCGGCTCGGTGATCGGCCGCGACTCACGGCCGTCGACATAGTGCAGCGCGTTCCCCGTCCAGAAGACGACGTCGCCGCCGGGGCCGATGCGCGCCGGATCGCCCTCGACGGGCGCAAGCAGCACCTCGGATGGAGCCTGCTCGACGCACTCGGCCACCAGCTCGCGCGGGAATGCGATCATCCCCGACGCAAGCTCGCGGCAGCCGGCGTCGAGAAGCCGGCGAGTGATCTCATCGTGGTCCACCCGCACGCCCACCTCCTCCAGCAGATCGAGGCTGCGGGCGTTGATGCGTTCGAGTTGCTCGGGCTCCATGACATGCATGGCTGGATGTTCCCTTCCGGGTCGGCGAGCGGCGACGGCCCACGGGTGAGACGCCCCCGCGGCGCGACGACCGGCTACCGCTTCACCCGTTCCCGCGCGATGTTGAAGAAGTTACTCACGATCGCGTGGCCGTCTGGGTAGTGCTCCATGCGGCTCTCGGGGTGGAACTGCGTCCCGTAGAGCGGCATCGTCTCATGCACCGTCGCCTGGATCCGGCAGTCTGCGCTGGAAGCCAGCAGCCGGAAGCCCTCGGGAAGCTGCTTGATCTCGCTGCGATGCGCCTCCCGCACGCGGATCGGGTTCGGCAGGCCGTCGAAGAGCGGGTCCTCAGCCACGATCTGCACCGGCCAGATGCCGAACTCCTTGAAGAGTCCGGGATAGTAGCCAGGGTTGAGGTCCGCATCGTCCGGGCCGAGTTCGCGCATCGTGCCGACCTCGGAGCCGAACATCTCGGCGATGAGCTGATGCCCGCCGCAGAAGCCGATCTGCGGGATGCCCGATTCGGTGATCAGCCAGGTGTAATCATCGCGCTCAAGCACACCGTAGTCCTCGTGCGGTGTGCCACCGCCGGAGTGGCAGATCGCCCACGGGCTCGCCGCTTCGATGAACTCGCGCGTGACCTGAGTGAAGTGCATCACCAGGCACAGATCACCCGAGAGCTTCTCGAGGTCGTGCTTGATCGCGTGGCAGTCCATGTCATCGTACTTCTCGCGCGTCTCGGTGACGACGTAGCAGATCATGTTCATCAGTCCTCCAGATACTCTGCGACGTCGATCACGTAGAGCTGGCGCTCTCCCTCGTGCAGAGAGTCGAAGCAGACCTGCGTGCCGTCGCGGTTCCAGCGCGGGTGCAGGTCGCAGCGGATCTCGCCGGTGTAGCGCTTCGGTGAGAGGAAGCGTCCGATGTCGGCGCGGCGGCCGGTGTGTGTGTCGTAGATCATCAGCGTGCGCTTCATCTCAGCGTCCGGGTAGGTGTCGGTGAGCAGGTAGCGGCGGTCGCCCGGGGAGTACGACATGTGCCCGTCGGTGGTGAAGACGTCGTCGCCGATGACCTCGAACCACGGGCTCTGATCGCGGTAGAGCAGGTAGCGGTTGCCGATCTGCCGATGGGTGGCGAAGGCGATGATGTGCCGCTCATCGAGCCAGTCGAAGTGCGAGACCATGCCGTCATCGGCGGCAAGGTAGATCTCCGAGCCGTCGGGGTTCGCGGTGAACATGCGAGTGAACCAGCGCGGACTGCCGGGCTTGTACCAGCGATGCAGCCACAGGAATCGGCTGCCGTTGGTGCAGAACTGCATGTGGTTGAACCAGTTCTCGTTCTCCATGCTCTGCCGGTAGGCGATCTTCGTGACCTGATCGATGGTGACGATCAGCTTCGTCTCGCCGGTCTGAAGGTCGATCGACCAGATGCCGTCATCGTCGGGGTGCATCTTCCCCTCGGAGGGATCGGGCAGCGGGTAGTAGCCGTAGCCGGGGCGGGTGCGCCCGACGCGGGCGAAGTTCAGGCCGACCGCCTGCGTGCCGTCGGGGCTGACGGCGTAGACCGGCCGCGGGATGACTCGGGTCTCACCGGAGTGCACGTCCCGGATGATCGAGACGTAGCGCCCGTCCTCGATGGAGTTGTATATGACGAGGCGGTTCGGATCGGAGCCGAGCCACTGGAGCATCGTACCCTGCTGCCAGCACCATGCGCGCGTCTCATCGAAGGCGTGGAACTGCCCATCGCCCGCCTCAAGGTCCACCATTCCGACTCGGATCGAGTCATCGCCGGTGGGAGGCCGGTCCATGAAGTCAACCTCCATGGCCAGCATGTACTTCCCATCGGCGCTCCACGGGCACTTGTCGTAGTAGCCGAACCAGTGATACTTCGGGCCCTTTGTCACCGCACGGGCCGGACTGAGCTGCTGCTCGCCTGCTGATCGCTGCACCTTCGTGTCTCCTCTCGAACGCTGACCCGACAGATCTGTGCCGTCCCACGCCGGGTTCTTCTCCACCCGCGTCGGATATCCTTGCAGGCGACTCCGCGTGTCAGTAATCCCGTTCACCTCACGGCGTGCTCACGGCATCTTACCCTCCGCCCACATCTCGTCACTTTTGCCCGTCAATCTCATAAGTTCTTTGACATGACCGGCACCTTCAGCTATCATAGTGGCGTGGTACGGATTGCTGCGGGTATGGCGAGCTGACGGGGGCGTCACCATGACGCAACTGGAGACACAAGGACGGATCATCCTCGTCGTCGATGATGAACCCACGATCCTCATGATGGCGCGGTACGTCCTCGAACCGGCGGGGTACGTCGTGCTCGGGGCCTACAGCGGCAAAGAGGGGCTGGAGGTGTTCTCGGAGCGACACGCCGAACTCGACCTCGTCGTCCTCGACTTCATGCTCCCAGACATCGCCGGCGATGAGGTAATGCGCCGGATGGTTGAGATCGACGACACGGTCCCGTTTGTGGCGGCCTCGGGCTGTAGCGAGTATGAGGTCGCGAAGGACATGCGGGACGGTGCAGTCTGCTTCCTCCGCAAGCCATTTGATCTGAAGGCCTTTCCGGCGCAGATCACCGCTGCGATCGGTGAAGCGGCACCCCGGCGCGCCCACTGTCCCCCAGCGAAGGCCTGCGCCGCATCGGCCGAATCAGAGACCTGAGGCGGTCTCCGATCCTGACCGGGAGTGGTGGCAGCAGGTGGTTCTGGGTTGGGCACGGGCGCGCGAAGCATGCTTCGCCATATTCCGAGGCGAGTCGTTCGGATGCTACAATCTTCATGGTATGTATTGAACTATCATGCCATTATTCTTGACATTTGCCTCTTCTGTACGTAGTATTCCCATCAATTCGAAGCCGGTTGCGCCTATCCGTCACGCGCCAAGGGGGACGCAACAGATGAAGCCCAACACTGCACCAGGGAATGCGACAGTGCTCTTCGTCGAGGACAACCTCGCCATGCTCAGCCTCGCCCGCCTGGCTCTCGAGTCGGCCGGGCACAAGGTCCTGCTCGCCTCTGATGGCCGAGAGGCCCTCGATCACTACCGTCGGAATCGCGAGAGGATCGACGTCGTCGTCGCGGACCTCGTACTCCCGGACATGAGCGGCGTGGAGCTCATCCAGGAGATCCGTGCCATCGACAGTTCCGTGCTGATCATCGTCGCCACCGGCCTCAGCCGCACGGAGGCGCGGGCGGCCCTCCAGGCAGGCGCGGACAGGATGGTCATCAAGCCCTACACGGTCGCCTGCCTCCTCGGCGAGGTCGACCGCTCAACGCCCATGGCGGCAGGGATGGGCGCATAGCGGTCGGCACTCCCGTTCACCCCGACGACTTCCGACCGATCGGATGGCAGAGGTGCGGCCATCCGATCGGTCTTTTCGCTTCTCCCGGCAGACCCGCCCCCGGTCAAAACTGCAGCCGAATGCCTCCTCGCTCTCATGCCCCGCCCACGGACCCTGCGATCTCACGTCATATTGCCCGTCGAGGCAGGAAGCCGCCCGCGGGCGGGGAAGGACGCGCAGAGGACGCGCCGCGACGGCGCATGAATGCAATCACCGCTCACGGGAGGCGGCATTGTGGCGAAACTCGCGATCAACGGCGGATCAAAGGTCATCGATCGGCGACTCGGAAAGGACTGGCCCATCTTCGGCGACACCGAGCGTGAGAACCTGCTTGAGGTCCTCGAATCCGGCCGCTGGTGGCGTGGCGGCGGGGAGGCGGAGGACTCGAGGGTCGCGCAGTTCGAGCAGGCATTCGCCGACTTTCAGGACGCAAAGCACGGTGTGGCGGTCACCAACGGAACGCAGGCGATCGAGTGCGCGCTCAAGGCCGTCGACATTCGCCCCGGCGACGAGGTGATCTGCCCGGCGGCGACCTTCGTGGCGACGGCTACCGCGTGCATCCTCGTCAACGCGATCCCGATCATCGTGGACATCGACCCGGCGAACTACCAGATCGACCCCGCTGCCGTCGAGGCGGCCGTCACCGACCGGACCGTCGGCATCCTGCCGGTTCACTACGGCGGCTACCCGGCCGACATGGCGTCACTGCAGGAGATCGCCGACCGACACGGGCTCTGGATTATCGAGGACTGCGCCCACGCGCACGGCTCGCAGTGGAACGGGCAGGGCTGCGGCTCGATCGGCGAGATCGGCACGTTCTCCCTGCAGATGGGCAAGACGTTCACCGCCGGCGAAGGCGGCGTCTGCACCACCAACGACGACGAACTGGCGCAGAAGCTCTTCAGCTTCCACCACATCGGCCGCTTCGAGGGCCGGCCCTTCTACGAGCACCACATCGTCGCGAGCAACCTGCGCATGACCGAGTGGCAGGCCGCGGTGCTGCTGGGTGGTATTGAGCGGCTGGAGGAGCAGGCCGAGACGCGCGATCGTAACGCCAGGCACCTCGAGGCCGGCCTGCGAGAGCTCGAGGGCGTCTCCCCCCTCGAGCGGGCCGACTGGGTGACACGCTGGAACTTCTACTTCTACCACTTCAAGTTCAACTCCGAGCAGTTCGGCGGCATCAGCAGGCAGAGGTTCACCGAGGCGCTGGCGGCCGAGGGACTCGGCACCGGAACAGGTCACCTGCACCCGATCCAGAGGAACCCCCTCTTCACCGAGCGCAACTGGGGGCCGGCGTGCTTTGGCGACAACGAGCCGCCCGACTACGCAAGCATGGACACGCCGGAGTGCCAGCGGGTCTACGAGGAGGAGGGCGTCGTCCTCGCGCACAAACTGTTCCTCGGCGGCACGGAGGACATGGACCTGATGCTGGAGGCAATCGCGAAGGTGCGCGAGAACGTTGACGAACTGAGGTAGACGGCACGACGCGGCCGGCGAGGGCGTCGGCTGTTCCGACGACGTCGATCAGGAGGCACCAGCAATGTCCGAGGACATCCGCGTCGCGGTCATCGGCTGCGGCGGAATCGCGAGGGAGATCTATCTGCCGCTGCTTGATGCGAGCGATGAAGCGCGCATCTGCGCCTGCGTGGACGCATCTGAGGGCGCGCGCGAGACGCTCTGCGGACGCTACCCCAACGCGCACGTGCTTCCGAGCGCGACCGAACTCGACCCCGCCTCCTGCGACTGCGCGCTGGTGCTCACGCCCGTGCGTGAGGGCGTGGACGCCCACTACGAGCCGGTGCTCGCGCTGATGCAGGCGGGGGTGCCGACACTGTGCGAGAAGCCGCTGTCGGCCGAGCTGTCGCGTGCCGAGGCGATGGTCGCGGCCGCCGAGAGCGCGGGGACGCTGCTGATGATGAGCGTGAACCGACGCTTCGCGCCGGTCTACCGCCGGGCGTTCGAGCACTTCGAGGGCCAGGAGATCGCGGTCTGCATCGCGGAGAAGAGCGGGGCGGGCGGGATCTTCCGCGAGATCGTCACCAACTCCCTGCACACGCTCGACGCGATGCGCTGGCTGTGCGGGGAGGTCGCACACCTCGCCGGATGGATGCACTCCGAGGGCGAGACGGATCTGCGCGCCTCGGTGAGCATGCAGTTCGAACCGGGCGCGCTGGGCAGCTTCGTGATGTCGCGCGACGCCGGTCGCTGGATCGAGCGGCTGGTGCTGCATGGCGAGGGCCGTACCGCGATCGTGGACGCCCCGCGCGAGGTCGAGCTTATCACGGGCGGCGATCGCGTCCGCTGGTCGCCGGATCAGTGCTGCTGGCAGCTTTCGGAGGCCGAGCGGTGGGGGTTCGGCGCGCAACTGCGACACTTCTTCGCGTGTGTCCGTGGTGAGGAGCAGCCGCATGTGCCGCCGCGCGACGCGCTGTTGAGCCAGCAACTGGCCGAGCGGGTGCGGGCCCTGGCGTGAGGCGGACGCGCACAGAAGCGTGCGCCATGCCGTGCCGCACCGGTCTGGAAGGACACGAGGAGGGTCACTCATGCGCACACTGACCGCCGCGCTCACAATTGTCATCACCGCGGCCTGCTGCCTCGCGCAGCAGCCGGTGGCCGTGCTGCAGATCGACAGCTTCGAGCGTGATGACGCGCTCGCGGCATGGGAGCTGCGGGAGACCATGGCGGGCGAGACGGTCCGCGAGCACGCGACAGACGGCGAGCGGGCGATCCGCCTCGACTACCCGGCCTACGAGCAGGGGAGTGAGCAGTGGCCCGCGGCGATCCTCAACGCAGGCTCGGGGCTGCTGCCGAGCGACTGGACGGGCTATGAGCAGTTACTCTGCGACATATATGTGGAGGCGGATCACGCCCCGCAGCTCAGAGGCCAGATCAATGCCGGGGGTCAGAAGGGTCAGAAGACGTTCACCATCGACCCGGGAGAGCCCACCACGATCGCGATCGACCTGCAGGGCCTGTCGTCATTCCTCGACCTCACTGAGGTGGAGCAGTTGCACCTCTACATGACCCGCCCGACCCGCCCCGCGACCGTCTACGTGGACAACATCCGGCTTGCGGCGTACACGATCAGCGCGGAGGGCCTGCGGTTCATCGCGGATCCGTTCGGCGGTGGGAAGGTCGGGGTTGCCGGGAGGCTGAGCCGCGCCGGGCAGTGGCGCATCGGCGTGGTGAGCGAGGACGACGTGACCGTCGCCGTCGATGCAGGCGAGGGCGAGGACATTGACTGGCGCTGGGACGCGCTGACGGATGAGGGCCTCGCCGCCGCGCCCGGAATCTACCGCGTGATCGCTCGCATCGCAGACCCCCAGCGCCCCGGCGTCCGACCCGAGATCGCACAGATCGGCGAGTTCGAACTGGCCGCCGAGGCGGCGCGGCACGACATGCTCGTGTGGAGCGAGCCGACGACGAAGAAGGTCATGCTGCACGACAGGCCCGAGACGCCCGAGGGCGTCGGCTGGTGGTCGTGGGCTGGCCTGACGTCGCCGATGGGCTACCGCATCTTTGATGAGCCGGCGATGCTTGCACGAGTGGAGATGGCGCGCAACGAGGTCGAGGGAGTTCAGATCGTCACACTCACCGCCGGACCGGAGCGCCTGCGCTTCGAGGTGGGCGAGCTGACACACGGGGAGACCGGCGCGGCGTTCGAGGGCGAGATAGAGATCCTACAGGTGGGTTACGCGAAGACCGAACAACCGCCGCAGTACGACGTGGACTTCGTCGGCTGGTGGCCGGAGGCGCTGATCCCGGCGGAGCAGATCCCCGGCGGCGTGATGATCGCGGAGCCCCATGAGTGCATGCCGGTGTGGGTGAACGTGCGATCGACGACGCAGACGGTCCCCGGTCGCTACTTCGGGGAGTTGCGGATCCACCGCGAGGGTCACGGCGAGGTCGGCGGTCTGCCGCTGACGGTGAACGTGCATGACGTGACGCTCCCCGACAGCACCACGATCCGGACCGCGTTTACGCTCGACCCGCGCTACGTCCGAACGACCTACGGGGACGCGTTCGACGCCGACCTGATGATGGAGTTCTACGAGCTGATGGCCGACCATCGGATCAACCCCGATGACATCTACCGCCGCGACCTGCCCGACATCAACGTGCTGAAGCATTTCGATGAGCGCGACCAACTCAACGCGTTCTGCGTCCGCTACTTCCATCATTCGGAGGACGGTCAGGGCTACCAGCCCGAGGACCTCGCGAAACTCGCCGAGATGCTCGATCCGTATGTGGAGCAACTACGGGAGGCGGGACTGGCCGAGAAAGGCTACTTCTACGGCTGGGACGAGCGCGGCGAGCAGTACTTCGAGGAGATCGCGCGTGTCGGACGGTTCCTGAATGAGCGCTACCCCGAGATCCCCCTGATGACCACCACCTACGAGCACACATTCGGTCTCGAAAGCGGCCTCGACGAGGTGGACATCTGGGTGCCGCTCACCCCGCGGTATGATCGGGAGCTGGCGGAGGCGGCACGCGAGCGCGGCAGGCACGTGTGGTGGTATATCTGCATCGGGCCGCGCCACCCCTACGCCAACTGGTTCGTGGAGTATCCGGCGATTGAGGCGAGGCTGCTGTGGTGGATGACCTACGACGAGGCCGCGGAGGGCTTCCTCTACTACCGCACGACGCGCTGGCCCAA
>JBMNNW010000175.1:0-5870 GCA_050942735.1 Armatimonadota bacterium
CACGTCCCGTCCGCGGTGATGAGCGCGTCGCCCTCCGACGCCTCGATCTGCAGCGCCACCTCCGGCTCGCCCGCCACCTCCGCGCGCAACTGCGTGTCCGGCAGCGGCTTGTTGTCAAAGGACGGTCGGCGCACGCCCACGTTCACCTCGGCGTGGAGCGCCGCCAGCATCTTCGCGATCGTCTCCTCGCTCGACGCGCCATCGGCGGCCGGCTCCGGGATCGTCCCCTCGACCGAGACCGTGCCATCGAGCCGACCACCCAGCCGCAGCGACAGCGCCGTGAGCCGTCTCGCGAGCGACTGCCCGTTCCCCTCACCGGCCGCCTCCCCGTTCTCATCGAGCCACGCCGCCACCGGGACGGCCGCGTGCAGCAGCCGGGAGATCGAGATATCGGCCAGCTCCACCTCCGAGGGCAGAATGCGCTTCTCGTCGAGGCGGAAGCGGCCCTCCACCGACAACTCCCCGCCCGCAAGCTCGATCGTGGTCCGCCGCAGCGTCACCGCGTTTTCATCCAGCAGCACCGCCGCCGAGACCCGCCCGATGCGCTGCTCGCCCAGCTCAAGCTCGGTCGCCTCGATCTGCGCCAGCCCCGTGAGATCGTTCAGCGGCCCCTGCACGCTCAGGTAGGGCAGGCTCACCGTCCCCGACAGCGGCAGCCCCACCTCCTGCCACATCGCCATGTCCTGCAGCACCACGTTGCTCGCGCGGACCGTCGCGGAGATGATCGGCTCGTCGAACAGGGACGTCACGATCGCGTTGCCCGAGACCACCGCATCGCCGACCGGCACCCGCAGCTCGTCCATCTGCAGCACATCATCCCGCAGACTCACCCGCAGCACGGCGTCATCGGTCGCGATCGCCTCATAGCGCGCGAAATCCAGGTAAACCGAACCCTCGGCGCCCGGCCGCCGCAGGGTGCCCGCGACGTCGAACTCAGCATTCACCGCACCCACGAGATCCTCGTCCTCGAGGCCCGCAAGCTCCAGCGCGTTCTGATCCACCGGACCGGCCAGCCTCACCGTCCCGGCGATCCGCGCATCACGTTCCTCGAGGTCGATCTCGCGGAGCGAGCCATCCACCCTCGCCACGATCCGCCCGCTCGATGCGAACAGATCGCTGACCTCCAGCTCCTCCAGCCCGCCGCTGATCCGCGCGGTCACCGCGTCGATCTCGTAGTCCTCGTATGTGGCGTTGAACGCCCGGAACCTCGCGTCCACGCGCGGCTCCTCGAACGTCCCGCCCGCCGAGCCGGTGAGGAACACCTCGCCCCCCAGCCCCTCGACCTCAAGGCCGAAGCGCTCATTGACCCTCTCAAGGTCCACTCCCGCGACGGCGAAGCTCGCCACCATCTCGCCCTCGAAGGGCATCACGCCGCGAACCCAGCCCACCCCAAGCTCATCCTCAAAGCCCGCCCCCAGCACCTCAACTGCGTCCGCATCAACCACCACGAGCGCCCGAAGGCTCGCCGCGCCGTAGTCCTCATAGCCGGGCGACTCCACCACCGCGTTGGCGATCAAGTAGGGCGTGCCGCCGTCGTACTCAAACGCGAAATCCCCGGAGAACTCGCCCCGAAGCCCCTCCGCGGAGGAGAGGCCGGGCAGCTCATCGAGCCGCGCGAGGTCAATGCCCTCGATCCGGCCGTCCGCCCACGCCCACGGACCGTCCTCCCCGCCCAGGTCGATCGCGACGTCGGCGCTGAGCCTGCCGCCCAGCGGCTCGGCGCTCAGGTCCCGCAGATAGATCACGTCATCCGCCAGCGCCACCGCGGTGCGTAGATCCACCACCGCGATCTCCCCCACCGCCACCCGCGGGATCGCGAGGTCGGTCCGCACCACCGGGATCTCGTTCGACCACAGCACCTCAGCGGTGACGTTCTCCAGCGGCGAGACCTCGATCGGCCCCTGCATCTCCTCCGGCAGCGAGGCCCGCAGCGGCTCAAGATCAACCGCGCTGGCCTCCACGACGTTCATCCGGCCGCGCGCGTTCACATCCGCGAGGTCGAGGATGTCCACGCGCAGATCAAGCGGCCCCGCCACGATCTCCCCCACGTCCGCGCTGGCGTAGCGGATCTGCCCCGGCGCCTCGATATACGCGCTCAGATTCGCCCGCTTGATCGGCCCGATCATCGCGCCCGTGACCATCAACGGCCCGGAGATCTCCACCGCGTCGATCTGCGCCTGTGTCTGCTCGTCAGGCTCAGGGACGAGGTCGAGCAGCTCCCTCGGCTCCGTCACCATCGCGTCGAATGCGACATCAATCACGGGCTCGTCCCAGTCACCGATGAACCCGGTCGCGGTGATGGTCGTGCCGTCAATCCGCGCGTCGAGGCTGTGTATCCGCACACCGTCCATCGTCCCGGTCAGCGTGGCGTCGGCAACGACGCGCCGGCCGCTGAGCGCCGCGAGCGTCACTTCGGCGTCTCTGACCCGCGCGCTCCCCGCCAGCGTCGCCTCACCGCCGCCAGGCTCACCGGGCAGGAACCCCAGCGAGCCCGAGACGTCCACGACCCCGCGGTGAAGCTCCACGCCCTCCGCCCGCGCGAACATGCCGAACCAGTACGCCGCATCGATGCCGCTGACGTCCGCATTCGCCCACGCGAAGCCGGTCTCAAGCTCCGCCTGGCCGCGCACCACCACGGTCCGGAAGCGGCCGAGCCGCTCGCGCGCGCTCAACTCGACGCTCGCCCAGCCGATCTCGCGCATGTCGATCTCGGCGTTCAGGTCTGCAAGCTCAACGTTCAGCGGTCCGCCCGGGACGGTCTCCACCGCGTAATCATCGTAGATCACCGTGGTGCGCACGATCGTGATCGTGCCCTGGAAGCTGTCCTCGGGGGGCGTCGGCTCAACCGGCTCAGGCAGCAGCCGCTCGACGTTCAACTCGCCCGCGGCGTCCCGCACCACGTATGCCCAGCCGTCCTCGATCCGCACCTTCGAGATCCCGGCCGCGGGTGCCACATCCCTGCGGAGCATCCCCCGCAGATCGAAGGCGATGCGCAGCCGATCCGCGCGAATCATCTCGCCGTCGCGGAGGTAGTAGTCCTCGGCGACGGCCAGCCACCGCGCCTCGACACCGTCGAGGGAGATCTCGGCGATCGGCCCAAGCTGCACCTGCCGGTCGAGAGTATTCGCAACCTCCTGCGCAACGAGCAGTTGCAGCCACTCCTGCCACTGCCCTTCGGTCTCCATGACGCTACGCGCCGCCTCCCCGACGAGGGCGGCGGTCGTCACGAGGATCAGCAGGATTGTGATGACGCGATTGGTCATGATCTGCCCGGGCGCGTGACATGACCGTGATCCGGCTGTGCACGGCGATCCGTCGCTCGTCAGGCCGGCGCGAGTTCCGCCGCCGTCTCCGCCGCAAGGTAGCTGCTGCGCACGAACGGGCCGCTGAGCACGCGCTTGAGGCCGCGCTCGAGACCGATCCGCTCAAGCTCCTCGAACTCGGCGGGCGTTACGTAGCGCGCCACCCCGAGATGCTCGGGCGACGGCCGCAGGTACTGTCCGATCGTCACAACGCTGCAGCCCGCGTCGGCGAGATCCCCAAGCGTCTCACCGACCTCCTCAAGTCGCTCGCCCAGCCCCACCATCAGCCCCGACTTGATCAGCGTCCCCTCCGGCGCGTACTCCCTCGCGGCGCGAAGCACGCCCAGTGAGCGCTCGTAGTCGGCCTGCGGCCTGACGCGCTGCTGCAGGCGGCGCACGGTCTCGACGTTGTGGTTGTACACCGTCGGCTCAGCATTCAATACGCGCCTGAGGGGCTCAAGGTTACCGTCGAAGTCGCTGGTGAGAACCTCGATGCGCACCCCCGCAACCCGCTCGCGCAGCGCCGCCATCGTGGCCACGAACTGCTCGGCGCCTCCGTCCGGCAGGTCATCGCGGGTCACGCACGTGAGCACCACGAACTCCAGGCCCAGCCGCGAGGCCGCCTCGGCCACATGCGCGGGCTCATCGGGGTCGGGCGCGTCGGGCCGGGCGTCGTGGGCCACCGCGCAGAACCGGCAGTCGCGCGTGCAGCGGTCGCCGAGGATCATGAACGTGGCCGTCCCGCTGCAAAAGCACTCGCCGATGTTGGGGCACTTCGCCTCCTCGCACACGGTGCACACGCCGCAGCCGCGCAGCAGTTCGCGTGTCTGCCGGGTGAGGCTGGCTTTGCCGGTCTTAACCTTCAACCAGTCCGGCATACGCGTCTGCCGGACCGTGGATTCCATCGCTCCGTCGGGCACGATATCTGCTCCTTCCACGCCCCTGATTGTATCCGCGGAAGGCGGTGTACGTCAATGCGCGCCGTCCGCAGGGCATGCATCCGTGCCTGTCGCCGTTGTTGCAGGGTGGGACCTGTGCCCCGCCAGCCGTTCGCCGTCCGTAGGACAGGCATCCCTGCGCTGTCGCCGTTCACCCTTCGCCCACCAACTCAAGCGGGAGGGCCGATCGTCGGCCCTCCCGCATTCCACGCCACGCTCCCGCCACTGCGACCTACCACTCGCCACCGGGCAGATGCAGCGACTCCTTCGGCAGCTTCTTCAGGCACAGGAACCAGTCGAGGCAGTAGTAGTCGTCACCGGCGCCCTCAACCCGCGCCTCCGCCGTCCCGCACGAACCCGGCGGCGGGATGATCACGTCGTCGCCGGGCGCCCAGTCCGCCGGCGTCGCCACGTTATGCGCGTCGGCGGTCTGCAGCGCCACCAGCAGCCGCATGATCTCGTGGAAGTTCCGCCCCGCGGAGGCCGGGTAGTACATCAGCGCCCGAACCGTCGCACTCGGGTCGATGAAGAACACCGCCCGCACCGCGTGCGTGCTGCTCTCACCCGGCTGCACCATCCCGTACTTCGTCGCCACGTCCATGCTCAGGTCTTCGATCACCGGGAAGGTGATGTTCACGTCCTTCATTCCGTTGAACTCAAGCGTCCGGATCGTCCGCAGCCACGCGATGTGCGAGTAGTTGCTGTCAATCGACAGCCCGATCAACTCGCAGTTGAGCTCCCGGAACTGATCGTGGAGCGTGCCGAAGGTCATGAACTCCGTGGTGCAGACGGGGGTGAAGTCGGCCGGGTGGCTGAACAAAATCACCCACCTGCCCTCGTAGTCGTCGGGGAAAACAATCGGCCCCTGCGTTGTGTTCGCCTCAAACGCAGGAGCCTTCTCACCGATCAGCGGCAGGTCGGCCGCGTAGCCGACGGTGGTCCCGCAGACAAGCGCTACCGCAACCGCGAACGCCATCCACCTCGCGCGCGTCATCGTGCACATCCTCCTCTGAACGCTCTCCGCGAACTCGCCCTCGCGGATCTATTCACAGCTCTCAGATGAGGATTCGACGCCCGCCTCGCATACTCCCCCCGACCCCCTCACAGCGTCCGCCCGGCCGCCTCGCAGAACGCTTTCAGGTCGTGCATGAGCTTCGAGAACGCCGAGGGCGTCAGCGACTGCGGACCATCCACCAGCGCCTCCTGCGGCCGCATGTGCGTCTCGATCAGCAGACCGTCCGCTCCCGCCGCCACCGCCGCCTTCGCCAGCGCCGGCACCATCCAGTCATTCCCCGACGCGTGGCTCGGGTCCACCACCACCGGCAGGTGGCTGAAGCGCTTCATCGCCACCACCGCCGAGATGTCCAGTGTGTTGCGCGTCGATGTCTCGAACGTCCGGATCCCCCGCTCACACAGAATCACGCGGTCGTTGCCCTCCACCGCCACGTACTCCGCCGCCTGCAGCAGGTCCTCCACCGTCGCGGACATCGCCCGCTTGAGCATCACCGGCCGATCGACCTTCCCAAGCTCGGTCAGCAGCGCGAAATTCTGCATGTTCCGCGCGCCCACCTGGTAGATATCCGCCACCTCGTGCAGCATCTCGATGTCACGCACATCCACCACCTCGGTG
>JBMNNW010000176.1:0-5615 GCA_050942735.1 Armatimonadota bacterium
GCGGGGACCTGTGCCCCGCCCGCCGTTGCCGTCTGTAGGGCGGGGACCCGTGCCCCGCCCGCCGTTGGATCGGCCGTTGCCGTCCCTTCCCCCTTCCACCATCGTCGACAGGCAGGGATGCCTGTCCTACAAACGACAACGACCAACGACTCCCCGGCAAACTCGCGAAGAGATCGCTCGCGATCTCCGGGGACCTGCGCCCCGCCCGCCGTTGCCGTCTGTAGGGCGGGGACCTGTGCCCCGCCTGCCGTTGCCGTCTGTAGGGCGGGGACCTGCGCCCCGCCCGCCGTTGCCGTCCCTTCCCGCCTCCACCAGCGTCGACAGGCAGGGATGCCCGTCCTACAAACGACAACGACCAACGACTCCCCGGCAGACTCGCGAAGAGATCGCTCGCAATCTCCGGGGACCTGTGCCCCCGCCCGCCGTTCGTGGGGCAGGCATTCGTGCCTGCCGCCGTCTCCGGCTCCTCACACCGCATCTTGCTGCTGCCAACTTTCCCCGTCGTCCCGCGAGACGTATACCTCGATCTCCGGGTAGCGGCTCACCCCCACCACCAGCGCCCGCCCCTGACTCGCCATCTTGACGAAAGCCACCCGCTGCTCATCCGCCGGCATCGCTACCAGCTTCTCCTCAGTCCCGTCGGCGAAGCCCAGCCACGTCCTCCCGCCGTCCACGCTCCGCCGCAGGTACTGCCCGCCCGCGCGATAGCCGATCACGTAGAGCAGCCCGTTGTACTCGAACGCCATCGCGTGCGACAGTCCGCTGATCGTCGCCATCAGCGCACCTCCTCCCAGCTCCGCCCGTCGTCGAGTGAGCGCATGATCGCCAGCCGACCGCCCTCGCGGCTGCACACCAGCACAAGCTCCCCGCGGTCGCTCTTCCCCGCCCACGGCTCATCCGCGTCGCCGCCCTCGGTCAGCCGCCGTTCCTCCGTCCAGTCGCCCGGCAGCCCGGCTCGAGCGCGCACAAACACATCGCCCCCGCGCGCGTAGAAGAGGAACACCTGCCCCACCGCGTCGTCCAGCAGATGCGGGCTCCCCCACGCCCCCGCGAGCTGCAGCGCCACCGGCGTCGCGGCCTCGCCGCGCACCGGCACACCCTCCGCCCGGGCAAGCCACGGCGTGTCGTTGACGATCGTGAAGCGGCAGCCCGGCGCGCTCTGAGGCTCCACCAGCCGCACCCCCGCCACCCCGCGGTAGAGCCCCACCTCCCGCCACGGGTAGCCGACCGCCTCCGCGTCCAGCTTCGCCCGCTCCACCACCGGCACCGCGTCTCCGAACGGGTCGCCGCCGCCCGGCCCGCTCGTCCCCGCCTCGACCATCACCGTCCGCGTCTCGATCTGCCCGTCCGCGCGCGCACAGTCCACCTCGACGGTGTACGTCAGCGGCGTCGTGTACCCCGGCGGGAAGACCAGCTTCAGCGCGCAGACCCCCAGCGCCCGATCGATCTCCGGCAGCCCCTCGAAGTACCCCGCGTCATGCCCCGGCGTCCACGGCTCCGAAGCGTCGCCATCGAAGCTCCCGAAGCCCGCGCCGTCGCCGAGCTCGTTCACATGCCGCGCGACCCACCGGGGCGCGTTCGTCGTCTGCCCCGCGCCGCTCTGTGTCACGAACTGCTCGGTCTCGTCGTAGAGGTCCGGTCGCCAGTGCGCATTCACCCGTCGCGCCCGGCTCCCATCTCGCTCGCTCACGCGCACCAGGCGCATCGCGTGGCCGCCGTCAGTCCTCGCCAACGTCGGCGTCGTGAAGTGCGTGCGGCAGTCCATCGCGTCCGCCCGGCCGAACGCCTCCGCGCACTGCATACAGAAGCCCCGAAGGCGCGCTCCGTCGGGGTCGCGCCACGCCGGGCCGCCGCAGTAGGGGCAGACGGTGTCCGCCACGCCGGCTCTCGCAGCGCCTCCGCTCAGCGCCCGCGCCTCCGTGAACGCCTCATGCTCGCCGAACTCCAGGCCCACGCGCGCGGCCTCCGGGAGGTTCGCGCCGATCCGCTCGCGCGCCCCGCGCACCACGCTCCCGTGGATCTTCCCGCCCATCAGGATCTTCTGCTCCGGGTAGTACCCCGCCGCGCGGTAGACTCCCGCGCCGCTGCCGGTGTCATCGAAGGGCTGCCCGCGCAGCTCGAACTGAGGCAGCCGGTCCTCTCCGTCTACGAGGATGCGGTAGCTGTGCGCCTCCGCCCCCCACCAGACGAGCCGCTCGATGTCCGGCTCGTGTCTGAACTTCGGCAGCGTCTCGGAGGTGATCCAGCCGCCGAAGGCCGTCTGCACGGTCGAGAACTGCTCCCCGGTCGCCGCGTTCTCCACCGTCACGCTCCCCGGCACATACTGGAAGTTCCTGTGCCCGCGCAGCGGCCTGCGCCACGCCTCCGGCTTGTATGACTCGTAGGCCGCTGAGTAGACGCGCGCGCCCAGCACCACGTCCGAGTAGGGCGTCCCCAGCACCGGCAGCGAGCCCCGGCGCTCGTCGTGGATCGCGGGCTGCCCGCCCAGCCCCTCCGGCGGGACCTCCGCCTCCCACCAGCCGCTCCCGTCGGTCGTCGTGAGCGTCCCGATCAGCTCACAGGCGACCGTGTCGATCACCACGATCTCAACTCCCGCCGCCGGCACCCCCGGCCGCTCATACACCCGCCCGCAGATCATGTCCGGATCCGTGTACTCCTCCAGCGGCCCCATCTGCACACTCGTCGTCTCTCCGCGGCGCACCTGCGCGAGCCGCCGCGCGCAGCCGAAGCTCTGGTCCCACGTGCCCCACGCGGTCAGCCTGAACGCCACGATGCTGTGCTCGGCCTCCGGCAGACCGGTGATCGTGACGGTACCTCCGGGCGGCACCGTGTGCGCCGTCCCCGGATCGTCCAGCGTCCCCACCCGCAGCGTCGCGCCCGGCTCCGCGCTGATCTCCAGCGTCCCGCTCAGGATATCCAGCACCGACTCCGCGCCCTCCACCACCTCCGCCATCCGCCCGCGCCACGCCTGCCGGACGGCCACCAGGTGCCGCGTGAACCCCCGCGCGGCGGTCTCGGGCGTCTCGTCGCGCAGATCGGCCGCGCGCTGGTAGATCGCTCCGTGGCCCTTCGGCGCGAGCCACTCCCAGCGGCCCTCCGCGTCCGTCACGATCGGCGCGAGGACCGTCGGCCCCTCGACGTATGTCTCACGCTGCGCGTCCCACGTGAGTTCGTTGTGCTCCACACTGTCCCAGAGCACGACGCGTTCGTCCTGCACGCCGGTCAGCTCAAGCTCCAGCGAGACGTTCTCTCCCGCCGCGGGCTCGCCGTCTTCGAGCAGCCGCCCGTGCAGCCGGTAGCCCATCGTGAGGTCCTCGGTCAGCGGCGCGAGTGCGCACTGCGCGGGCTGGATCCGCCTGCCCCACCACGGGTCATCGACCATCACCGCGAAGCGCCCGGTCGGCTCAGACGCGCCGTCCTCGGGCAGCTCCTCGAGCAGATAGACCTGCGCGCCGTCGAGCGGCACATCGGGCGAGCGCGCCTTGTGGACGTACGCCGTCACGGTGCCCCCGGGTGCCTGGAAGGTCGCGACGCCGCTGAGCGCCTGCTGCCGCGCGACGGTCACCGCCTGCGCCTGCCCGAGCGTCACGATCTCCCGCCGCCAGCCGGTGTCCTCGTCGCTCTGCAGGTCGGCGAGGATTGTCTGCAGCTCCGCCACCTCCGGCCATGTGCGCACGGGCGGGGTGTTGAGCCGCTGCACGAGCGCGGCGATCAACCCGACGGTCATCCGCTTGTAATGCTGCTCCCACGCGCTGCGCGCCGCGTCGTCGTAGTCCAGTGCGTTCGTCCCGTCGCCGCGGTCCAGCGCCCCGGCGAGGATGCATATTCCCCGACAGAGGCTCTTCGTGATGTTCGCACCGGGGATGGTATTGTCACCGGCCTCGTCCTCCAGCGCCCCGATCGCGGTGACGCAGTTGATCAGCCTCTCCCCGAGCCCCGGATTGACGTATGCCATCGCGCCTCACTCCCATCGCCATCAGCCATTGCCGTCGCTATCAGCCATTGCCGTCGCCGTTTGCAGGGCATCGACGTTTGCGCAGCGAGTTCGCGAGAGATCGCTCCTGATCTCCGGGGACCTGCGCCCCGCCCGCCGTCGCCGTCCCTTCCCCCTTCCACCAACGGCGACAGGCAGGGATGCCTGTCCTACAAACGACAAACACCAACCAACGCCCGCCGTTGCTGTAGGGCGGGGACCTGTGCCCCGCCCGCCGTTGCCGTTGTCGTTGCCGTTCAGGGAGGGGCGGGCGCAGCTCAGGGAGCTGACCTTGCCCGCCCGCCGTTGCCGTCGCCGTTGTCGGCCGGAGCGACGCGTCTTCAGATGCGTCGGCCGTTGCCGTCCCTTCCCCCTTCCACCAACGGCGACAGGCAGGGATGCCTCTCCTGCAAACGACAACGACCAACGACTCCCCGGCGAGGGCGCCGGGGCCACAACGACAACGACTGACGACCGCCATCGCCCTTCCCGCCTGCTGTCTGCCGTCTTCGTTCGCCGCGTCCCGCCGGCTCTCACCGAAACCCCTCCACCCGCGCGCGCTGCTCCTCGCGCGCATCCTCATGCCTGACCGCCGGCCGCCGCCGCGACGCCGCCTTCATCTCGACGCCACCGCCCGCGATCCCGCCCGCGATCCCGCCCGCCACGTCCCGGCCGGCACCCGCCGCTCGCGCCGCCGCGGCGGGTTCTCCGCCCGGGGGTGCGCTCACCCCCCGCGCGCTCCGCGATACCTCGCCGGCCGTCGCCGCCATCGCCCTGACCGGCGCGGCGCCCGCCCCGCCGGTTCGCTCGAGCGACGCTTCGATCCGCGCCGCGCATTCCGTCGCGGCGGCCTCCGGCGCGACCCTGCACCGCTCCGCCCACCGACCCGGCGCGCCGCCCGCCATCCGCGTACCGTTCCCCGCAGCATCCAGAGTCCGGGCATGCTCACGCGGACGTTCCTCCTCGGCCCGCTGCGTGCTCGCCACGCGCTGCAGGGCCGGGCGCGGCGGTTCCTCCGGCCTCACGCGCCTCACCCACAACCCCGGCGCTCGCTCGGTCGCGTCCGTCGCCATCGCCATCACCTCACCACGTCGCCTCAGCATCCGGTGTCCGGGCGCGCCCTCGCCGGATGCCGTTCCCTCACTCGCGCTTCACTCACCACGTCGCGAGCGCTGCCGCCAGCGCCGCCACGCGCGCCCGCTCATCAACAAAGTGCTCCCAGAGGCGTACACGCCAGGCGGGCTGCCTGTCCCACGGCAGCCCGCCTGGTGTCTCGCCTGTCAGATGCAGCCACCGCACCTCCCGCGCGACCGCCTCCGCCAGCCGCTCGCTCGCGGAGCGCGGCACGGTCCGCGGGGCCTCGTCGCCGACCTGTTCGCGCAGCTCCTCCGCGCTCGTGAAGTCGCGGCCTTCATGCAGCGACGGGCCGCCAGCCGGCCCGCCCTCCTCCACCCCGCCCCCCGCGAGCGCGGTCAGACGTCTTTTCCCTCGGCCAACACCTCCGCGTCCTCGGGCCTGCGCATGTTGACGGTGTCGAGGCATTCGTGCAGCCATGCGGCCAGCGCCACGGGGAGCCGGTCGAGCAGTCCTTCCCGCGGACAGTCCTCCGGCGAGACGAGCATCACCTCGCCCCCGGCCCGCA
>JBMNNW010000177.1:0-5609 GCA_050942735.1 Armatimonadota bacterium
CAGCACGACCTGCCACTGCTCGGCTCGCTCGATGCACACATGTCAGTATTCGCAAACCTATACACGAGTACCTCCCCCACCACCAAAAAACTTGCACAGCTAAAACCGATGCTGCTGTCAACGTGGGGGTGGTACTTCAGGGAGGATGCTCGTTGTGGTATAATGAAGCAGAGCAACCTGTCCTTACCCGGGATGGTGATTGCTTTCGGGGTCAGCGAGTTGCCGCTCGCTGGCCCACTTGTTTTGCCCCGCCGCAGACTTTCGGCTCCCCTGGCTCAGCCGTTGAACCTGACCATCTTCGTGCCTCGTGTGTGACCATAGCATGAAAGGCGTGGCGGCATTCTCACAGCAATCTCACAGCGCGAATGAACGCGGCGTGGCACCGTGCACGAGCGCTCGGGGCAGCGGCGGCGGCGGTACATACACCTGCAGGGAAGCGTGGGGGCCCTGGTGGAGGGCGGACGGTCAGGAGCATGGAGAGTGACGCCGACGATCCCGACAGAGGGAATGCGGCCGCTACGGTGGGCCCCAGAATCTGCACCGCAGAGAACGGCTATTACAGGCCGCATGGCAAAGCGCAGGACGTATTCAGCGGGTTTAAGTTGCGGGCGGTGTTTGGGCCGCTGCGGGGGGAGGAGACGCCGCTCAGTCAGGTAGCTGTAGAGCGCACCCACCTTCGTTCCCGCTCATCCCCGATAGATCAGGACCCGAAGCTCCGACCGGGCGAACAGGGAGGCTACATATAGCCCAGGCCCCGGAGCCGCCTTGCCACCAGGCCCAGTTCGCCGGGCGCGTATGCTAACGGAGCGCCCCGACCACGACGTGGTGGAGCGCTGTCAGCAATACGGGACCTGACGGTGTCGCCCAGCATCGCTTCGAGCACTGCGCCTTCGATATGCGAGGGTATGGCGGTGTCCAGCAGCGCCAGAGCGGTGGGGGCGACATCCATCAGGTCGGCGCACAGAGGCCGGTCGCCGGCGACGATGTCGGGCCCGCAGGCGATGAGGGTTCCGTGAAGGCGGTGGTGGGCGCTCGAGGCGTCCGCGCCGTCGGGGGGCGGGCGCACAGCAATCTGGCTGCCATCGTCGAGCGTAGCGCTCAGACCATGCACCTGGACGCCTTCGCGGAAGCGCACGAGCAGATCGGGCATGGTCCGGGTGTACTCGCCTGCGAACAGCTCCTCGCGACGCCTGACCTCCTCGACCGGGCAGCAGCCGGTCTCGGGGTCCCGGGCCTCCAGGAACAGGCGGGTGATATCGGCGATCAACTCCTCGGCCTCAGCACCCGGCTCAACGATCCCGTCACGGTCCCGCCCGCGCAGGTTCAGCCATATCTCCCCGACCTGCAGTTGGAAGTAGCTGAACGCGCGGCTTCGGGAGAAGTCTATGTGTGAGAGCCATAGCTCGGTGAAGCCGCGACTGCGAGTGTCGCCGTCAATCGGCTTGATGCGTCTGCGGATGTGCCACGGGATGCGGCGCGAGACAGCCTGCCTGAGTCGCCGGAGCACACCGGGGGACCGGTCACCATTCTGATGGCAGACCATCAGCCCGGCGGCCTCGAGCAGGGGGGCGACGCAGTGCGGGCCCAGTGTGTTCGCGCCCATGCCGTGGTCGGAGACGATCATGAGATTGCCGTCGAACTCACGGCGCTCCAGCAGACGCCCCAGGTCCCGGTCGACACGCTGGTAGACTGAGAGCAGCGCATCGCGCAGGTCAGGCGGGGTGTCGGGTCTGTGCAGTGGGCTGCCCGCGTCATGGTGCCGCCAGAGTATATGACCGGCCACATCGGTATCCTGTACGTAGCCGAAGAGCAGGTCGGTGTCCTGCATGGACAGCAGATGCTGGAACAGATCGAAGGTTTGGTCCACTCGGGCAATAAGTCGCCGCAGAAATCTGCGGTGATCCCTGAATCCGCGCATCATGTGGTCGCCGACCGGGTCGCCCCAGAGGGCGTGACCGAAGCGCCGCACCAACTCGGGGCCCAACTGCTCAGGGTAGGTGAAGCCGGCAGTGGCGGGCGACGGGGCGAGCCAGTCGGCGACGGCAAGGCCGTTGAGCGGCTGGAGCGGGAAGGTCATGGGTACCCGCGCGAGAATCACCCGCCGCTGGTCGTCACCAGCGACATCCCAGAATGCGGGAAGTCCGCGATAGGTGCTGTTGGGCAGGTAGAGGCGGTACTCACCGGGCACGCGCTCCTGGAAGTTGTAGATGCCGTGAGCGCCGGGGTTGGCGCCGGTGGCGACCGTGGTCCATGCTGACGTGGTCAGCTCGTTGCACGTGGACCGCAGAGTTCCGAACACGCCTCGCTCCATGCACGATGCGAGGGTCGGCAACTCGCCCGACGTCACCCATCGCAGCACAAGGTCAGGGTCCAATCCGTCCAGGCCGATGATCCACAAAGGAGTGCACATGGCCGAGTCCCCTCCCGACCTTCCCTCGAACTGCCGAGGGAAGGGCACGAACTTGAGGTGGCCGCAACCCATCTCAGCGGAATTGAGCGAGGTGGAACGCAACCCCCGTGTCGAGTGTGCCGCCGCCCGTCCGGAACTGCGAATGTGGCGGCAGTTCTCACGGGCAGGCAGCTTTCTGATCGGTATGACGGTTGCACCCCCGTGAAGATTCCAGGTCTGTGACCTGTATCAGGGGGCTTGAGCCTCCCCCGGCAATCGGGAGCAGTGTGTGTGAAGGTGCAACCGCTCCTGCTCCTGTCGCACGACACCTGCCATAGGCCGAAAACCGTTGGGCTACGGCCGGTCGCGCCCTCCCCCATCTCCCCGTGTTCGCTCACACTCGCGCCCTGCACGAATGCAGACCGTTGGAATCACCGGCGGGCCATTGCCGTCATCTCATCGGCGGGGCGGCGGAGAGCCACTTGAGGAGACTGCTTTCGCGAGGCCGCGGAAGTGAACTCGGACGGGCTGCACTCACGACGCGTGTTTGCTGCCGCGGGGATCACTCTGAACCGGGCCGACATCGGACGAACAAAGGGAACGTATCTCGGGGGGCGTTGTTCTAATACTCAAGCCTGCATCGGGCGAACGCAGGGTGACCAGGTCGATCACTTTGGGAGATGATGAATCATGCGGAGATTCGGCAGTCAGGCGTTCCAGGAGCCCATCGGAGTACGCTTGAGTGATTCCGAGCTTGCTCTCCTTCTGGGTCTGCCCGTCATCCGTCCTGAGGTTGCGGCTCTGCTCACCCAGGCACGGCACGATGCCGGTTCTGGAGTGGTTGAACTGACTTTCTACGACCTTGGAGAGCTCGCAGGCTGTGTTGCGCTCGAAGCGAGCCACACGGAGGACGAGGAGCTGGAGACGCGTCTGCAGAGACTGTTCCGGCACCTTGTGGACGCGATGCGAGCAGCGTCGCGAAGGGAGCTTCGCCGTTCAGCAACCGCGCATCAGTTGCCTCTTCATATGCCGCTGGATGACCGTGTCCCCAGTCTGGAGCCTCTGCAGTTGTCGCTCGGTCCCGGTTAGAAATGACGGGGGGATGAAGCCAGCGAAGCGTGGCATCGCAGATGCCGAGCTTCAGAGTCCGGGAGCCTCTGAGGGAGGACTGGTGTGGAGGTCATGGTGGGTGGTTCCGTGCGAGGTTGGGCTGGCTGCCGCTCACAACGCCGCACGGAACCATCGCCTTCGTTCTCCCCTGACTGAGGCTTCAATGGCCTCAAGTGAGCATGTCGGTACGATGACCAGTGTAGAGGAAATGCCAGAGCTGAGAGGGGCGGCGTGATCTACCCCACGTGCCCCGACCAATCGGGGCTATCCCCGTCTGCGCTTACACCGTCAGTCCTGTTGTTGATGCCATCGAGGCCCAAAGCTTTCGGGTCCAACCCCTCGCCTGTCAGCCACTCCGAGAGATCTTCGTCACTGGGCTCCCCGGGATCGTCCAGCGCCTCCAACACATTGTAGTAGCCCCAGATCCTCCCCACAGAGAAAGTGCCATTCCTGCCGAACCGTCAGAGTTGAGTGCAGAGGCTGGAACACTCCACGTGATACGTTTACTCGTCGAGGCGGATGCTCGGGGAGTGCGATTCACCCGAGTTCAGCCCGCCCGGAGCCTCGAAGCATCTGACAGCCTTCCCCGCGACGACTGCAGGCAGCCAATTGCCGAAACGGCGGGCCGGTGAGGCGGAGACGGCGGGCTGGCGTGGGCGCCTGGACTCCAGGCTCAGGGCTGGAGGTTCACGGAACGACGCAACCCGTTGCCGGTGCATCCCCGGTGAACCCGCCTCGCCCGCCGACGGTTCACGTTCACAAACGCGTTCTGCTCCTTGACACGCAGTACACTGCTGTGATATAAGGCATTGCAAGCGCTTGCAATAGGAGGGTGTCCGTATGGCTGCGACGATGCGCGACGTGGCGGAAGAGGCCGGGGTTGCTCTCTCGACGGTGTCACGCGTCCTCAACTCGAGGGACGACGCGTGGGTAAGCGCTGCGACGCGAGAGCGGATCCTGGAAGCTGCCAAACACCTCGGCTACCGCTCGAACCCCTTTGCCCGTGCCCTGTCGTCCGGCAGATCCCCGGTGATCGTGTTCGTTCTCGGCACGCAGTCCGACCAGGCGATGGCCACCAAGGCGTGGACTCTGCATGAGACTGTGAGCGGACTCGGGCGCGAGGTGCTCACGACGCATTTTGCGGGTCACGATCCGGTTCGCCGCCTCGGAGGCCTGCTTGAGACGATCCGTCCGGCGGCGGTGGCGTGGCTGCACCCGCGTCCGGAGGACAGTATCAGTGAGTTGATCCTTCAACTGCACGCCGACCAGACCCCTGTTCTGCTGATCGATTGCCCCGCTGCCCCGCCTGCCGACCTCCCCTGCGATGCGCTTATCGTTGACCGTGAGCAGGGGGTGCGCATTGCAGTACAGCACTTCATCGAACAGGGGCATCGGAAGATCGGGATCATCTCATGGCCCGAAAGCCCTCGTATGAGTGGCTACCATGCTGCACTTGCTGATGCCGGCATCACTGAGAGCTTTGTGGAAGCGATAGACGGTCCCACCGTTCCGGCGTCTGGAGAGGAGGCTGCCCGCCGCCTGCTGGAGCGACATCCCGACGTCACGGCCCTGTTCTGTCACTCCGACCTCTTGGCGGTGGGAGCGATCAAGGCTATCCGTGATCTCGGTCATGAGGTTCCCGAGGACATAGCCCTGGCAGGCTTTGACGACGATCCGTGGGCGCCATTTCTTACCGTGCCACTGACCACCCTGAGCCATCCGGTGGGTCAACTGTGTGAGCACACCGAGGAGTTGCTCCGCATGAGACTTGAGGGAGATGATCGCCCGTTCCGCCGGGTGGCGCTGCAACCGAAGCTTGTCGTGCGGGCTTCATCGAGCATTGGGCTGTCATCGACGACCACATGACGTGCGATCTGCGACACAGAGGCTACACCGGGTCGGCAGACCCGTTAAGGATCTGATACAAGGAGGCAGACGATGTCCGGAAAGACAAGAGGCTTTACGCTGATCGAACTGTTGGTGGTGATCGCGATCATGTGACCGCTGAACAACCGCCCATCCACGCTGGTTTTTCCCCTCGACGGCCTCCCCGCGTTTCCGCAGTTCCGGTATTGCTCCTGTGCGCAGATGTGAAAAGTGCCGTTCCCCG
>JBMNNW010000076.1:0-26467 GCA_050942735.1 Armatimonadota bacterium
CGGTCCTCCAGCACGACCTGCCACTGCTTGGCTCGCTCGATGCACACATGTCAGTATTCGCAAACCTATACACGAGTACCTCCCCCACCACCAAAAAACTTGCACAGCTAAAACCGATGCTGCTGATCGCAGTTGCAGTCGCAGTGACCGTCGCGGCGGTCGCTCATGAGATTGAGTACGACCACTCCGCGAAAGCGTGCGTACCCGGTGGGGCGCGGGTCGAGGCGGCACATCAGCTCAGCTTCGACGAGGCGACCGGGGAGTACGTCCTGAGGGCCGAGCACCGGGAGCGGGGGACCGTCACCTACCGCGTACTGCCCGCACGTCCCGACGGCTCGAACGGCCTGCTGTCGGTGAGGGCGGCGCTCGACGACCGTGACCCGGTCACGATCACCGAGGGCGTGATACTGACCGGCCGAGACCGCGCAGGGCGGGAGATCGCCCTCGATGGTCGGCGGTACATCTCCACCTACGATCACGCCGACGTGGACGCCGACGGTCCCGAGGGATTCATGCGCGAGGCCGCCCCGCACGGGGCGTGCATCCGCATTGGCGGCGAGATCCCCGTCCCCCCGAACGCAACCGGCCACGCGACCGTGGGGCTCGGTGTCGAGCCGGGGCGCTGGATGGTGGGCGTGCGTTACATGGATGATCGCGACGATGAGCCCGATGATGCTTTCATCGCGCTGAGCATCCGCGGCGAAGAGATCGGCAGGATCGCGCTCGACCGCGATGATGACGCGTGGCGGGAGCAGTTGTTTGAGGTCGAGCTGCGCGGTGATGATCTCCTGCGGATCGACGGTCGCGCCGACTCGAGCGGCCAGGAGTTCTGCCGGATCTCCCATGTTGTGCTGAGGTCGCTCGACGCGCCGGAGATGAACGTGAGCGCGGACACTCGCGATGACGCCGTCGTGGTGCGGATCGAGCCGCTGATCGAGGACATGCCCGCTCTCGAGGCGGAGGTCGGCCTGCAGGGCGTCGCGCTGCGCTGCACCATCCGCCAGGTCGAGGAGGCCGTCGCGCCCGCGGGCTACGTGACGATGCGCCTGCTGTCTTCCGGTGAGCTGCCCGGCACACGCGTGGTCACCCAGCCATTCCTCGCCGAGCGGCTGGCCGTGCTCCCGGACGGGAGCTTCTGCACGACGATCGTTGATCGCTTCAACAGCCACGGCGCGGACTACAACAACGCAGGCAGCGTCCTCGACGGTCGTTTCGACGTGTTCGGCGACGTGCAGTACCTGGCCAACTCCGCCGGGGAGTTGTACGCGTTCCGCGAGGACCTGTGGGTGACGCTGTCGTCCAGGCACATCGACTGTCTGCCGGTCTTCGAGGGGATCGAGCCGTCCGATGGGCGGCGCGACCTGGGCCACCGGGTTGTCTTCGACCACTGGAGCATGTTGAGCGGCTCGGCGCTTGAGCGCCAGATGCGGATGATGGGCGCGTGCGGGATGACGGATATGCTGGCGATCTGGCACACCTGGATGCGCTACGGCTACGACCGGAGGCAGCCGCAGTTCACGCCGGCCAGCCCTGAGCGCTGGAGCGCCGAGCAGTTCCAGGCGGCGGTCGACGCGGCGCACGAGCTGGGCTGGCGTGTCGCGCTTCATGAGAATTACAACCACATGGACTGGGACAGCCCTTACAACGCGCCGACGCCCGCGCGTGAGTTCGGCGAACCCGACCGCCCGGGCGCCGGTGACCCCGCCGAAGCCGAGGCGGAGGCGCAGACGCTGCGCTCGGTCTTCCACGACGACTATCCCGACCGCCGGCCTCAGAACCCGTGGGCGCTGGCGCGCGACGCCGACATGCGCGTGGCGATCGGGCCTCTGACCCGGCCTTCGCCGCCCGCATTCCCGATCTCCGCGGACAAGATGCTCTTCTACTCGCAGATCGAGAGTCATGCGATCCGAGAGCTCTACGGCATGACCGCCGGCTACCTCGACGTGACACCGACGAACTCGCCGGGGATGAACACCTGGGACCTGCATATCGACCTCGACGCCCGCAACCGCGAGGCGCGCGGCGGCAATCAGGCCTACCGCCACGCATGGCGGCTCTTCGACCACCACCGCGACATCTTCGGCATCACCACCGGCGAGGGAGGATGGGCCGCCACCTATCACGCGGGACACATCGACGCGGTCGAGCGGGAGGTCCGCGGGCGGATGGCCGCGCCGGTGTTGCCCGAGCATGAGCTTACGGTCGTGCGCCCGCTCTCGCTGCACCACGGGATGGGGTACTACTCGCGGTTCTTCGACGCGGACGCGCACTCATCGACCTACGACTTCGACCTCTACCGCGCGATGCAGGTGGCCTTCGGACACGCGGGCTTCATCCACGACACGATCCTGCCGGGGAACATCCCCGGCCCCGAGGCCATCCGCGAGTATTACCTGATGCGCGCGTTGCAGGAGGCCTTCGCCGATGCCGCGCTCGAGGCCATCGAGTATTTCGACGCCGGCGAGTGGATCAGCGGCGATGAGGCGCTCACCCGCGGGCTTGACCTCAATCAGGCGCGCCTGCGCATCAGCTACGCCGGCGGCCTGCAGATTGCGCTGAACTTCGACCGCGCGGAGGACTGGACGCTGGAGATGGGAGGCTCCCCGGTGGCGCTGCCGCCGAAGGGATGGCTGGCGGTCGCCGACGGCATTGGCCTGCGGGCGGGGACGGTGCGCGAGCAGGGCGAGGTCCGCGACTTCTGCGCCTCCGCGGCGTACGACTACCGCAACGACCGCGACGATCCAGGCTTCGGGCACATCGTGGTGCGTGAGAGCGGCCTGCCGGGCCTGTCCGAGCGCGAGGCGCCGGGGATACTCGTCTGCCTGCGCGAGGGCGCCGAGCGGCTGGACGTTCAGGTTCCGGCGCAGCTCACCGCGGCGGGACGGCTGAACCTGACGGTGCTCAACTCCGGCGACGCTCAGACAGTCCCGGTCGGGCTCGCCGGGATGACGGTGGCCGGGCCGGTCACGGTGACCGACTACCAGGGCAACCGCGACGGACAGTTCCGCTCCGATGTGACGTGGGAGGACGCCCGGCCGGGCACGTGGACGCTCAGCCTCGCGTACACATACACCGATCCGGGGCACCTCGATGAGGCGAACGCCATCGAGCTTGAGGATGCGTTCGACGGGGAACCGATCGTGGTGGGCGAGCCGGGCGAGGAAGAGGCCGTGGCGTCGGCGGGCCGCCGAGCGAACTTCGTGGAGGTCGCCGCGCAACTGCGTTACCCACGGCGCGTGAGCGCGGGCGGGCAGGTGGTCTTCCGACTCGACCGGCTGCAGTTCGGCGAGGTCATCGACGATGACTTCGCGGAGGACGTTCGGCTGATCCTGCGCAATGCGCAGACCGGGGAGACGGTGGAGTTGCGCGTTCCTGAGGTCAGCGTGATCCAGCGCGAGGAGATCGATGGATTCGGCGGGCAGATCGAGTTCCCCGCGAACTCCATCACAACCTTCGAGATCGGATAGCGTGAAGTCGTCTTCAGCAACGCCTGCGTCTCCGCGCCATCGTAGTACACAGCCTGGCGCCGGACTGCGTCGCTCCTCCTGCGGCGAACGATGGCCGCAGGCAGGTCCGCGGCGCGTCCCGGGCGAACTTCTCTCTGCAGACACGCACGCGCTCACAGGCTCCGAGGAGGTGCCGCGGCATCCCCGCGTGCCGCTTCACATCATGAAGACAGCCGGATACATGCTTGCCGTCGTGCTGGGGTTCGCCGGTCTCATCTTCCTCGTCGGCTCGGGGCAGGGCAACACGGTCCCGCGGGTCATTATCGGCATCGTGCTGCTCGGTGCAGCCGCGTTCATGGTCTACCTCGCCCGCTCCAAGGGCCCGGAGATGAAGGTCACTCACAAGGTTGACTTCACCGGCGAGACCGAGCTTCAGCACCTCAAGTGCAAGTCCTGCGGGGCGCAACTGAGCGCCGATGCGGTGGAGATGAAGGAGGGCGCGATCTACGTCAAGTGCCCCTACTGCGGAACCGCCTACCAGCTTGAGGAGAAGCCCAAGTGGTAGAGGGTGACGACGGCCTCTTCGACCGCCTGAGGGAGGGCCTGCGCGACGATCTCGGCAGGCTTGGCGCGCGGCTGGGGGCGCTCGTCCCCGGTCGCGGGGGCGTGTCACTGCGGCATCGCCGCTTCGATGCCGACGGCGGGCGCACGAGGCTTCATCTGCGCACTCATCCGGACGGCACCGGCCTGCTGATCGTCAACGGGGGCGACACGCTTCACCTCGCTCCTCTGCAGGCCGAGTGCGCGGCGCTGGTCTTCGAGAACAGGCCGCGCGAACGCGCTCTCGTTCACCTGCGCACCCGCTACGCGGGCGCCCGGGACTTCGCGCTGGAGGCCGAGTACGAGCGCGTCCGGGTGGCCGTCGAGAAGCTCAGCCGGCCCTCCGATCGGTGCCGGGTCTGCGAGGCCGGCATCCCTCAGCCCGAGCCGCTGACGATCCGCGCGCAGGCGCCGATGAAGGCCGACCTCGCGCTCAGCTACGCCTGCAACAACGACTGCGCGCATTGCTACAACGAGCCCGGGCGGCGGGAGATGCCCTCGCTGCGCACCGGTGAGTGGCGCGCCGTCCTCGACCGGCTGTGGGAGATCGGGGTGCCCTACGTCATCTTCACCGGCGGGGAGGCGACGTTGCGCGAGGACCTGCCGGCATTGATCGGCCACGCGGAGAGCCTCGGAATGATCTGCGGCCTCAACTCCAACGGGCGGCGGCTGGGCGACCCGGCGCTGGTCGATGCGCTGGTCGGCGCGGGCCTCGACCACGTGCAGATCACCCTGGCCTCCCATCGCGAGGCCCTTCACAACCGCATCGTCGCGGCCGACGCATTCGAGGAGACCGTCGCTGGCATCCGCAACTGCGTGGAGCGTGGCCTGCACACGATCACGAACACCACGCTCATCGCGGAGAACGCGGGCGAGGCGTTGCAGATCCTGGACTTCCTGCAGGGCCTCGGGCTGCGCACCTTCGCGATGAACGGGATGATCCACTCCGGCTGCGGAGCCGCGAACCCGTCCGCACTGACTATCCCGCGACTGCGGGAGGTCCTCGCGGCGGTCCGGGACCGCGCCGCCGAGCGCGAGATGCGCTTCATCTGGTACACCGTTACGCGACATTGCGAACTCTCGCCCGGGGCGATGGGAGTCGGCCTGCGCTTCTGCAATGCCGCTGAGTACTCCGTCTGCGTTGAGCCGAGCGGCGACGTGCTGCCCTGTCAGTCATACTACGAGCCCGCGGGGAACATCCTGCGCGATCGCTGGGAGGACATCTGGGATTCGGCGCTCTTCACGCGCATCCGCTTCCGCCGCGAGCGACCGGACGAGTCCGATCTGCCCGACCAATGCCACGACTGCCGCGACTTGCGACTGTGCGGAGGCGGCTGTCCGCTGGAGCGGGCGGTCAACAACGAGGTGATGAGCCTGTGTCAGACAGCGCGAGCGACGTGACCATCCGCCCCTATGAGATGCTGGTGGGGGAGTGGCCGACGCGCTTCCATCTGCGCATCGATCCCGACGGCAGCGGCCTTCTGCTGGCCAACGCCGCCGAGGCCGCGTGGCTGTCGGCGGTCGGCGTCCGCATGGCCGCCGGCGTGCTGGAGGGCCGGTCGGATCAGGAGATCGTCGAGCAGATCGCCACCGACTTCCGCGGCGCTCCCGCGAGTCAGATCCACGCAGACCTCGGGCAGGTCCACGCGATGATCGAGGAACTCTCACAGCCGGGGGACAACTACCCGATCACCAACCTGACAGACCCAAGGCTCTCACACTGGGAGCGCGAGCTTGCCGCACCGCTGCGCGCCGACGTGGATCAGTGTGAGCCCGAGCGCTTCGGGGAGATCATACGCGCGCTGTGGGACGCGGGCGTGCCGCACGTCTCGGTGCAGACTGACCCCGGCCGCGACCGGGGCGAACTCATGCTGCTGGTGGAGGCGGCTGAGGACATAGGCATGATCTGCGGACTGCGCGCCGCGGCGGGCTGGCTCTCGCCCGAGGTCATCGAACTCTGCGCGGTGGCCGGCCTCGATCACCTCGACCTGCTCTTCATCTGCCACGACCCCGCCGAGCATGACGAGGTCTGCGGAGAGGCCGACCACGAGGCCTTCGTCGCCGCCGTCGCCCAGTGCCGCGAGCTTGAGCTGGCACCCGTCGCCGGCTGGCCGCTGATGGACAGCAACCTCGGCGCCATGGACGAGATGGCCGAGGCGCTCCAGGGGCTCGGCGTCACGAACGTCGTCGGCTTTGCCATCGCCTGCCCCGATGATGACGAGGCCGCCGACGCCGCCGGCGCGCTGCCCGCCCGGGCGCTGCCGCAGGTCGCGACGACATTCTTCGAACTGGCCGAGCACACCAGCGCCCGCTACCTCTGGGCGCCGCCGAAGCGCTTCGATCATGCGAAATCGCTGCGCGAGCAGATACTCGAGGGGCCGCGCACCTCCGCCGATGTGACCGTCCGGGTCCGCGCGGACGGCACCGTCTGGCCCGCGCGTGGCGCTCAGAGCGCGGGCAGCATCCTGCAGACCCCGTGGCGCGAGATCTGGAGGCACCCGGCGTTCGAGCGCTACCGTGAGCGGCTGGAGCGCCCCACACGTTGTCCGGATTGCCCGGATCTGCCGATCTGCAACGCCGACTGCCCGAAGGACCCGACCGGCTGGAGCGATGACCGCGAAGGTGGTGACGCGCAGTGAGACTCGTCCGATGGTCGCTTGCAGTTGCCCTCCTCGCGATCTTCATCGCGCCGGCGGCGGCGCAGGACTACTCGTTCTCGGTCCCGCGCATGGTGCTCGAGGTCACCCCGAACACGGACGCATCGGTGACCCTTGATTACACCATCGAGTTCCACTGCGATCCGGGCGCCCACCCGATCGACGTGGTGGACATGGGCCTGCCGCACAAAGGCTACGACATCTCCACCATGACCGCCTCGCTCAACGGTGCGCCCCTGACGGGCATCAAGCGGTCAACATACATCGACGTCGGCGTCGAGGTTCCTATCGTGCCCGCCATCGCGCCCGGACAGACGGGCACCCTCCGCTTCGCGGCCACCATGCCCGAGATGGTCTACCAGGACACCACCGACCCCGAACTGGCCTCCCTGCGCATCACTCCCACCTGGTGGGGCTCTCAGTATGTCACGGGCACCACGTTGCTTGGGATAGTGGTCTACCTGCCCGAATCGGTCGATCTTGAGCGCGTGGTCTATCAGCTCAACACGCCCTTCGACCGCAAGCTTCAGCTTGAGGGGCAGAAGGTAGTCGCGTGGGTCTTCGACGACACCCGGATCGACCACGAGCACCTCGTCGGCCTCTCCTACCCGAAGGACTGGATGGACCGCGTCATCGAGCAGACCGTGTGGGACCTCGCGTGGAAGTGGTGGGTGGAGAGCACGGCGGCTCGCTTCACCGTCGGCCTGCTGATGCTCGTGGCCTTCAGCATCTGGTACTTCCGACTCACCGGTGGGACCGGCACCTGCCTGTTCATCCCGCTGGTGGTGGCCCTCCCGATCATCTGGGCTGTGAGCCCCGGCCTGCAGGCGCTGGGCGTCCCGATTCTCATCCTGCTGTTCATCTTCGGCGAGCGCCTGCTCGCGTCCAGCAGACGCTCGTATCTCCCGCCCATCGAGTCGGTTCCCGGCGGCGAGATCAAGCGCGGCCTCACCGCCTCGGAGGCCGCCGTGCTGCTGGAGAGGCCGCTTGGTGATGTGCTCACGCTCACCATCTTCGGGATGCTCAAAAAAGGCCTCGCGGTGATGACGAAGGACGATCCTCTCACCGTCGAGGTCCCTGAACTCTACCAGACCACGCGCGGGGAGCGTCGCAAGCTCGCGGCGAAGGCCGGCACGGTCATACGCGGTTACGAGCAGCCCTTCCTCGACGCGATCATGGAGAAGCCTGGAACGCCCATCCCGGACCTCGATCTGAGCAAGCAGATCAAGGCCCTCGTGAACGACGTGGTCGAGCGCATGAAGGGCTTCGACCTCGACCGCACCAAAGAGTACTACGATTCCATTGTCTACAGCGCCTGGAAGGAGGCCCGCACCATCGGCGACGTGCAGAAGCGCGATGATTACGTGGACAACAACATCGGCTGGTTGATGCTCGACCCCGGCTATCCGCGACGCTTCGACACATGGCACCGGTCGGGCTACCGCTACTCGCCGCGCTGGGCTGGCCCGGCCGTCTCCGCCCCGCGCCCGAGCGGTCCTTCGGTCGGCGGGCGCACCACCGCCGGCGACGTCGCCGCGTCATTCGCGGGCTGGTCGGAGAACGTCGCCGGCCGCATGGCCGCGACGATGGACCCGGTCTCGGTCGGCCTCAAGGATGGCGGCATCATGAACCTCTCGGGCGTGGACAAGGTCGGGATGGACTTCCTCCAGTCGATGGCCGAATCCAGCGGAAGCAGCGGCGGCGGCGGCGGCGGATGTGCCTGCGCGTGTGCCGGCTGTGCCTGCGCCTGCGCCTGCGCGGGAGGTGGGCGCTGATCGCACCGGGCAATGAGGCGAGGGCCGACCGCCCCGGGCCCGAGCTGTCGCGCAGGCTCGCCGACTGGCTGCGCGGCCCGCGCTCACGGGCGCTGCGCCGCGCGGGGATCGGTCGACGCGAGCGCGTGCTTGAGGTCGGCTGCGGGCACGGTGTCGTCACCGTGGAGCTTGTGCGTCGGGCGCGGGGCGACGTGGTGGCGGTGGATCGGCTCCTCCCGACCGGCCCGCACCGGCGATCGCCCCGTGAGGCGAACGGCTCCGCGCTGCTCGCGGCCGCCGACGCCCGGAACCTTCCCTTCGCCGACGCCGCCTTCGACCTCGTCTTCTTCCAGAACACCCTCATGTGGATCGATCCCGCCGGGAGCGCCGTCCGTGAGGCCGCGCGCGTCCTCCGGCCTGACGGGGCCCTCGTGGCGCTCGAGCCCGACTACGGCGGGATGATCGAGGAGCCCGACCTCGGCCTGCGTGTCATCTGGCTCGACGCACTCGAACGCGCGGGCGCGGACCCGTTGACCGGCCGGAAGCTGCCGGGCCTCCTCGAAGACGCCGGACTCTACCCCTGGGTGGAGTTCGCACACATCCCCCGCCCCGCCGAAACTGAGGCGCTCGACCTGCTCGCCGAACTCCCCCTGACGGTCCTGCAGCGCGAGCGAACCGCCGACGCCCGGCGGATTCTCGAGGCCGCCTCCGGTGACTGGTCGGTCTTCCTGCACGTGCCGTGGGTCATGGTTGTCGCGGGTCACAGAAAGCTGGGGCATCTCGGAAGGTGATTCACTGTCTGGTGAGGAAGTTGCGGAAGTGAGAGACTACCAAATCCAGGAGGTGGACGGTCATGCGACGTGGCTTCACGCTGATCGAACTACTGGTCGTGATTGCGATCATCGCGATCCTTGCGGCGATCCTTTTCCCGGTCTTCGCGCGCGCTCGTGAGAAGGCGCGGCAGACAAGCTGCTTGAGCAATCTCAAGCAGATCGGGCTCGGCTGGCTGATGTATGCCGGCGACTATGACGACACTGTTGTCCCGCACGGGTATTTCAACGAGACCCCTGCTCCGCGGCTCAATGATGACCGTGGCGGCTACTGGGACTGGCCCGTCCTTCTTGAGCCGTACATCAAGAACCGCGATATCTACGAGTGCCCCTCCTACCCGTCCACGGGCGCGACACACAGCTCCGGAACCGAGCACCCCTACCCGGTCTCCTACACGATGGCGCGCGCGGCTGCGTTTGACTACTCCGTCAGTCCGGCACTGCCCATCAAGCTTGCCCGGGTCACCAAGCCCGCTGAGAAACTCATCATCACGGACAAGTGGAACAACACATCGATCTGGACCAACAATATCACCCTCAACAACCGTGAGGAGTGGCGGAAGCATTCCGACTCCTACGTGGGCTACTGGCACAACGACGGTGCCAACTACGTGTTCATGGACGGACACGCTAAGTGGTTCGGCAAGTTCACTACCACGCAGGCGATGTGGCGCCCCTACATGGACTGATCTGACGGCCTGACAGAACGCGGGCGTGAGCGCCGCGCCCCCCCCCCCCGCCGCTCGATTCTGCCGCCTGTCTCGTGATTCCGCCACCGCCAGCTAAAGTCTCCGCCGCGTTCGTCGTTAAGTCCCGTGCAGCGCAGGAGATGCTCCCGGGAGGCGATGATGGTGACGCGAGGACTGCACGCGGCGGCGGCGGGCATGCGGCTGCAGATCACCAGGCAGGATGTGCATGCGCACAACCTCGCGAACACGGCCACGCCCGGCTTCCGCCGATCTGACCTGACAGTGGGCCAGTCCTCATTCGGGCGCGCCCTCTGGGATGCGTCGGCGAGGCCCGTGGCGCAGTCAACCGCCGTGGACGTCTCGCCCGGTCCGGTGCGTGAGACCGGCAGCGCCTACGACGTCGCCATCGATGGAGACGGCCTCTTCGCCCTGCAGACCGATCGCGGCCTGCGCTTCACTCGCGACGGCCGCCTCCAGCGCACCGCTGACGGCGCCCTAACCTCGATCTCAGGCCACCCGGTGATGGGTCGAGCCGGGCCGATCGTGCTGGCTGCAGACGAGTTCCTCGTCAGCGACCGCGGCCAGGTCTTCTCCGGGGGCGTCTCGTCGATGAGCTGTTCATCGCCCGATTCGACCGCGGCGACGGCCTCCGGCGGGAGCCCGACGGCCTGCTGGTGGCCGAGCTGGGCCCGCGGGTCGTCGCTGAGCCGAGTGTCCGTCAGGGCTACGTGGAGGAGGCGAACGTGAGCGTGGTGCGGGAGATGGCGCAGATGATGAGCGGGTTCCGCGCGTATGAGGCCTCAGCGGTGGCGCTGCGGCAGACGGATGAGACGCTCGGCGTGCTGATCAGCAACGCGCTGTCGTGAGATGCACCGGTGGCGAGCAACGAGGCCCTGCATTTGAGGTGATGGTCAGATGATGCGCGCACTGTGGTCGGCGGCAAGCGGGATGAGCGCCCAGGAGCTGAACGTAGACACGATCGCGAACAACCTCGCGAACGTAAACACCACCGGCTTTAAGAAGCAGCGCGTTGAGTTTCAGGACCTGATGTACGAGACCCTGCGCGAGGCCGGCTCGGCTGCCGCGGAGGGCGTGGAGATCCCCACCGGGATCCAGGTGGGCCTCGGCTCACGCACCGCCGCGACGCGCAAGCTCTTCGCGCAGGGGACCTTCCAGGAGACCGGCAATCCGCTCGACATGGTCATCGAGGGAGATGGGTTCTTCGAGGTGCTCACGCCCAACGGGACGGTGGCATACACACGAGCCGGCGCGTTCAAGATCGACTCGGAGGGCAACGTGGTGACTGCCGACGGCTTCCCGCTCGAGCCACCGCTGGTGGTGCCCGCCGACGCGACGAGTATCTCGGTGGGCAGCGATGGGACTGTGACTGCGACGACCGCGGGCACGACTGATCCGCAGACCATCGGACAGATCCAGCTCGCGCGCTTCGCCAACCCGGCGGGGCTGCGCAATCTCGGGCACAGTCTGCTTGGCGCGACGGCGGCCTCGGGTGAGCCGATCGAGGGCTCGCCGGGGATAGACGGCATGGGCTCGATCTCCCAGGGGATGCTGGAGATGTCGAACGTGAAGGTGGTCGAGGAGATGGTCAACATGATCACCGCCCAGCGCGCCTACGAGGCCAACTCTCAGGCCATCCGCATCGCCGATCAGATGCTGGAGATCGCGAACAACACCCGCAGGTAGCCGCACCCTGCGCGGAATCGAGGGATCGCCGTGTCGTGGCACGTCGCGGGAATGCTGATGACGACCGTGCTGCTCGCCTCGCCCGATGGAGCGATGCGTGCTGCAACCGTGGAACTGCGCGAGGCCGTCACGATCGGGGCCGACCGCATAACACTCGGGCAACTCGCGGAGATCACGCCCGCCGAGCGGGCAGACCGGATTGGCGCGATCGAAGTCGGCCCCGCGCCGCTGCCAGGCGACAGCCGGAGGCTGACGCGGGGATACCTCAAGATGCGCCTGCGCCGCGGCGGGGTGACAGACGAGAGCGTCACATTCACCGGGGCCGAGACCGTCGAGGTTCGACGCGAGCTCATCCCGGTCGCCGGAGGATCAGAGGGCGGCGGTGGAGGTGTCTCATGCGGTGCCGGGGCGTCGGCCCAGCCTCCGGCCACGGTCCCCCGCGGGGCCCTGATCCGGCTCACGGTGGTCTGCGGCGCGGTGACGGTCGGGGCCGAGGCCACGCTGCTGGAGGATGCCGCGGTGGGTGGCCGCGCGAGGATGCGGGTTGAGCAGACGCGCGAGACGGTCGTGGCACAGATCGTGCACCCGGGCGAAGCGATCCTCCGCAGGGAGTGAGGGAGATGATGCACCGGATCACACTGCTGACAGCGCTCGCGGCGCTCATGGTGACCGTAAGCGCCGCCTCCGACCCGCCCGCGGACGCCTCGCCTGACGGCGGGAGCTTCTTCAGGTCGCTCTACGCCGACCGGCGCGCCGCAGCGCCGGGGGACATCCTCTTCGTCGTCGTCTCGGAGTCCGCGAGCGCCTCGCAGAGCGCCTCTCGCTCCAACTCCCGGTCCGCGGACGCGACGGTGGGGCCCGGGAGCGGCTGGCTGGAGTTCATCCCCGAGATGGGCTTCGGCGGCAGTCTCAGCGCGGGCGCCGGCGGCACCTCCCAGCGCAGAAACACCCTGACGACCCGCATCGCGACGATGGTCACGGGCGTGACCGAGGAGGGGAACCTGATCATCACCGGCGAGCGGAGGGTCCGCGTCAATCACGACCTGCAGACGATCCGGCTGGTTGGTGAGGTGCGCACCACCGATGTTCGCCCCGACAACACCGTGCTCTCTGAGCACATCGCGAACGCAGCGATCGAATACGACGGCCCCGATCCGGGCAGGCCGGGCAGGCGGGTCGGAATCCTGACGCGGATCCTCGGGTGGTTGTTCTGATGCGCACGCGAGGACGTGTGCTGGCGCAGAGCATCGCGCTCTCGCTCGCCGGACTGCTCGGGCCCATGAGCGCCGGTGACGCGGTGATGACGCGCGTGAAGGACATCGCGTCGATCAGTGGCGTCGCCGAGCACAAGCTGATGGGCTACGGGCTGGTCGTCGGTCTCGACGGCTCCGGTGACAGCTCGCGCGCGCTCTTCACCGCGCGGTCGCTGGCGAACATGCTGGAGCGCTTCGGCGTGCAGGTGGAGCCGGACAGGCTGACGGTGAAGAACGTCGCCGCGGTGATGGTGGTGGCCGATCTGCCGGCGAACGCGGTGAGCGGCGCGAGCTTCGACGTGCTGCTCTCCTCACTCGGCGACGCCGACAGCCTGCACGGCGGCACGCTGCTGGCGACTCCGCTGCACGGCGGGGACGGGGAGGTCTACGCCATCGCGCAGGGGCCGGTCAGCATTGGCGGCTTCAATGTCAGCGCCGGGCGTGACCAGGTTCAGCGGAACCATCCGGTGGTCGGCCGCGTTCCCGGCGGCGCGTCGGTCATCACGCCGGTCCGGTCCCGCGCGCTCGATCATCGCGAACTCTCCCTGGTGCTGCACAACCCGGACTACACGACCGCCCGTCGCGTCGCCGACGCGATCGAGACCGTGACGGGGGAGGGTGGCGCCCGCGCGATCAACGCATCCATCGTCCACGTGACGGTGCCCGCCGACATCGCGGACATGGTCGGCTTCATCACGCGGATCGAGCAGCTCACCATCAGGCCGGACACGCCGGCTCGGGTGGTGGTCAACGAGCGCACCGGCACGGTGGTGATCGGAGATGCCGTCCGCATCGCGCCGGTCGCGATCTCGCACGGGGGCCTGACGATCAGCGTGCGCGGAGAGTGGCAGGTCTCGCAGCCACCTCCGCTCAGCCGCGAGGCAACCACCGTGGTGGTCCCCTCTGAGGAGATCGACGTTGGCGAGGAGGAGATGAATCTGGTTGCGCTGCCGCCTCAGGGGAGTCTCAATGAACTGGTGACCGCACTCAACGCGCTTGGCGTCCGGCCGAGGGACCTGATCGCGATCATCCAGGCGCTCAGGGCGGCCGGAGCGCTCGAAGCAGAGGTGACCATCCAGTGAACAGCATGCAGGACGCAGGCAGGGTCACGGTGACGGCGCGGCCCACGTCGATCGCCGGAACCCGCTCGCGGCTGATGGATGCCTGCCGCGAGGTCGAGGGTCTCTTCCTCAGCCAACTGATGGAGGCGATGGACGCTTCGACGTTCGGCGGAGGCGTGTTCGGGGAATCAGGGGCGACCGCCCTCTTCCGGACGCGGCGCAATCAGGCGATCGCCGACGAGATGGGGCGGCGCGGCGAGCTGGGGCTCGCGCAGATGCTCCACGACGATCTCGCAGGTCAGGCGCGGAACGTCGATCAGACCATCTCAGGCGGGCACCCCGCCGAGGGGGCGCAGGCACAATGAGGATCACCACGAGCGGATTGCATGCAGGCGCGAAGCCGGCTCAGATCGCTTCAGAGGCGGCCGGTCAGGCTGAGACGCGGCCGGCGCGAGAGGTGCAGGCGGACAACGTCTGCGTCTCATCGCGCGCGCGTCTGCTGGTGCTGGCCCGCGACGCGCTGGAGGCCGCTCCCGCGGTCAGGCGTGATGTCGTTGAGGCGGCTCGCGACCGCCTCAGCAGCGGGCCGGAGGCGTACGACGGCCATGCAATCGCGAGAGCGATGATCGACGCAATCTCGGAGGAGACGACCTGATCGGCCGCCGCCTGGGAAAACGCTGACGCGTGTGTGAGTTGAGGCAGATGACCGCCGATGCACTGACTTCGATCCTCGAGGCGCAGGTGCAGACAGGTGCGCTGCTGGTGGAAACGCTCGATCGCCAGCGCGCCGCGCTGGTTGAGCGCGACCTCGAACGCCTCGTTGAGATCACCGCGACACTCGAGGAGCAGGTCCGCGACTTCGGCGCGCTGGTCGAGGCGCGTACCGAGGCGCTGGCCGATGCACCCGCGCAGCCCGCTGATGAGCACGCAGGGTTACTGCGGCGCATACGCCGCACCGAAGCGCGCGTGATGCGGCTCACCAGGCTCAATCAGGAGCTGCTCGCCGACCGCCTCGCGTATGTCGGGGCGATGCTGTCCACGGTCGGCCTGGCCGGCGCCACCGGCTACGGCGCCGAACCGCGCATGGGAGCACTGTCACGATCGGCATGACCGGAGAGGAGCAATCATGTCAGTACGACTGCTCAACATCGCCAGGACCTCACTCTTCGCTCAACGAGCGGCGCTTGAGGTGGTCGGGCACAACGTCGCCAACGTCGAGACCGCCGGCTACGTCCGCCAGCGCCCCGTCTTCAGCGCAATCCCCGGCGCCGTGACCGGGGAGGCGGGCGGCGGAGTCGAACTGGTGGACATCTGGCTGCTGAGGGATGCGCTCCTCGCGACGCAGGTCCGTGGTGAGACGGGCACCCTCGGCCAGGAGCGGGCCGTGCGACAGTCGCTGCTGCAGGTCGAGCAGCTCTTCACGGACGTGACGCATGGCGGGCTCGCCCTGCGCATCGAGGAGATGTTTGACGCCTGGTCCAACCTCGGCCTCGACCCCACCTCCGCCACCTCCCGCTCGCTGGTGGTTGAGCGCTCTCGCCTCGCCGCGGACACCATCGCCTCCCGCTGGCAGTCGCTGGCCGACCTGCGATCGGAGCTTGATCTGCGCCTGAATGACATGGTGGACCGCGCCAACGCGCTCGCGCGAGAAGTCGCGCAGATCAACCGCGAGATCAGCGCCACGCGCTCGGTCGCTGCGCGCAATGACCTCGAAACGCGCCGTGACGGAGTCATCCGTGAGCTTGCCGAGCTGTGCGGGGCTGAGACCATCGAGCAGGAGGGCGGGGTCGTTGACATCGTCATCGGCGGGCGTCGGCTCGTCGAGCACACGCATCTTACGCCGCTCGAGCTGGTTGCAGACCCGGCGCAGCCGGGAATGCATCTCGTTGCGCTCGGAGGGGAACTCTCTCCCGCCGGGCTGCGCGGTGAGATCGCCGGCCGGCTCCAGGTGAGGGACGCCCTGATCCCCGGCTACATGGCGCACCTCGACACTCTTGCCCGCACCCTCGCCGACGAGATCAACGCCCTGCACGCCACCGGGCAGGACCTCGCGGGCAACCCCGGCACCGATCTCTTCACCTACGACGCGGCCCGCCCCGCCGCGACGCTCGATGTCAGTGACGCGATCATCGGCGATCTGTCGCTGATCGCGGCCGCGAAGACCGACGTTGTCGAGAGCGATGGCACCAACGCCCTCGCGATCAATGACCTGCGCAACACGCGCGTCCTGAGCGGCGGCACTGCAACGCTGTCTCAGTTCGCGGCCGAGTTGATCGCCACCATCGGGCTGGACGCGCAGACCGCTCAGACGCGGCTGGACAGTCGCCGGTTGCTGCTGCAGAGCCTCGAGGACGCGTACGCCAATCAGGCGGGCGTCTCTCTCGATGAGGAGGCGCTGGAGTTGATCCGCTACCAGCAGGCGTACACCGCCGCCTCCCGGCTGGTGTCCGTCGCCCTCGAGACGATGGATGCGATCTTTGAGCTGAGATGATCACGGGGTGACTCTGATGAGGGTATCAACATTTGCGTACAACAATGACACGAAGCAGTCGCTCGCGCGCGCACAACAGGATCTCCGCCGCCTCAGCCGGCAGCTCTCCTCCGGCAAACGGTTGACGCGGCCGTCGGATGACCCGGTCTCAGTGGGCGCGATCATCAACGCCCGCTCCGACCTTGCGAATGTCATCAACCAGCAGAAGGTCCTCCAGCGCGCTCAGACTCTGACCGGCCCCGCGGACGCCGCGCTCGGGAACATGGCGTCCGCGCTGCGGCAGGTCCGGGACATCGCACTGGGCGCCAGCCAGCCGGGCCTCACCGATGCCGCCCGGCGCAGCCAGGCGCAGATCGTTCGCAGCCACTGCAACCGCATCATGGACGAGGCCAACATCTCCGTGCAGAACGTCTATCTCTTCGCGGGCAAGCTCAGTCAGACGAAGCCTTTCGTCGAGAGCCCGGCGGGCGTCGAGTACACCGGCGATTCTGAGGGAGTGCAGGTCTGGGTGGCGCCCGAGAGGCCGCTGGAGGTCACGATCCCCGGCGATCACCTCTTCAACTTCGAGGGAGCGGGAGGCACCCGGCCGATTCCCGAGGTGGACACCGACCTCTACGCGCTGCTCAACGACCTCGCCAACGCGATCGAGGCAGGCGATGAGGCCCGCATCCCCGAACTCGCGGCCGACCTTGACGCGCTCTACGGTCACGTCGTCGAGCAGCGAGGCGTCCTCGGGGCGAAAGTCCAGCGGATAAACGACGCCACCGACTCAGCCCTCGACGCTGAGGTGGCCGCTCGCGAGATCCTCTCGGACACCGAGGACATCGATATCGTGACGGCGCTGGTTGATCTCCAGCATCAGCAGCTCTGCTATCAGGCCGCGCTCGCCGCCACCGCGAAACTTGCCCAGCTCCCCACGCTCTTCGAGTTGCAGTGGTGATCGGGCGCCCGCGATCGTCCGGCTGTCACCGTTGTCCGCCTCCGGCGCTCCGGGCAGATCCCGGACTCGGCGCGCCGGCAGTGAAAGAGCCGCCGGACGATTGCCGGCGGCTCCTTGCTGATCCATCGGGTCGTGGCTCGCGCTACTTCGCGCTGGCCGCCGCCGCGTCGATCAATGCGCCGAATGAGTCGGCGTCCAGCGATGCGCCGCCGACCAGTCCGCCGTCGATGTTCTCCTTCGCCATCAGGCCCTCTACGTTGTCGGGCTTGACCGAGCCGCCGTAGAGCACCTGCATCGCGTCCGCGACGTCCTGCGAGAAGACCCCGGCGACGGCGTCGCGGACCACTCCGCAGACGCGGTCGGCCTCGTCGGCCTCGCAGACCTCGCCGGTGCCAATCGCCCAGACGGGCTCATAGGCGATGATGATGTTCGCGGTGTCATCCGCCGAGACGCCCTCAAGGGCGGCCCTGACCTGCGATGCCACGATCTCGTCGGTGTTCCCGGCCTGCCGCTCGCTGAGCAGCTCGCCGCAGCAGATGATCGGCTTGAGGCCGGCCGCAAGCGCGGCGAGAACCTTGCGGTTCACCGTCGCGTTGGTGTCGCCGAAGATCGCGTCGAGGTCCGCGGCGTCCGCCTCGTCAACGCTCCCGAATCGCCCGCGGCGCTCGGAGTGGCCGATGATGACGTACTCGCAACCGCAGGAGAGCAGCATCTGCGCGGAGATCTCGCCGGTGAACGCGCCGTCGGCCTCCCAGAACATGTTCTGACCGCCGAGCTTCACGTTCGAGTTGGCGATCGACGAGTGGACCGTCGTCAGGGCGGTGGCGGGCGGGCAGAGGATCACAAGCGCGTCCTCGACCTGGCCGCCGCGGGCCGTGACGCCGTCGGCGAGTGACTTCGCTTCGTCGTTGGTGCAGTTCATCTTCCAGTTTCCGGCCATGACCGGCTTGCGCACATCAATCACTCCCTGGGTGTCTGTCAAGAAAGCTGGACTCACCCGCCGCATCGGCGGGGGATGCTCTATGCCTCGTCAAGCGCCTCAACGCCCGGCAGAACGTCGCCCTGAACGTACTCAATCGAAGCTCCGCCGCCGGTGGAGACGTGCGACATGTCATCATCGAAGCCCATCTGCGTGACGGCCGCCGCGGAGTCGCCGCCGCCGACCACCGTGTACGCGTTCGTGTCGGCGAGCGCCCGGGCGATCGCGAGCGTGCCCTCGTTGAAGGGCTCCTTCTCGAAATAGCCCATCGGACCGTTCCAGAAGACGATCTCGGCCTCCTCGCGGATGATCCGGCCGAACTGCTCCTGCGTCCTCGGGCCGATATCGAGTGCGTCCCAGCCCTTCTCGATGGCGTCCGCGTCGGCAAACTTCATCTCGCCGGTGTCCGGCTCTACCTGCTTCATGTGCACGTCAAGCGGGAAGACGAGCCGCTCGAGCAACGCGTCCTCCGTCTGCTCCATGATCGCCCGTGCCGCCTCGACGCTGTCAGGCTTGCACAGCGACGAGCCCACTTCACGGCCCATGAGCTTGAAGAACGCCCACGCCATCGCGCCGCCGATCAGCAGCTTTTCGACGCGCGGCAGAAGCTCGGTGATTGCCTTGAGCTTGTCCTCGGCCTTGGCGCCGCCGAGGATCACGACAAAGCCGTTGCCCGACGCCTCGCGGCACTTCGTCAGCGCCTCAAGCTCCCGCCCAACCAGCAGCCCGGCCACGCAGGTGTCGATGAACTCCGTAACGCCCACGGTCGAGGCGTGTGCCCGGTGCATGGAGCCGAACGCGTCGTCCACGTAAAGCTCCGCATCGCCGGCAAGCGCCCTCGCGAACTCCGGGTCGTTCTTCTTCTCGCCGACGTGGAAGCGCGTATTCTCAAGCAGCAGCACCTCGCCCGCACCGAGGTCGGCGCGCATCTGCGCCACCTCGTCACCGATGCAGTCAGGCGCCATCGCGACGGGGGCGTCGAAAATCTCGTTCAGCCGGTCTGCTACGGGCCTGAGGGAGAACTCCGGGTCGGGCGCGTCCGCCGGGCGCCCGAGGTGTGAGCACAGCGTCACCGGGCAGCCCGCGTCCAGCAGTACGTTGATGGTCGGCAGGGCCGCCTCAATGCGCGTCTCGTCGGTGATCTCGCCATCCTGGAGCGGGACATTGAAGTCCACGCGGACGAGCGTCCGCTGCCCGGAAAGCTCTACGTCGCTGATGGTGCTTTTCCTCGCCATGGTCCATTCCCTCCGCGTATTACAGGCCCGGCGCGTGTCGGCGTGCATGGAAAAAGGCGCCGCCCCATGCCGGGGCGGCGCCTCTGTTGGCAGGTGAGGCTTAGAGGCCGAGGTCGGCCATCTTCTTCATCAGGTCCGCGGTGCGGTTGGAGTAACCCCACTCGTTGTCGTACCAGCCGAGGATCTTCACGAAGTTGCCGCCGACCTCGTAGGTCGCGTTCGCGTCGTAGACGCACGAGGACGGGTCGCCGACGATGTCCTGCAGCACGATCAGGTCGCTGGCGTAGGAGAGGTAGCCCTGCAGGGGTGCCGAGCCGGCGGCCTGCTCGAACGCCGCGTTCACGTCGTCCACGCTCGCGCTCTTCTCAAGCTCGACGGTCAGGTCAACGACCGAGCCGGTCGGGGTCGGAACGCGCATCGCCATGCCGTTGAGCTTGCCGTCCAGCTCGGGGATGACGAGCCCGATCGCGGCGGCCGCGCCGGTGCTGGTCGGGATGATGTTCATCGCGGCGGCGCGGGCCCGGCGCAGGTCCTTGTGCGGGCCGTCGAGGATGGCCTGGTCGTTGGTGTAGCTGTGCACCGTGGTCATCAGACCGCGGATGACGCCGAAGCTGTCGTTGAGGACCTTGGCCATCGGCGCGAGGCAGTTCGTCGTGCAGGACGCGTTCGACACGATGTGGTGCTCGGCCGGGTCGTAGCCGTCGTCGTTGACGCCGAGCACGAACGTCGGGCACTCGTCCTTGGCCGGAGCCGAGATGATGACCTTCTTCGCGCCCGCCTCGATGTGCTTGCCGGCGGCCGCGGTGTTGGTGAAGAAGCCGGTAGACTCAAGAACGATCTCCGCGCCAAGCTCGCCCCACGGCAGTGCTGCGGGGTCGCGCTCCTCGAGGCTCTTGATGCTGACGCCGTCAACGATAAGCTCGCTGTCGCCGGTCTCCACGGTGCCGCCGAACCGCCCGTAGATGCTGTCGTACTTGAGCAGGTGCGCGAGGGTGCCGTCGTCGGTGAGATCGTTGACCGCCACTACCTCGAGATCATCGCGGTAGTTCTCCCAGATCGCCTTGAAGACCTGACGACCGATGCGGCCGAAGCCGTTAATGCCAACCTTTACTGCCACTTCAATCCCTCCTCGGGTGTTTGGGTGCGTCGCCTTCTTGCCTTCCGCGCGTGTGTGCATCTGGTAAGCCCTGTCTCCGCTGCCGGTCGGGTGTCAGACCAGCACTGGTGCTCGCTCCTCAAGCAACTCCATGAGCCTGTCCGCCACTGCTCGAGGATCGTGGCGGACCCAGCCGTCGGGTGAGAGGCTGACTACCTCCGCGCGCACCGGGATCGCGCCAAGGCGCGCAACTTCGGTGTAGTCGGGGTCCACGAACTCCGCGCCCGTCGCGCGATACCTCTCAATGACCCACTCGTCAACCGGCTGGCAGTTGAGCAAAACGTAGTCAAAAGGCAGCTCGCCGGTGTGGCGCTTGATCGCCTTCACATGATCGGAGGCCGTGAATCCTCGCGTCTCACCCGGCTGCGTCATTATGTTGCAGATGAAGACCTTCGTCGCGCTCGACTCGCGCACCGCCTCGCTGACCGCCGGCACAAGGAAGTTCGGAATCACGCTCGTGAAGGTGCTTCCCGGCCCGATCACTATCAGGTCGGCCTGATCGATTGCGTCGAGGACCTCCTGCACCGCTCGCGGATTGGGTGGGTCCATGTACACGTAGTCGATCTGCTTGCCGGCCGCGGTGATCGCCGATTCGCCCCGCACGACCTCACCGTCGCTCATCCTGGCGCAGAGTGCGACGCGGTCGGCGGTGGGAGGCAGGACCCGGCCGCGGATGGCCAGTACGCGGCTGGTCTCTCGTATCGCCTGCTCGAAGTCGCCTGTGATGTCGGTCAGTGCGGCTATGAGAAGGTTGCCGAAGTTGTGTCCGCCAAGGCCGCCTGGGTCGCCGTTGAAGCGGTACTGAAACAACTCGGTCATCAGCGGCTCTGAGTCGGCAAGTGCGACGAGACAGTTGCGGATATCGCCCGGCGGCGGAACGTTCATGTCGGTCCGAAGGCGCCCGGAACTGCCGCCGTCGTCGGCCACGGTTGCGATCGCGGTGATGTTCGTTGTGTGGCTCTTGAGGCCGCGCAGAAGCGTGGAGAGCCCGGTGCCGCCGCCGATCGCGACCACGCGCGGACCCACCTGCAGCCTGCGCTGACTGAGCATCAGGTCCACGAGGCGGCTCTCGGCCTCCGGATGCAGTGCGCACGCGACGGAGCGAACGAGCTGCCGCAGGGACACCGCCACCGCCCCCAACCCCGCGGCCACCGCGATGATCCCTATCACCACGGCGCGTTGCGTGTTCCCGATCGAGCCAAGCAGGTCGAAGACCCACAGATTGGCAATGAGCAGAGTGCCGGTACTCACCGCGGCGAGACCGATGGTGAGCAGAACGAGCCATCGCTTGACCTTCAGGCCCGGGTGAAGCCAGCCAAAGACCCTTCGCAGGGCGCCGCTCATATTGCTTCGCAAGCCCCCTGTCGTGGGCGCGGATTACGGTGCCGGTGGGAGCATCATCTTTCGTGGTGCAGGCCGTGCGCCCGCCGCCGTTGTCAATGGAGCCACAAACAGCCCGGGAGGAAGGCCTCCCCGGCGTTGCCGGGACCTGTGTGGACACCCGGCGGGACTCCCGCTCTCCGGAATGTGGGCCACGGTACGCCGCAACAGGTGACCATCCCTGGCCGCTGCAACGGAGTATAGCATAGCCTCATGGGCAAGTCAAACCGCGAGCGGTGCGCTACGGACACGATTCCGGCGCCTCAGAGGCCCTCTGAGGCGAGGAGGCGATCGAGTCGCTCGCGCCTCGAATCGATCGATCGTCCGTGGCGCATCATCCCTCTCCACGGATCATCCTTCTGCGCCAGCCGATTGGCGATGCTCGTCACGGTCCAGGCGGTCGGATCGGCGCCTCCCTCAAGTTCGCTCCACTCGAGCGGTGTCGCCACCGGCGCGCCGGGGCGCGCGCGGATCGCGTAGGGCGCCACCGCCGTCGCCCCGTAGGCGTTGCGCAGCACGTCAAGGAAGACCCTGCCGGCGCGCTTGTTCTTGCGCTGCTCAAGAGTGTAGGCGCCCTCATCGCGGTGAGCGAGCACCATCGCCACGTCGTGCGCGAAGCCGCGAACCGCATCGAAATCCGCGGTGCCGTCCAGAGGGATCACCACGTGGTAGCCCTTCGAGCCGGTGGTCATGACCCACGTCTGCAGATCCAGCGCATCGAGCAGCGCCCGCAGGTCGAGAGCCGCCCGGCGGACCGCGCTGAAGTCCTCCGTGCCCTCCGGGGGGTCGAGGTCGTAGATCATCCGATCCGGATGCTCCAGATCATCGGTGCGGGCGAGGTACAGGTGTGGCGTCAGCACCGCCTGATTCGCGAGGTAGACCAGCGCCGCGCTGCTGTCCACGATCGGCGCGTCATAGCTGCCGCCCTCGCGTTTTGGCACGGTGACGCGCCTGATCCAGTCGGGGAAGTACTCGGGCGTATCCTTGTTGTAGAAGCTGCCGCCCTGCAGGCCGTCCGGGAAGCGCTGCATGCTGACGCCGTAGCGCTTCATATGCGGCACCATTGTGTCGGCGACTGCCGCGTAGTAGTCCACCACATCGCCCTTGGTGACCCCCGCATCGGGGAAGAAGACCTTCTCGCCGTTGGTGATCTCGATCTCGCGGCCGCCGATCTTCATGAGCCGTGCTTTCCCTCGTGGTCGCCGAGCCCGAACAGGTGGCGCCATCGTCATGCGGTGTGCCTGTCATGCGATTCGCGCCGGACCGGGTTCTTCCTGCCCCGGGAAGCAGGTGCATGGCGATCTGATGCGCAATCCTCCCGGTGAGAAGTGTGCTCAATCGCGTCTGTGGAGGTCATTGTGATGAAGCCTGGTCATCTGCTGGTCGTCCTGCTGTGTCTCGCCGTCTGTGGGTGTGCGCATCCGCAGCCTCAGATGGCCGCCGCCACCGGCCTTGCCGAGCCGCAACTGATGCGCCCTGTCCTGCTGGATGACGGCGACGACTGCGCGATCTTCGCGCGCTGCCCCACGCAGAAGGTGCTACCCGAGGAGGACCTCGCGGACGCCGACGACCTGCTGAGCGCCGATCATGTCGAGCTTGCCGCCGCCCGCGGTGAGCGCGAGCAGGTGCAGCTTGTGCTGCGCCCATCCGCGGAGTTGACCGGCCTCGACCTGAGCTTCAGCGCACTTGAGGGCCCCGGATTCATCTCCGCCGACGCCTGGAGCTGGGACCGCGTCGCGTACACCTATCTGCGCCGCGGCAGCTATCACTACGGCCTGCGCACGAATCAGCGCGGGATGCTCCCCGACCCGCTCGAGCCATCGGGTGCCTTCGACGCGCCCGCGGAGATCAACACCACACTGCTGCTCACGATCGAGGTGCCTCGCGAGGCCCAGCCGGGCGGGTACGCCGGCTCGGTGACGGTCGAGGGCGACGGCTTCTCGGCGACGGTGCCCATCGCGCTGAACGTCTGGGACATAAGGATGCCCGACGACCACCTGCTCGTGAACTACGCGACGATGGTCGATCGCGACCCGGAGGTCCTCCGACTGCTCCGGGAGCTTGACGTCAACGCGCTGAAGTACGGCGCCTCCGGCATAGGCGTTGAGGTCGATGGCGCGGGCGTGATGACGCTCGACTTTGAGGACTATGACGTGCAGGTGGAACTGTTGCTCGATGAGTTGGGGTACTACAGCATCGGCGTCCCGCCGACGATGCCGCTGACCGGTCGCGGGCCTCGCGAGGACTACCTCGGTATCCCGGTTACCGTGGGCTCTGACGAGTTCTGGCCGCTCTTTGAACAGTACATGGGCGGCCTCGGCGACCACATGCGCGAGCGCGGCCTGGCCTACCGCTTCGTCTGGAAGGTCGGCGACGAACTGCCGGAGGCCATGTACCCGCTGACGGCGGAGCTGTGCCGCCGCGCGAAGGACGTCTGGCCGGAGTTGCGGGTGATGCTCACGACCAATCACATGAGCGATGAGCTTGCCGAGCACCTCGACATCTGGTGCCCCGGCTGGCATCTCTTCGGGGTGCGCGCCGATGAGGCGCCCGAGCAGTGGAGAGAGCGCCGGGCGCAGGGGATGGAGCTGTGGGCGTATCTCAACTCCGCGTACATGATCAACGCCGAATGGAACCCCGGCGCGCTGCGCATCTTCCCGGCGGCGCTGGCGAGGAACGGCTTCACCGGCGCGCTGTGGTGGTCGCTGCGGGCGACCGGGAGCGGCTACGGCGACGAGTGGGAGGGCGAGCCCGATCCGTGGAAGGAGATGCGCCCGCTCAAGAGCGTCAAGCCGGACAAGACCTACTACGACTTCGGCAACGGGCACATGCTCTACCAGCCGCGCGAGCATGACCCGCACTGGCGCTCGTCGCTGCGCTGGGAGTCATTCCGCCAGGGACTGGATGAATACGATCTGCTGATGGTGCTGCAGGAACGGGCGGAGGGTGCGGCGGAGCGCCTCGGGGTGCGCGCGGAGTTTGACGCGGAGGCGATGATGCAGGACTGGGCGAGCATGCTCGCGACCGGCTTCCGGCTGCAGACCTACCGCGCGGAGGCGGCATGGATCCACCGCTTCCGACAACTCATCGCGCATGAGATCGAGGCGCTGGAGGGCGATCCGGTGGCGCTGGTAAGCGTGACGCCGGTCGGCGCGCTGCTGAGCACACCGGCGACGATCAAGCCGGGCGCGGGCAGCGAGACCGAGTTTGACTCACCCGCGGAGGCGACGATCTCGGGATACTGCGGCGCGGACGCCACGGTCACGGTCGCCGGGGAGGCCGTCGAGATGACCGCCGACGGTGGCCGGGCGCGCTTCAGTCACAAGGTGGCGCTCGAACCGGGCGCGAACCTGATCGCGATCGAGGTAACCGGGGCCGACGGCGCACGGAGCGTGTTCTACCGGGAGCTGCTGCACCTGCCCGGAGCGGAGTGAGCCAGGCGCGCGGAATGTTTCACGTGAAACATTTGTTCGCATCGCTGCACGCTGAGGCGGGCGTGCCACGGTCCGTGCCGCTCGCGGGCGCTTACTCCCGCACAATCAGCGCGCCGTGCATCTCGCCATGGCCCGGGCCACAGTAGACGCTGCAATGGACGTGGTACTCGCCCGCCTCGGCCGGGGTGAACTCAACGGTCTGCGTCTCGTTGGGAGGCAGTCTCACATCGACCTCCATGCCTTCCACGTCGAATCCGTGCATCACATCGGTGGCGGTGATGTGAAGCCGCACAGGCCGCCCCTGCTCCACGACGATGGTGGCGGGCACGAACTCATAGCGCTTCGCCTCCACCCGCACGACCCTCGTGCCGTTGACGACCTCGCCTGAGAGCGCCTGGTCTGACGGAGCGGTCACGCCGTGGTGGTGCGCGCCGGCGTCCTCTGTGTCACCGTGCATATGCCCCCCGTCCATGTGTTCGCCCGGCCGGTGATCGGTCGTGGCCTCCTCGGCGGGCGGCTCCATCGCCTCGATCTGAGGCGGCTCAGTCTCCGTCGCCTGCTCGTCCGGGCAGCCCCAGAGCATCAGGACTGCGCCGCAGAGTACCGCGATCGTGGTTGCGCGAACTGCGTTCATCGTACTCCTCCTGCCCCACCAACCAGCCTGTCACCTCGATTTCCCATCATTGGCTTCGGCACGGGCGTTCATTGTCCTGCCGCGAGGGGGCGGCCGTGGTTGGGCTCCGTATCAACGATTAAGGGTTGGGGGGATTAAAGGGAGCTGCCCGTTGTTCCCGGAAGGTGGGTTTGAATCAGAAACTCACATTCGGGAGGGCAGCTCCGATGAACAGACTATCGGTC
>JBMNNW010000006.1:0-88011 GCA_050942735.1 Armatimonadota bacterium
CCTACGAGCAGGCCGACCTGATCCTCGCGTGCCTGACGGAGGACCGCAATACCGTCGAGGAGATCGCCGCGGAGGGCTTCGAGGAGCAGACCGTGCGTCGCGTGCAGGCGATGGTGCTCGGCAGCGTCTTCAAGCGCACGATGCCGCCCGAACCCGCTCTCAGGGACCTGCTGCCGGTGCGCTGATCCGGCGTCCGCGTCATTCCGCGCCCGGGGAGACTGGCGAAATGTCCGGCACCCTCTACGTCGTCGCGACGCCGATCGGCAATCTCGAGGACATCACGCAGCGCGCCTGCCGGGTGCTCGGCGAGGTGGACCTTGTGCTTGCGGAGGATACCCGCCGCGTGGCGAGGCTCCTCGGCTCGCTCGGTCTCTCAACCCCCGTCGAGAGCTACCACGGAGACACCGTCCCGGAGAAGCGCGCCCGCCTCGTGCGCAGGCTCGCGGACGGCGCGACGATGGCGCTCGCCAGCGACGCCGGCACTCCGGTGGTCGCCGACCCGGGCGCGACACTTGTCGCAGAGGCCGCGGCGGCCGGTGTGCAGATCATCCCCGTCCCCGGCCCAAGCGCCATCACCGCCGCCCTGAGCGTCTCCGGGCTGCGGGGCGACCGCTTCGAGTTCGCGGGCTACGCCCCCCGCCGCGCCTCTGAGCGCCGAGAATTCCTCGCGGAGTTGATCGCGTCACCGGTCACGAGCGTCTTCTACGAGACTCCGCATCGCCTCCGCGACTGTCTCGCCGATCTCATCGACGTGGCCGGCGCGGGCCAGCCGGTCGTCATCTGCCGCGAACTCACCAAGCTCCACGAGGAGATCCTGCGCACCACCGCGGCCGACGCCGCCGAGCACTTCGCCCGGAATGAGCCGCTGGGCGAGCTTGTCCTGCTGCTGCCACCGGGTGCGGCCACCGGGGCGCCGGGGGGGCCATCAGACGACCAGGTTCGCGCCTCGGCCGGGCGTCTGCTGGAGATCGGCGCAAGTACACGGGACGCGGCCGATCTGCTCAGCGAGCTGACCGGCCGCGCGAGGAACGAGATGTATGACCTGCTGCTGGAGCTTCGCGACGGTTAGTCCGCCACAGGGACGGCGCCCACGACGTCACTGATCGTCTGCGCCTGCAGGCCACCCTCGAGCCCGATCAGGTCCACCCGCGTCGCATCGCCACGGGCGTACTCGGCCACGATCATGTCGCCGAGCGGTGACACGCGCACCGTCGCCGCCTGTGTCCGCTGCAGGTCGTAGCGCGCCGCCACGCTCCCGCCCCAGGTGATCTGCTGAATCTGCGGCGCGGCGCCCTCGCTGACTGAGGCCACCACCCACTGCTCGCCTTCGGGCGCGCTCACCGACTGCATCGCCGGCACGTCCGCGAGCATCGCCGTTTCACCGACGCCCGGCACGAAGGTCGCAAGGACCTCGCGATTGTTCTGCGCCCGGCGGATCAGCAGTGCCCCTGTCCGCGGGACCCAGCCCATCACCGCGAATGAGCCCAGCTCCTGGATGCCACCGTCGGGCGTCCAGTAGAAGCTGCGGGCGCCGGTGGCACCGCGCACCGTGAACGCCAGCCCGTCGTTGGTCCAGGTCATCATGCCGGTCGTGAAAGATCCGGGCTCAAAGCCGGGAATCTGCGGCTCGATCGGCGCCCCGGCGTCCTCAGTCATCTCGAAGATGCTCAGCCGCGGGTTGCGATCCGCGACCGATGGGAGAGTCCAGCAGGCGAGCATCTGACCGTCGTGCCGCAGGGCGATCCCGTGGAAGTCGAAGGCGCTCGCAAGCTCGGTCATCAGGCGGTCCGCGCCGAGATGCGCGAGCTGGTGTCCGGACCGCGACGTCCGCCGCTTGATGACGAGATCGCGGCCGTCGGGCGTCGTCACGAACTCGGAGACGAACTCCAACGCCGTCTGACGCTGCTGTGAGACGGGATCGATCCTCAGCAGGTGGAAGAAGTTGTTGCCATCCGCCGGCTCCGTCGGGCTCATCGCAAGGATCGAGACGGCGGCGTCTTGAGGGTACGCAAGGCCCGCGTAGCGCGCGCTCGCCCCATCATCGGCGTGATAGGCGAAGTTGCGCCCCTTCGCCTCCAGCACGATCCGGTAGCCCGGGACGATCGCCTGCGTGTACATCATACCCGGCTCCGGCAGTCCGAGCGCTCCGCTCGACCACTCCACCCGCTCGACATCCACCACCGCGATCGCCTCAGCCCGGGTGCTCAGCCGGGCGGCGAGATCCACAACCGCCGCCTCGACCGCGGGCGGCCGGTCGAACTGTGCGCCAGCATCATGCGGGATCGCCCCCGGCTCCACGATGCCCGCGGGCCGGATCTGACCGGTCAGGTCGGTGTGATAGTCGTAGAGGACGCCCCGAGCCTCCAGCACCAGCCGGTAGCCCGGCGTCATCACCTGCGCGTACATCTCCCCCGGCTCCTCGACGCCGAGCGCCGCACTGGGCCACGTGCGCTCCTCCACCGCGCCGAGATATACCTCGCCGAGTTCGATCTCGAGGCGCTCCGCGATGTGTTGCTTTGCCTGCGCGATGATCGCCAGGCGGATCCGCGTCTCCTGCTCCTCAGTCAAAGCATCCACCCCGCCCTCCACCAACTCCTGTGAGCCCACCAGCGCCACCCGCGTGCCCCGGTCCGTATGATACTCCCAGCGCTGGCCCTCGGCGTGCAGAAACACCCGGTAGCCGGGGGTCTGCACCTGCGCGTAGATCCGGCCCGGCTGCGGGTCGCCGAGCGATGCATCCGGCCACGTGACCTCCTCGAAGCTCGCGACGGTGATCGCGTCGTGGCCGACGTTCAGCCGTTGCGCGAGATCATTCACCGCGGTCTGAACCGGCTGCGGCAGGGTTCCCTGCGCACAGGCCGCGCTCGCCGCGAGTAGTGCGATCAGTACCACCGCTGCCATCTTTCCCAACCTCATCTGATCGTGATCCTCCCCTCGACCTCGGGTGAGATCGATCCGTGCTTCGTGAGATACTGGACGAACGAGGTGTCCAGCTTGGTACCCACGTAGTATTGCTTCGCGCCCTCGGTGAAGGTTTCATACCCGTCGCCGCCCTCCATCAAGAAGGCATTCGTCGCGACGGTGTACGCCCGACCATCGTCGAGCGGCTCGTCCCCCACCATCACCTCGGTCAGCACTCCACCCTCGGCGACGATCTTCAGGCCCGAGACGTGCAGGAAGCCACCGAAGGGCCGCGGTTCGGCGATGCTGCGCTGGAGGATCTGCCGAAGCTGCGCGCCCGTCAACTCGAGTGTCGCGACTTCGTTGCCGAAGGGCAGCACCTGCAGGACCTCCTCGAGGGTGATCGGCCCCTGGTCGATGGAGGAGCGGATCCCGCCGCCGTTGTGCAGGGCGATCGGCGCGCCGGACACCAGCCGCATCGCGTCGGTGATCGCGTTGCCCAGATTCGTCTCACCCGACCGCACATCCTCGCGATTCCCGTTCAGCGGCACCTCCGCAAACCCAACCACGCGCTTGATCGCGTCATCGAGCTTGTTCTGATACTCGGTGACGACCGCCGCCACGCGCGCATCCTCCGGCACCGACTCATCCATCGGGATCAGCGCGTATTGATGGCTCAGCACCTTCCCGCCCTCGATCACGAGATCGAGACGGCCGAGGTACTCGCCGTAGCCCTTTGCCTGCACCACCAGCGCGTTGCCGGCGCGGACGGCCTCCTCGATCATCGTGTGACTGTGCCCGCCGACGACCACGTCGAGGGCCGGAACGTCCTTCGCAAGCTGCACATCTTCCTCATGCCCGAGGTGCGTCAGCGCCACGACGACCCGATCCCGCGTCCGCGTGATGCGATCGGCCAGCGTTCGGGCGGTCTCCGCCGGGTCCTCGAAGTCGAGGTTCTCGACATTCGACGGCATCGTCGTCACACGCGTCTCAGGGGTGGTCAGACCCATCACGACGATCATCTCGTCGCCCGCCATGAAGCGCTCCGTGCCTCCGAACACCAGCGTGCCGTCCACCTTCCGCCGAATGTTGGCGGAGAGCACGGGGAAGTTCGCCATCTCGATCAGCCTGTGCAGATTCGGCATGCCGTAGTCGAACTCATGGTTGCCCACCGCCATCGCGGAGATGCCCATGTGGTTGAGCGCGGCGACGTCGGCCTCACCGTGGAACACGGTGGACAGCGGCGTGCCCTGCAGCACATCCCCTGCAATCAGAACCAGCGTCGTGGCCCCTGCCTGCGCGTTCTCCGCGCGAATCTGCTCGATCGCCCCGGCGATCCGCGCGATCCCTCCCAGCGCGCCCTCGCCCTCGGGAGTGACCACGTTGCCGTGGAAGTCGTTGAAGTGGAGGATCGTGACGCTCTGAGGTGCTGCCCACACGGCACACGTCAGCATCAGGATCAAAGCCGCCGTGAAGAGCGGCGTCATCCTGCCCCGGAGGCTCAGCCCCGCGTGAAGGTCCCTGATCATGGTCGGCTCCTTTGACCGCCTGAGAAAGTTGCACCTGTCCTCCCAAGGCTTCCCTGCGCAGCCCGATTCTCCTGCCCGGCACGGACACACTATTCCCACGCACCCGTCGAGAGGGGGGCTCCGCCGCCGCCCGTCAGGAATCATTGAGGCTTTCTCCGCTCAATGAAGGATTTCGGAAGGCGGCGGCGAAACCAGTAGTGCCACGCAATCGGAGTGGTCTGAAGGGCGACGCCTGGTATTGCTGGCGTCGCCCTTTTCGCCCCCCGTGGCTCGTGTTTGAGACCGCCGTCGGCCACCGGACGAGACGCTCATGGACTTTGACGAGGCAAAAGAGGAGATCAGAGACCGCCTCGACATCATCGAGGTGATCGGTCAGCATGTACGCCTGGAGAGATCCGGGCAGCGCTTCAAAGGTCTCTGCCCCTTCCACCAGGAGAAGACGCCCTCCTTCACGGTCGACCCCGAGCGCGGCTTCTACCACTGCTTCGGCTGCGGCGAGGGCGGGGACATCTTTTCCTTCGTCATGAAGCGCGACGGCCTGAGTTTCCCTGAGGCCCTGCGGCAGTTGGCCCGGCGCGCGGGAGTGCAGATCGAGTCAGACCCGATGGCCGGGGAGAGGCGCAGGCGCCGCGAGCTGCTCGAGCGCGCCAACGAGATCGCGCGCGATCACTTCCGGCGCAACCTCTTCAAACACCCGTCCGCCGAGCAGGCGCGCAGATACATCGCCGGCCGGGGCTTCTCACGCGCGATGATCGACCGCTTCCAACTCGGCTTCGCCCTCGATTCGTGGGATGACCTGCTCAATGCGCTCGCCGCCGAGGGGATCAACGCGACGCTCGCTGAGGAGGCCGGGCTGGCCAAGCGAGGCGAGCGTGGAGGACATTACGACACTTTCCGCAACCGCATCATCTTCCCGATCATGGACATGTCGGGACGCGTCATCGGCTTCGGCGGACGCGCGATGGACCCGGAGAACCCGGCGAAGTATCTCAACTCACCGGAGACCCCGCTCTTCCACAAGCGACGCGCGGTGTACGCGCTGGACGTCGCCCGAGACGCCGTCGTGACCGAGAAGCGAGCCCTGATCGTCGAGGGATACACGGACGTCATCTCGCTCCACCAGGCGGGCATCGGGAACGCCGTCGCTGGTCTTGGCACCGCACTCACCGGCCAGCAGCTCGAGCTGCTCGGCCGCTACGCCGACGAGGTCGTGCTGGTCTACGACTCCGACGCGGCGGGAGCCCGCGCCGCGCTCAACAACCTCGAGGTCGTCGAGACGGCGGAGATCGCAGCCAGCCTGGTCGTGCTCCCGGAGAACACCGACCCGGACGAGTTCGTCAGAGAACACGGCCCCGACGCGTTCCGTGAGCTTCTCGACGACCGCGTCTCCCCCATCGAATATCAGCTCAGGATGATCTTCGACCGGCACGCCGACCGCGGCCCCGACGGGGCGGCGGACGCAGCGCGTGAGACCGTCGATGTGCTCATGCGCATCGACGACTGGCCGCGGCGTGATGAGTTCATCGCCCGCGCGGCGGACATGTGGGGACAGGGTGACCCGGGGCGGACCGAGTCGATGACGCGAGTGCTCAAGTTCGAGTTGAGCCGGAAGATGAAGGGCGAGCGGACGAGCACGTCTCGCGGCCCCTCCGAGCGCGACCCCGGCTTCATCGCGGAGACACTCACACGCACCCGGGCCGATCTGATGAAGGCGGAGACGGAGCTGCTCGCGCTGGCGCTCGATGACGCGGAGACCGCGTTCGCGGTCGTCGCCAGGCTCGAGCCGGAGGACATGCTGCTTGAGGCCGATGCCGCGATACTGCGCGCACTTCAGGAGCAGATCGCATCCAGCGGCTCTCCCGACCCCAACGCGCTCGCCGACGAATTGCCCGAGGAAGAAGGGGTTCGGCACCGCTGCGTGGAACTCACGGTAGCGCAGATCGAGCGCACCGAGCGTGAGGACGACGATGTCCGGGCGGCGCAGACCGCCGAGGCGATCGGCAGGCTTCGCGCCCACCGACGACTCGGGGGCATAGGCTGGCTGGTCGCGTGCAACCTGTCCGATGATGACGAGATACGCGTTGAGGACTTTCAACAACTGCAGCGCATGGTCGTGCAGGGGATCGAGAGCGGCGAACTCACGCCCGACGACCCGATCGTCGTGCAGTACTACGAGGTCTGCCGCCGTGTGCGGGGTTCCTCCGGGCGTGGTTTCGTTGGTGACGCGCAACTGCGTGAGCGCTCGCGGACAACCGCTCCCGAGGAGTGGAAGGGGCGCACGGACGAAGAACTCGCCGCATTGGAGAGGTCTTCGGCCGCCGCATCGGGAAGCGCTGCTGATGAAGATTCAGGGGCAAATGTGAAGCAGGAGCCCGCTCGGCCGCCCGTGGGTGATCCATTTGCGGTCGAGGAGGGCGACCCCTTCACCGACGACGATGATTAGAGCGCGAGGCCATCGGACATGTATCGCGATGCCGCTCGCGGTGCCCCGCCTGTCGAAAGGAGCTGAACTGGTTGCCGAAGGGGAAGGATGAAGAGGTCAAGGATCTCGCCGAGGTAAAGGCGCTGGTGCGTAAGGGCCAGGACCAGGGCTACCTCACGTACGAGGACATTCAGGAAGGCCTCGGCGATGTTGAGGACCTTGACGCGCAGGACATCGAAGACATCTACGCTGTGCTCAGCGAGGCGGAGATACGCGTTGCCGAGACCGCTGAGGACGCGTTCGACGACGACGAGGACAGCCGCGATTCGTCCGCCAGCGATGAGGCCGATGACGACGGGGGAAGCTTTGCCGAGGCCGACGCAGTGCCGGTTGACGACTCCGTGCGCATGTACCTGCGCAACATCGGCAAGGTGCCGCTGCTCAGTGCAGAGGAAGAGGTCGAACTCGCCAAGCGCATACATCTGGGCGAGGGAGCCGCCGAGTTCGATACGGCGCGCAACTGCCTCCTGTTCCGGGCGGACAGGCGGCTTCGACCGGGCACCACATACACTGTCACGATCGATGGCTCCGATGACGGCGTCTGCGATATTGCCGGCCGCACGCTGGGCAACAACGTCTCATGGTCCTTCACCACGGACGTAGCCGGCGCCCCGCTCTCGGTGATGAAGACCGGGCCTCAGAGCGAAGAGGAGGGCGTCGAAGTCCACAGGACGATCGCCGTGCGGTTCAACGACGGCATCGCGCCCGAGTCGCTCGGATCGGACACAATCTCAGTCCGCGACACACGCGGCAGGACCGTCCGGGGCGAGGTCACGATCGGCGAGGCGCCTGATACGCTCGTCTTCACACCATCGGCGAACCTGCTGCATCGCAACACATTCGTGGTGACGGTCGCCGCGGGCGAGGATGGCCCCATCAGCGAGGGCGGCAAGCGTCTCAGGCGGCCCTTCGAGTTCAGCTTCTCTACCACCAATCAGAAGGCCGGGCCGAGAGTGAGCCGCACCGCGCCGGAGGACGGCGAGACCGGCATCGCGCCGACCTCCGCGGTGGTGATACACTTCGACCGCGACCTCGAACCACGCAGCGTAAGCAGCAAGTCGGTGCTCGTGATCGATTCGATGGACCAGCAGGTGCCCTGCTCGGTCTACTACTCCGAGCTTGCGCGCTGCCTCCGAGTGGTCCCGCAGGAGCCGTGGGCGCCGCGGATGACGTACACCGTGCAGATCGCCTCCGGTGAGGGCGGTATCGTCGGCGTGGCGGGCTTCCCGCTGCAGGACGATATGAGCATCTCGTTCACCGCCGGCGCCAGGAGTGAGCCGCTGCATGTCGTCGAGCGCGAGCCCGAGGACGAGGAGCGCGAGCGGAGCCTCCGAGAGGAAGTGCTCGTGTGCTTCTCCGACCAGGTCGATCCACACTCCGCCCACGACCAGAGCCTCAAGCTGCGCGATGAAGAGGCGGTGCAGGCGCTGGCCGATGCGAATCTTCGCCTCGTGGTGAGCATCGCCCGCAAGTATGCGGGCCGCTCGACCCTCAGCTTCCTGGACCTGATCCAGGAGGGCAACATGGGGCTGATGCGCGCGGTCGAGAAGTTCGATTACAAGAAGGGCTACAAGTTCAGCACCTACGCGACGTGGTGGATCAGACAGGCGATCACCCGCGCGATCGCCGATCAGGGCCGGATCATCCGCATCCCGGTGCACATGGTCGAGACTATCAACCGCGTCGTGCGCACCTCGCGGGCGCTCCTGCAGCAGCTTGGTCGCGAGCCGAGCCTCGAAGAGGTCGCCGCGGAGATGGATCTGCCGGTCGAGCGCGTCGCTGAGATCAAGCGCATCGCGCCCGACCCGCTCTCGCTGGAGGCGCCCGTCGGCGAGGAGGAGGACTCGCACCTGGGCGACTTCGTGCCCGACGACGAGGTCGGCACTCCCGTGGACGTGGCCTCCAACTCGGTGCTGCGCGAGCAGCTTGAGAAGGTCCTCGACACGCTCACCGAACGCGAGCGCGAGGTGCTCAAGCTCCGCTTCGGCCTGGAGGACGGATACTCCCGCACCCTCGAGGAGGTCGGGCACATCTTCGAGGTCACCCGCGAGCGCATCCGGCAGATCGAGGCCAAGGCGCTCAAGAAGCTTCGCCACCCGAGCCGCAACAAGGTGCTGCGCGACTACCTCGAGTGAGCGGCGGCACCGTTGTCATCGCGCGCGATCGAGCCGATTGACGCCCCTCGCCGGTTGTGCGTATAATTGCGGTGCGGGGGTGTACCATCAGGGCCCGTAGCTCAGAGGTTAGAGCAACCGGCTCATAACCGGTTGGTCGCTGGTTCGATTCCAGCCGGGCCCACCATCATCGAACTATGCCGCGCGCCGCCTCCACCGGCGGAGAGCGTGATGAACGTGAGCATTATGACGCGCTGAGACGTCAATGCCCGGGGCGGCCTGCTGCCGCCCCGTCTGTCTTGACGCAGCATGTTCAGCAGTTGAGCGGCGCGGCCGCAGCGGTCGCGAGTAGTGTCACACCAGGGGAATTATGCTTACCGCAATCGCGGACTACATCAAGTCACGTCGCAACGAACTGGGCCGCCATGTCCTCTTCGTCGGCCACGCCGTACGGACGTCTCCCGACGAACTGATGGTCGAAGAGGTCCTCCAGGAGATGGCGATCGCGTGGGCCGAGGAGCACGAGATCAAGCTGCCGGAGGAGGACCGGGGCGAGGCGGCGCTGGAGCTGATGGCCGAGCAGGTGCCATCGCACCTCGAGCGCTGCCGCCGCCTCCGTGCGCTCACGGAGGAGCGGCGCCCCAGTGAGGCCCACACCCGCCTCGCGCGGATGATCTCCGAAGGCTACTTCCCGGCGATCTTCACAACCGACCCCACGAACCTCCTGCAGCGCGCCCTGCGCAACCAGCACATGGAGCCCGACACCGACTACCATCTGCTGATAGCAGGCCGGGACTCTCCCGAGGAGATCGAGCTGGCGATCTCGGGCTCCACCCGCGTGGTGGTCGTCAAGTGCGCCGGGTCGATGACCGGCGAGTTCCTCCCGCTCTCCCAGCAGGAGGTTGACGAGGCGATCGATGAGATCGGCCCGGTGATCGAGTCGGCATTCAAGACACTCTCCGTCTTCGTGGGATACACCGAGCGCGACAGGGCATTCATCCCGCACGTCCCCGATGAGGGCGACCGCGTCTTCTGGATCAACCGCATCATCCCGATGGATGACGTGGACCTTTTCCAGGAGCTGAAGATGGAGAGCCCCGCGAGCGTGGACTACCATCGGCTCCAACCGCATGTGACGGGGATGCTTGCAAAGCGGGCGTCGGCGCGCCACCTGATCTGCCGCGACCCGGGTGAGCCCAACGCATTCTTCTCCGGCCTCGAGGATCGCGTCGCGCGTCACAGGCGGAGCACCGAGCGTCAGAAGAAGTCCGGTCCGACCCTCAGCGTCCTCTCAGGCGGCCCCTTCCGCTTCCTCGACCACTATCGCGTTGAGGACGCCGAGCTGTTCTTCGGCCGGGAGCAGGAGACCGAGGACGTCGTCGAGATGATCCGCAAGCACCAGCTCAGTGTGCTCTTCGGCGCGCTGGGCCGGGGCAAGACGTCGCTGCTGTCGGCGGGCGTGATGGCGTGGATGCTCTCGGAGGCCGAGGAGTCCGACGAGGACCACGGAACCCCGTGGCTGCCCGTCTACGTCCGCTGCGGCGACGACCCGATCGAGGCGACGCGCGAGGCGATCAGCGACACGCTCGTCGAGCACGACATCGCCCGGATCGAGGACGACAGCCCCCTGCCGGACCTGCTCGCCGAAGCGGTCAGACTGGCGGGGCGGCCGATCGTGCTGCTGATCGACCAGTTCGAGGAGTACTTCGTCAAGACCGGAGACCGGCTTCAGCAGGAGTTCGCCACGCAACTGGCCGAGGCGCTGGAGGTCATCGGCGAAGACCTTCGCGTGCTCCTGTCAATCCGTGAGGACTACCTCGGTCGCCTCTACGACCTTCAGGATCATTTCCCGGAGATTCTGCACAACCTCTACCGGCTGCGCAAGATGAGCGAGAGGCAGGCGAGGATCGCCGCCCTCAAGCCCGGCTCGAACTTCCATCTCACCATCGAAGAAGAGGTCGTGGACCGGGTTCTCGAGGACATATGTCATGACGGTGGCTGCGAGCCGACCGAGTTTCAGATCGTGATGGATCGGCTCTATCAGACGCTCTCACCCAGCCAGCACGTCATCAGCCCCCACGCCTACGAGCAGCTTGACGGCGCGGACAGGATCCTGCGCGACTACCTCGAACACGCGCTCCAGCAGCTTCCCCCGTGGGAGCGACGGCTGGTTCGGAACATACTCAAGCAGATGGTGCAGTCCTCCGAGCTGAAGGCAGTGCGCTCGGTCGAGCGGATCGCGTCCGAGGTCAATCAGAACGAGGAGACGGTTGAGCGGATACTCGCGCGGCTGGAGGACCTGCGCCTCGTCCGGCGGGTCGGCAGGCCCGAGAAGCGGCAGTACGAGGTCGTCCACGAGTACATGGCGCGCAAGATTGAGGAGTGGATGACCGAGCGGCAGATCGAGGTTAAGGACGTGCAGGACCTGCTCACCCGCGAGCTGGGCAACTACCAGAAGTTCGGCCTCCTCATGCAGGAGGGTGCGCTGCGGGTGCTGAGCACACACCGCAATGAACTGACGATCTCCCCCGAGGAGATGGCGCTGATCATCCGCAGCGCCGTGCACCGGCAGGTGGACGTCGGCTACTGGCTTGGAAGGGTCGAGGAGTTGGAGGAGCTCTTCGAGCCGAGCATCAAGGAGATGCTTCACGAGAAGGGCGACCATGTCCGGCGCGCGGCGCTCCGGGCGCTGGGACCGCACGTGTCGCGCGACTACCTCCAGGAGCTTGTCGATCTGCTTGACGACGAGGAGGAGGATATCCGCGAGCTGGCCGAGGAGTATCTCCGCGGCCTCGATCGGGATCTCGTCCATCTGCTGGGGCGTGGAACCAACGAGCAGCGCCATCTCGCCGCGTATGCCCTCGGCCGGATCGAGAGCCGGCGGGCCCTCCGGCCTCTTGCGCAGGCGCTGCGCGACGGAGACGAGGAGATGCGCGACGAGGTCGCCGAAGCGCTGATGGAGATGGACGCGGAGTCGACCACTCGCATCCTCCTCCGGCGACTGCGGGAGAGCCCTGACGCGCCGTGGGCGGTGGCGTACGCGCTGGGCCGCGTCGCACAGGAGCCACGCGCGATCCGTGAGATCGAGCAGGCACGCAGGAATCAGCCGCGCCCGGCGCAGATCGCCTTCGCCCTCGCGATGGCCTGGGCGCAGCGACGGGAGTTTGAGACTGCGCTGGGACTGCTCGACGAGGCCGGCCGGCTCGCCACGACTGAGCTTGGCCGTGAGAACGTCCAGGAGATGCGCCAGGAGGTTCTCGAGCAGCAGGAGCGGGCCAGCCGCTTCGAAGAGTGGACGACCTTCCACGGGAATGTACGGCGCGTCGGGCGCTCGAACCAGCAGGTCAGCCCGCCGCTGAAGGTCCGCTGGCGCTTCCAGACGCGCGGCCCGGTCGTCGCCGGGCCGGCCGTCGGCGGCGGCGTCGTCTGCGTGGGCTCCCGCGACAACTACGTGTATGCGCTCGACAGCGCCTCCGGTCAGCTTCGGTGGGAGGCGCAAACACGGGATCGGGTGGAGTCAACCCCGGCCCTCGTTGACAACTCGGTCTTCGTCAGCTCCCGTGACGGCCACGTCTACTGCCTCGACGCCGAGGGCGGAGATGTGCGCTGGGACTACGCCACCGGAGCGCCCAGCAGATCCTCGCCCGCCGTCACGGAGGGCATGGTCTTCGTGGGCAACCAGGGAGGCCGCCTGACCGCGCTCGACGCCCGCACCGGCGGTGTCCGGTGGCAGGCGCGCGCGGATGACGAGATCTCAGCCGCACCGACGATCGTCGATGAGATGGTGGTCGTCGGCTCGTGGGACGGCAGGATGCGCGCATTGCGTCGCGAGGACGGGGAGGCGGTCTGGGAGCATGACGCCGACGAGCCGATCGCGGCCGCGGCCAGCGTCGCCGACGGAGCGCTTTACTTCGGCTCCGATGCCCAGGCGCTGACGGCGCTGAGCGCATCGACGGGCGAGCTCCTCTGGCGCACCGACGTTGAGGGCCGCGTGCGCTGCTGCCCGGCGCTCTCGGAGCAGTACGCGGTGTTCGGGTGCATGGACGGCAAAGTCTACGCCGCCGACCGCGGCGACGGTTCGCTGGTGTGGGCATTCGAGACCGACGATGAGATCCTCGCATCCCCGGCGATTGCGGGGAACGTCGTGTACGCGGGCTCCAAGGACGGGGCGCTCTACGCACTCGCGCTCGACAGCGGCGACGAACTCTGGCGTTACTCGACGTCGTACGCCGTCTATTCCTCACCGGCCACCGCCGAGCAGATGATCGTGCTGGGGATGCAGTACTACGACGTGGTCGCATTCGTCGGGCAGGAGTTCAAGCCGGGGGCCCTGACATGACCCGCCTGCTCGGACTGCTGCTGGCGGGCGTGGTGGTGCTGACCGCGGGCTGCGGCTCGGTCACCACGATGCGCGAGGAGTTCGTGGCGTTGCGCTACGTGCAGGAGGCGGAGTCGAACCTGCGCAACCTCCCACGGAACGCCCCGCGCGCCGTCGAGGAACTCGACCGCGCGATCACACTGATGCCCGATGACATCGACCTCATGCGCCGTGCCGCTCTCCTCTTCACCGCCGCTCGGGCCTGGGAGAAGGCCATCCCTCTCTTCGAGGCGCTCGACGATCTCGAGCCGCGCGACCGCCTCGCCTACGCGCGTTGCCTCCTGAACACCGAACGTGTCGATGAGGGCGCGCAGATATGCCTCGCGATCATCGACCGGGTGATGCGGCAGCGAGCGCAGGCGAGGCGCACACGGCCCGAGTGGGCGCTGCTGCTCAACGACGCCGGGTACATCCTCGCCGACGCCAACGTGCACCTCGACCGCGCGCACGAGGCCGTGAGCGCGGCGATGGAGGCGATGCCGCTGCAGGGGGCGTTCGTTGACAGCGTCGGCTGGGCGCTCTACCGCAAGGGAGAGCTTGTGGATGCGGCGTTCTACCTCGAGCGCGCCCGGAGGCACACCCCCGACGAGGATCCTGAGATACTCTATCACCTCGGCGTGGTCTACGGCCGGCTGGGACGCTACGGCGACGCCACCGAGGCGCTGGAGAAGGCGCGCAGGCTCGAGCCCGGATGGGACGCGGTGCAGAAGGAACTCCGGCGACTGGGGAGAATACTACCTCCTCCGGTCCTCGCCGCAGGCAGCGGGATGGAGCCGGCTCCTCAGATCTGACAGACCGGACAGGAGAGATCATCATGAAGTTTGCCAGCCGGATGGACGCCATCAAGCCGTCAGCCACCATCGGCATGAAAGTCAAAGCCGACCAGCTCAAGGCCGAGGGGAAGGACGTTCTCTCCTTCGCCGTGGGTGAGCCGGACTTCCCCACGCCCGCCAACGTCATCGAGGCCGCGAAACGCGCGATGGACGCGGGTGAGACGAAGTACACCGCCGCCTCAGGCACGAATGAGCTCAGGCAGGCCATCTGCGATGCCACCGAGCGCGACCTCGGGGTGAAGTACGACCCGGCGAACGTGCTGGTCTCCAACGGCGCGAAGCACTCGCTGATGAACATCGCGGAGGTCATGTACGATCCGGGGGATGAGATCATCTGCTTCTCGCCCTACTGGGTCACCTACCCCGTGCAGGCCGAGTTCGTTGGCGCGAAGCCGGTCGCGATCGAGACGCGCGGGGAGGATGACTTCCAGCCGGACCTCGACCAGGTGCGCGCCGCGATCACCGACAGGACGGTCGCGATGATGATCAACAGCCCGTGCAACCCCTCCGGCGCCGTCTACGAACCGGAGATCATCGAGGGCCTCGCACAGATCGCCGTCGAGCACGACCTGACGATCATCTCTGATGAGATCTACAAGCACATCATCTTCGATGATGCCGAGCATGTCAGCCCCGCGCAGCTTGGCGAAGAGGTCCGCGAGCGCACGCTGATCGTTGACGGCGTCGCCAAGACCTACGCGATGACCGGCTGGCGGATTGGCTGGCTGATCGGCGACGCGAACTTCGTTAAGCGCGCCGGCGCCCTGCAGGGGCAGTCCACCTCCAACCCCAACTCCATCGCGCAGGCCGCCACGATCGAGGCCCTGGCGGGGCCGCAGGATTCGGTTGCGGAGATGACCGAGCAGTTTGAGAAGCGGCGCGACTTCGTGATGGAGCGGCTGAGTGCGATCCCCGGAGTGACCTGCGCGACCCCGCGGGGCGCGTTCTACGCGTTCCCCAACGTCGCCGAGCACTACGGCCGCGAGCTTGGAGGAAGGACCATCGACGGCTCGCTCGACATGGCGGAGTATCTGCTGGGCGAGGCGCTCATCAGCCTCGTGCCGGGTGAAGCGTTCGGCGCGGAGGATTACATCCGCATCAGCTTCGCCACGAGCATGGAGGAGCTGGACACAGGCCTTACGCGATTCGCGCAGGCTCTTGCGTGATTCGCGCATCATACCTCGCAACGTGAATGCGACGGGGCCGGGGGAGATCTCCCCCGCCCCGATCGTTCGTCAGGAGGAGATCAGATGTACACAATCACGCTTATCCCCGGTGACGGCACCGGGCCGGAACTCGTCGAGGCCATGCGGCGCTGCGTCGAGGCGACCGGCGTTGGGATCGAGTGGGAGGTCCAGCACGCGGGCATGACCGTCCTCGAGGACGAGGGCACCCCGCTGCCGGAGAGTGTCCTTGACTCGATCCGCGCCAACAAGGTCGCGATCAAGGGCCCGATCACCACGCCCGTCGGCGGCGGCTTCCGCTCGGTGAACGTGGCGCTGCGCAAGCTCCTTGACCTTTACGCCTGCCTCCGGCCCAGCAAGTACTACGAGGGCGTCAAGTCACGCTACCCTGAGGCGGACCTGGTCGTCGTGCGGGAGAACACCGAGGACGTCTACGCGGGGATCGAGTTCGAGCGCGGGACCGAGGCGTGCGCGGAGATCATCAGGCAGATCGAGCGCCTCAGCGGCGAGCGCATCCGCGAGGACTCCGGGATCTCCATCAAGCCGATCTCCGAGACCGCCTCGGAGCGGATCGTACGCTTCGCCTTCGAGTACGCGCTGGAGAACGGCCGCAGCAAGGTCACCGCGGTGCACAAGGCCAACATTCAGAAGTTCTCCGACGGGCTCTTCCTCGAGGTCGCGCGCCGTGTCGCGGAGGATTACGCCGACTCAGGCGTGGAGTTCGAGGACCGCATCGTTGACAACATGTGCATGCAGCTTGTGCAGAAGCCCGATCTCTACGACGTGCTCGTCCTGCCGAATCTCTACGGCGACATCATCAGCGACCTCGCGTGCGGGCTCGTCGGGGGCCTGGGCGTGGCGCCGGGCGCGAACATCGGCGAGGAGATCGCAGTCTTCGAGCCGACCCACGGCAGCGCGCCGAAGTATGCCGGGCAGAACAAGGTGAACCCGACGGCCACGATCCTCTCCGCGGTCATGATGCTCCACCACCTCAAGGAGCACGACGCCGCGAAGCGGCTCGAGGACGCGGTGGCGGCAGTCATCGCCGAGGGCGACCAGGTGACGTACGACCTCAAGCCCGAGCGCGACGACCCGACCGCCGTCGGCACCTCCGAGATGGCCGACGCGATCATCGCGCGGCTTTAGGCGGATTGCAGATCGCGAACACGAAGGCCGGCCTGCCGGGTCGGCCTCCGCATCATGTACGCGCGGCGCGCCCGCTACGCGCCCCGGCGGCGGAGCGGCCACGCGAGTATGATCGCCGGGATGCCCACGAGCGCCAGCGCCATGATGCCGAAGCCGAGGATCGACGAGGCCCAGGAGAGCGCCCAGCCCGCGTAGATGTCAACCGGGTGCCGGAAGCGCGCGAGGGCCTCGATCTCGGAGAGCGCGAAGATCGCAGCCACCAGTAGGCCCGCCAATGCCGCCAGCGCCGGCAGACTCGCCCGCAGGTCGATCTCACTGGGCGCAAGCTCGGCCCCGATGCTCAGTGCAAGGTAGAGGAAGGCCCACGTCCGCCACGAGTGGTAGTCGAGCCCCAGCAGAATGTCGGCCAGCATCCGCCAGTCGGCGGACATCCTCGTCAGCGCCTCCGGGTCCTGGGGGACGCCGAGCAGCGCCGAGGTCGCCCACAGCGCCGCGGCGCCGCCCACCAGCGGCATCACCGCCGCCAGCCCCGTGGCGAGCCACGGGACGGCCCACGGCGCCCACGGGCGACCTGCGCGGCAGTAGCCGCGGCCCTCGCTGTCGAGGAAGAATGGCACGAGGCGCGTCACGCGGTAGCCCGCGACGTAGTACCCGACCGCGTGGCTGGCCTCGTGAAGGATGTTGCCGGGAGCGCGCAGAATACCCACGAGAAGGCGACGCGCGGGGGCGCGGCCCCAGGTGGCCCGCAGCACACGGTCGAAGACCAGTCGTGAGACCACGAAGAGAAATGCGGCCTCGCCGGCCACCAGGATGACGCGTCGTATCAGCTCAAACGCAGAGGGCATAACGCGCGCATTATATCACATCCGCGGAGCGCGCAAAGGCCGGGTTGCCGCGCTCGCGATCGCTGCTCGAACACACTACCACGCACTCACGAGGAACCGGAGCGAAGCCATGAAAGTGACAGTTGTCGGAGCCGGACACGTCGGGGCAACCACCGCACAGAGGGTCGCCGAGCGCAGCATCGCCGATGAGGTCTACCTCGTTGACATCGTCGAGGGCCTCGCCGCCGGCAAGGCGCTCGACATGGCGCAGGCCGCGCCGCTCGTCGGGCACTCGAGCCGCATCAGCGGCGGCACTGAGTACGCGCCCGCAGAGGGATCGAACGTCGTCGTTGTCACCGCGGGGATCGCGCGCAAGCCAGGCATGTCCCGCGACGACCTGCTCGCGACCAACGGGAAGATCGTCACCGGCATCGTCGAGGAGATAGTGAACGTCGCGCCCGAAGCGATCATCATCATGGTCACCAACCCGCTCGACGTGACGACGCACATCGCGATGGAAGTCTCCGGCCATCCGCGCGAGCGCGTCATGGGAATGGCCGGTGCGCTGGACACCGCCCGCTTCCGCTGCTTCATCGGCATGGAGCTCGGCTGCTCGGCGGTGGACGTGCAGGCGATGGTCCTGGGCGGGCACGGCGACTCGATGGTGCCGCTGGCATCCTCCGCCACCGTGGGCGGTGTGCCGATCACGCAGCTCATCGAGACCGGCAGGCTTGAGGAGATCATCCAGCGCACGCGGGACGGCGGCGCGGAGATCGTCGGGCTGCTCAAGCAGGCCAGCGCGTTCTACGCGCCCGCGGCGGGCGTCGCCGAGATGGTCGCGTCGATCCTGCGGGATGAGGGCCGGGTCATGCCGGTCTCCGTGCTGCTGCAGGGCGAGTACGGCATCGAGGACACGTTCGTCGGCGTGCCGGTGAAGCTCGGCGCAAGTGGTGTCGAGGAGATCATTGAGGTGGAGCTGTCGGCCGATGAGGCGTCCGCGCTGCAGGCGTCGGCCGAGCATGTCCGCGAGACGGTGGCCGCATGGGATCGCCTCTCGCAGTAGACGCGGCCGCTTCGCCTGCCACCTGCACTTATGAAGGGGGACGCACCTGATGAACAGACACATCACCTTGATCGCCTCCATCTGCGTGGCACTGGCTCCTCTGAGCCACGCGTGGGCCATCGATCCCGACTGGCGGACCTCACCGCCGGTCACGTATGTGCTCGACTACGGGCAGGGGCACATCGGCAACCCCGACTACATCGCGGCGGTCGCCAAGTCTCCGCCAACGATCCTGCACCTCGGGAAGGACCTCGTGATGTCGCACAACTGGGGGCCGATCGAGGGCGTCGGTGGGGAGAACCAGGCCGGCGGGAGGGGCGATGCCATCCGCCGGCTGTCGGTGGAAGAGACTCGGCAGCGCTACCACGCGCTCGAGGAGATGGTCGACAACCTCCACGCCGCCGGGGTCCCGTGGGTGATGCCTTACATCTGCTCGATCACCATCGGCGGGCACCACGAGCGCCGCACCGGCTTCTGGGAGTTCTACGACCACTGGGATGAGTACCTCGAGCTCGGTCTGCCGGAGCGGCCCGAGCTTGATCCGGCCGACTGGATGCAGCGACTGCCGGACGGTACGATGAAGCCCACCTACGGCAGCAAGCCCGACGAGGACGAGTTCTACCCGGCCTACGAACCGAATCTGCGCTACGCCGCGTGTGTCAACAATCCCGGCTGGCGAACGTGGATCGACGCGGTGGTGCGGCTGGTCGCGGCGGTCGGGTACGATGGGGCGTTCATCGACAACGGCTCGACCCAGCAGTGTTACTGCGAGTTTTGCGCGGAGAAGTACCAGGACTTCCTGCGCGCGAGGTACTCCGACGCGGAGATCGAGGAACTCTTCGGGGCGGGGCCGGGTGAGCAGATCGCGCTGACACCTCCACCCGCGCGCGGCGAGGAGATCACCATCGGCTGGGCTGAATCGCAGCGCTTCTGGAGGGAGAGCATCTACGACCACCAGCAGGCGATGAAGCGGGCGGGCGAGGAGGTCTCCGATCATTTCATCCTCTTCCCCAACGGCGGGCACAACCGCCCCGAGACGGTGAAGCAGTCCTACCGCGACACGGAGTACGTGATGTACGAGCTGTCGGTCGGTGACTACGGGACGAATCCCGGCCTCGTGCGCTCGCGCATCGTGGATGACATACACATGAACGTGCGCAACAACCACATCTGGGAGCTGAAGTACACGCAGGCGACGCGCACGGGCGTGGGCGCGCTGCTGCTCACCCGCGGAGGCTATCCCGGGACGCGCGCGGCATGGGCGCTCAACCCGATGACCGCGGCGCTCGGGAACGCCGAGGCCGCGGCCTTCGGCAGCGGCTCGGGCTTTCTGCTGCGACCGCGCTGGGACGAGTACGACGAGGTCCTCAACCGCTACCGGAGCTTCTTTGAGGACAACGTGGCCGTCTACGCGGGCCTCGTGCCCTGGGCGCAGGTCGGCGTGGCTGCGTTTGGCGAGCAGAACTTCTACGCGCACAAAAAGCACATCAACACCGTGGAGCAGATCACAGAGGAGTTGAGCGCAGAGCAGGTGCTCTTCGACCTGCTCACCGAAGAGGCGTTCACACCCGAGGCGCTGGCTCAGTTCGACGCGTTGATCTTCGCGGACGTGAAGTACGCAACGCCGGCGCAGCTTTCGGCGCTCGCGGGCTACGTCCGGGCGGGTGGCCGCGCGATGGTGATCGGCGAGACGCCCACTCATGACATGCAGATGCGCCCGCTCGAAGAGACGGCTCTCCCGGCGGCATTGCGCGGGCCTCAGGAGGGTGTGGGGGCGCCGACCTCGATCCGCGACGGCGAGGGCGTGTGGCAGCGGCTCGAGCGTCTGCCGCTGGAGCGGCTGGTCGAGCTGCTGGAGAGCGGCGGTGATGCGCTCCCGGTGGCGATGGACTCGGGCCCCGGCCTGCGCCTCAACGCGTTCGCGGATCCCGACGGTTCGCGGGTTATCCTGCATCTGCTCAACTACGACACGCCGCTTGGGGCGGAGCCTCCCGCGCTGGTGGAGAAGGAGAGCATCGCACTGAGCCTGCCGCTGCCCGCGGGAGCGCAGGTCGCCGGTGTGCGAGCGCTCTCACCGGACGCGGAGCCAGGTGAGATCGCGTGGCAGATGGAGGGTGGTCGGCTGCTGCTGACCCTGCCGGCGCTGCGAATCTACACGGTGCTGGTGGTTGAGATGGGGTAGGAGCGGCGGCAGTCGGGGTCGATGAGAGGCCGGCGCGGTACCGGCCTCTCATCAGTTCCGGCGACGCCCTCGCGGCCGGCGCTCAGTTCGCGTAGGAGTAGCTGAAGCCGAGCATCTGGTGGCGGCGGTCGTCCTCTCCGGTGTTGTCGAGTCTCAGGCGGTAGGCGATCCCTATCCCGTCGCTGATCTCATACTCCAGCCCTGAGCGGAGTGAGTAGAGCGTCCGGTCATCACGGAAGCGCACCTCACCCAGCAGGCCGTAGTTCACCTCGGGGTTGACCGTCCAGGTGAAGCGCCCGAAGTCCTTCTCAATCTGCACGAGCGCGCCAACATCGCCCATCCAGCTCTCGGCAGTCTGAATGTCCTTGCTCCCCCCGCCGGTCAACTCCACGTAGCCACCGTCGAAGTGCTTGCGCCAGCCAAGCGCAACCAGCGTCTTCACCTGATCGAGGTCATGATCGCCATCGGTGGAGATGGCGACAAGCGGATTCCACTTGTGATCCGGCCTCTCCTTGCGCAGGTACCGGAACCACGTCTTGAGGCGGTCGTAGTCCTCGCCGTCGGTGATGGAGCGGTCGTAGTCGGAGTTGACCGTGATCTCCCAGCGCGACTGCTCAGCGTCGGTCGCCCAGACGCCGTCGAGGGCCGCCGACAGATCATACTCGCTCTCATCGGCGACTCGTTCCTCAGTGACGTTCGCCACGAACTTGAGCTTCTCGGTGTTCAGCGACCACGCCGCGTTGGCCCCAACGGCCAGCATCAGCGCCGCGGCGGACAGCATTCGGGCAATCCTGTGCGCGAATCTCATCGGCTGCGACCTCCAACATGCGTCACGTTCGGCTGTGCATCCCCTCCCGGCGGTATGTTCTGATGGTCTATTGGCCGATGAGTTTCGCTTCGAGGGCATCAATTCCCCGCAGCGGCGTCTGCAGATCGCGCGCGACGAACTCCACGCGACGCTCGGGGATGACCTTCCGCTGCGCGGCATCAACCCGGCAGTAGAGCCAGCGGCAGCGCATCAGATCGGGGAGCGCCTGGATCTCCGCTGAGGAGAGATCGGTCCGCGACGCGTAGCCTGACAGGAAGTGATCGACACGCTGATGGTCGATCGTGAATGCATCGGTCAGCGACCAGATGTCACCCGCCACCGGCGGGGCATCTCGCACCCCGCAGAAGAAGAGCAGCCCGTCGGCAAGGTCCACCGCTCGCGGCTGACTGCTCGCCCAGTCCCAGTCGAAGACGCCCGCGACTCCGCCGGCGTCGAACTTGAGGTTGGCCGGGTGGTAGTCGCCCTGCACGACGGTCCGGGAGAGTGCCCAGTAGGCGCGGTCGGGCAGCCGCAACGTCAGCTCGCGCGCAAGTCCCAGCGCCTCTTCGAGCGTGGAAACGACCTCGTCCCCGCCAGCGGCCTCGACGAGGGCCTCGAGACCGTCAATCACATCTCGCGGATCGTGGAAGCGCGGCCACGACTTGTCGATCGGCGGCCGGAATCGGGAGGCCGACTGATGCAGAGCCGCCAACACGGCGCCCGAGGCGTGCAGTTCGCCGGCGTCGCCCGGCCGGTGCTGGGAGCCCTCGATGAACTCGAAGAGTTCGTAGACCGAGCTTCCCTCACGCAGCCACGCCCGCCCGACCTTACCGGCGACGCCTCGCGGGACGGGCAGGTCGTCCGCGACGAGATGCGCGAGCAGCGCGTGATCGAAGCGCACCCAGTCGGTACGCGCGTAACGGGGGTTGCGCCGCCGAAGCACCAGCCGACCGGCAGAGGTTGCGACGATAACGCTCGCATTCGCCGTCCCGCTGCCGGCGGCGATGCCCTCGGGAGACGCGTCGAACCCCCACCGCCCCAGGATGCGCAGCGCCTCATCGGGCGACAGGGAGGTGCCGGGCTGAGACATGCGATCGACCCTCCGGGAAGCGCTCTCTTCGGTGAACCTGTCGCGGTACTTCGCGCACCACGGGCGCGGACCTGCACAGCGACAGCAGAGTTCTGCCGGAGATTCTCCAGACCAGGGGAGGATACTCCGTCCGGGCGGCGAATACCTGTGCGGTTCGCAAGCGACTATCAGGGAGGTAATGTTCCGTGAAGAAGCCCGTTGTTGATCAGGATACGTGCACCGGCTGCGGTCTGTGCCCCGACATCGCGCCCGGCACCTTTGAGATGAACGACGATGGCGTCGCCGAGGTCATCGATCCGCAGGGCGACGACGAGGACACCATCCAGGAGGCCATTGACTCCTGTCCCGTCGAGGCCATCTCCTGGGCCGAGTGACACAACCGAAGGCACCTGCGTTCGGGGCGGCGTCAGCGACGCCGCCCCGAGCCATGTACGAGGCAGGAGCGGCGTCGGTCGCGGTGGAAGGTTAACATGCCGGGCGGAATCACAGCGAGGGACCGGGATGAGCGCACAGCGCCAGCTTGAGCCACTCACGCGAGGTCAACGGCGGGCGGCGGGCGCCTGGGCCGACGTGCAGGCGCCACATCCGGGTGTACACGCCCCGCGGAACAGCCGCGTGGATGACTGGCCCCCTATGGTCAACGCCGCGATCATCGCGACCTGCGCGTTTCTGACGGCCGTGGCGATCCTCTCCGCCTCACTGGCCTCGCCGGTCGGCAGGGTTGAACGGTGGGCTTCATGGGCCACAGAGGCCGGAGACATGCACCTCGAACACCCGGCGGGATGGGCGGTCAACAGCTTCGGCTCGGCGGAGCAGATCCATCTCGTCATCATGCGCTCCCCGTGGGTGCGCATCCACATCATCTCAGAGAGCGGACTGGCCGAGGTGGCTGAGCTTTACGGGCGACTGGGCAGCGGTGATCGAGGCTACCGGACACTCGAGATGCTTCACAGAACCACCGGGGACACGTGGGCGGGGCTCTTCGGCGAGTTGGATGAGGGCGCGATCGGACGCACCACGATCGGCAGCCGCCACGCGGTCTGGTCGCAGTTCACGTACGCGAGCGGGCCGATTGAGCGCGGCGAGCCGATGACCGGCTATCGCGCCACAATCCTGAGTCAGAGACGTGGCCTGATCGCCAGCGCGGTCGCTCCATCCGAGCACTGGGAGCAGTTCCGGCCGATCGCTCTGCGTGTGCTCAGGAGCATCAGCTTCGACGAGCGCGGCGGTTAACCGCCACCTGAACCGGAGCCCCCGTCACCGACCTTCTCGCGCTCGAAAGGCCACTCGCGCGCGATCACAATCACCCCGGCCACGATGATGATCGCGATTGAGGCCGCCTGCGCCACGGTGAACGCAGGCATCACCCCCCAGACCTCGCCGGTGGCCCCCCGGCGGTAGATCTCCACCACGTAGCGCGTGACCGACGAGAGCACGAGGAAGCCGAGGAAACGGTCGAAGGGCTTCCGCAGCCACGGGGTCAGCAGCAGCAGGACAGGCAGCGTGAAGCCGAGGGTCCCTATCACCGAGTAAAGCTGAGTCGGGTGCGCGGGGAAGGCGGGCGCGGCGGCGGTGGCGCTCTGCGGGAACGTCACCGCCCACGGTAGCGTGCTCTCGTGCCCGTAGCAGCAGCCGTTGAGGAAGCAGCCGACCCGCGCGACGGCGTAGCCGACCGCGATCCCGGGCGCTGCGAGATCGAATGTCCGGGGGAAGCTCGCGCCCATCAGCGGGGCGGCGATTCCCAGCACGAGCAGGCCGCCCGCCAGCCCGCCATGCCAGCTCATCCCGCCGCGCCAGAGATCCAGCGCCACCGATAGATCGCCCCCGTATTCCCCCCAGCTCAGCAACACGTAGCCGAGACGGCCGCCGAAGATACCGCCCGCAAACCCGAGCAGACCGAGGTAGAGCACCTGTGCGCGGGTGAAGTCATAGCGGTCGCGATCGGCGTACATCCACGCCAGCGCCGCCAGGAAGGCGCCGAGCATCATGATCCCGTAGGAGCGCACCTGCAGCGGGCCGAGCCTCTGCACCACGATGTACGCGACGATCGTCGGCAGCGCCGCCTGCAGCGTGACCTCCAACGCCAGCGCCCAGCCCCGTCCGAACGGCTCGTCCCTCCCGCGGCGCTCCAGCCACGTCCAGAGCACCACGAGCACAAGGAAGCATGCGAACACCGCCGGCAGATGGATCGGCCGCCACGGACCGACTGTCACGAGTGTTGGATGCACACTGGCTCACTCTTCCACGGTGCGCCGCGGCCTCGACGGCGGCATCACAGCGCGGAGGCGTCAACGACATTGCCATCGCGAATCGACAGCTTCGCCGCCTCGAGCGCGGCCATCGTCCGGCGAACGTCCCTCCCGGATGCCTCCGGCTCATCAGACTCGCGGATCGCGCGCGCGAACTCCCCCACCTGCGCCCGCCACGCCGCGGGGCTGTCGAGCGGGATCTCGATGACCTCATCGCCGAGCCGGATCTGCTCGGAGGTGATCATCATCGCGGCGTCGGTGCCGATGACCATGCAGTCCCACGCGCCGAAGGGCGTGTTGAGGCTGTGGTGGTAGGTCGCGATCGGGCCGTCCACCAGGGAGATCTGCACGGTGATCTCGTCATAGTCGTTCCAATACTCATTGTTGACGCGCGCCCCGGCGTAGACATCTCCCGCCACACCGTTGTTGAGCCACAGGATCATGTCTACCTCGTGAGCGCCGTAGCCGTAGAGCACCCAGCCTCCGGCCTCCTCGGGCTTGCTGGCCCACTCGGAGCGGAAGCCCTCAGATTTGCCGAGGCGCCGTCGCAGCACGTTGCGCACCTCGCCGATCGCTCCCTCGCGAATCAGCTCACGGGCCCTGATGTTGACCGGCCGGAAGCGCAGTATCTGCCCGACCATCAGGACGACGCCCGCCTCATCGGCCGCGGAGATCATCTCATCGGCCTCGGCAAGCGAGGTCGCCATCGGCTTCTCACAGAGGACGTGCTTGCCCGCCTGCGCCGCAGCCACCGTCACCTCACGGTGGAGGTGGTGGGGCAGCAGCACGGAGACGGCCTCGACATTCTCGTCCTCAAGCAGATCGCGCCAGTCGGTATACACCGCCGGCACTGCGAACTCCTCCGCCCGCTCACGGGCGGCCGCCTCGTTGATGTCGCAGACCGCGACAGTTCTGAGGCCATCCACGTCCCGGTAGGCCGGCAGGTGCCCGTTGGCGATGCCGCCACAACCGATCGCTCCGATCCCAATCTGATCCATCCCACGACCTCCCGCCGTCTCTCACTCAGACAGACGAGGGCCGCCGGGGCGCCGGCGACCCTCGCTGGATCCATCCGCGCATCGCTTCAGCGCGGGCGTCAATCAACCGCGCGAACGTCGGTGACCTCCGGGACCTCCTGCCGCAGTACGCGACCGATCCCCATCGCGAGGGTCATCTGCGACATCGGGCAGCCCTTGCAGGCGCCCTGCAGCCGCACCTCGGCGATGCCATCCTCGGTCACATCGACCAACTCGACCCCGCCGCCGTCTGCCTCCAGCGACGGGCGAACCTTTGCCAGCGCGGCCTCAACCTGCTCGAGCAATTCCTTCTTCTGCGCGTCCTCAGACATGATACTCCTCCTCAGTTACTCCTCATTGTTATCAGTCGGGACACTCGGAACGTCGTTGCCGGACCGGAGGTCGCGGACCTTCCAGCCATCGGGCTCACGGACGAGATCGAAGTACGCGGTCTCCGTGGTGCCGTCGGGGAAGCCCACCAGCACGCGCGCCCACCCGGTCATGCCACCGGCCTCCACCTTGTACTGAAGGATGCGGATACCCTTCACCTCGCGCCCGCCCCAGTGTGCCTCGATGATCGTGGGAGCGTCGCGACCGATCTCCTCGATGAGTTCCGCCTTGCGCTCCTCGGAGAAGAGGTTCCAGTGGGGCAACTCATCGCGCTGCTGCCGGAGACTCGCCGCGGGCGGCACCTCATCGTCGAGTGCCGCAAGCTCGGGCGCGGCGGGCTGCTCGGGGCAATCACTCTCCGGCAGAACGCCGTACCACTTCTCAATAAGCCGCCAGATCTTCCCCTGCAACGCCTGTGGGTGCGGAGGAATCGCCATGACCGCCTCGCGCTCTTCCTGAGGCAGTCGCAGCAGCATCTGCGAGCCCTGCGGATCCACCCACACGCCGAAGCTCTCCGCAACGAAGCGCAGCGGCACGAACGCGCGGCCGTCGATCAACTGCGGCGCCACGTCCAGCGTGTAGTCAGCCTCCGCGATCCTCGCCTGAGTGCTGCCGATCCACAGCTCAACCTGAGGCACCTTCGCGTCTTCGGAGCGCCACGCTCGGATGTGCCCCTCCTCGTAGGTCACGCTGGCGCCCAGCCACTCAAAGATTGGGCGCAGCGGAACCAGCGTCCGCCCGTCAAGCGTCACCGGTTGCACATCAAAGAGCAACTCGCGTGCCGCACATGCACCCGCTGACGAGGTCAGGATGAGCAGCACGATCAGTGTCCCAGCCGTGCACGCTCGGAATCTCGCCATCGTCACGATCACTCCCGGTTCAGTCTGCCCGCCATCCGGTCGAATCAGAGGTTCGCCTGCTCGGCCAACTCCCGCCACCGTTCGCCCTCCTGCTCGACGAGAAAGCCAATCGTCTCCTCGAAGCTCCGCAGCCCGGCGGTGGCGCCCGGAGCCGTCACGCACATCGCACCGACCGCGTTCGCCATGCGCGCCACGTCCTCGAGGTCCCAGCCCGCGAGCGTTCCGAGCAGAAAGCCCGCGACAAACGCGTCGCCTGAGCCTGTGCCGTCCACCACGTCAACGCTGAAGGCCGGCACACGCAACTCGCGTTCGGCGGTACGCACGTAGCAGCCCTCTTCGCCCATCTTCAGCGCGACGGTCTTCACGCCGTGGTCCATGAGAGCCTCGGCGGCCTCCTCCGGCGTGTCCCTGCCGGTAATCTCCACGGCCTCAGGGAAGCTCGGGAGGAAGATGTCCGTGTGCGGGAGCACCGGCTCGAGCAGGTCCATCCATCGCCCGGTGTCATCCCAGACGACGTCCAGTGCGGTCTTTGTCCCCGCCTGCTGCGCGGCCTCCATCACGCTGGCCGCCGGCTCGCCGTCGAAGCCCGGCATCACCAGCGCGCCGGCGAAGTGGAGGATCTCGGCCGCACCGACAAGGTCCATGTCGATGTCCTCGGGCCGCATCGTCGCGTTCGCACCGATGCAGTGGATGAACGTGCGCTCGCCACCGCTGTCGATCATGATCATCGTGGCCGAGGTGCTCGCCTCGTCGGTGACCGCGATCCCGCTTGTGTCCACGCCCTGAGCGGCCATCGCCTCACGCACAAAGCCGCCGAAGCCATCGTCGCCGACCTTGCCGATGATCGCGGTGTCCACGTCCATCTTCGCGAGGCCGATGCCGGTGTTGGCGGCGCAACCTCCTATGCTCATGCCCATGTTATCGACGAGCATCAGCCGCCCATGTTCGGGTTGACTGTCAATCGGTCTCCCCCACACATCCGCTACGACGATCCCGACGCACACTACCTGGCTCATGTCTAACACCTGTTCGTTCGAGGTTCACGGAGGCCGCGACAGCCGCGACCGAAGTGGTATTCGCCGGCCGGTGTGAAGGGTCCTTCACCGCCCACCAGAGCCGACGGCGTCGCCCGGAATCTCGCTCTCACCCGCCACACGCTGCAACCACTGCCTCCCGCGCACAATCTGTTCGGCGGCCCTCGCGTTGCGCTCCTCGAGATGCTCCGGGTCGCGGTTGAACTCGCGCACATTCATCACCATGTCCCAGTTCCGCTGGTACTGCGTCTGCATCGCCATCCGCAGCCGCCACAGACGGTTCGGGACCGCATGCCGACCGAGCGCCGAGGTGAGCGAGCGCAGGATGCGCAGGTACTCGTAGTCCTGCAACGCCTGCCGCAGGAGCTTAAGTTCGACCGTCGGGTGCGGGTCAACCAGCCGTCCCCCATCCTCCGCCTCGCAGAAGAGCAGCCCGGACGCGCACAGCGCCTCGCTGTCGGCGCCGTCCCAGAAGACGCGGCTGAGCCGGTACCTGTCCGCAAGCCAGCCGAGCATGCGCGTGTCCATCTCTCCCGCGGACTCGCTGAGGCGCCACGCCCGCCCCGCCCCGGCCTCGCCAGCCGCGGCGAGCAGGCGGGGACCCTCGCATCCGCCGAAGCCGGTCGCGATCTCCGGCGCCATCGCCCACGTCCCCACACCGTAGACCGGCTCAAGCTCGATCCCCGGCTCCGCGGCCGCCACCGCGTCGGCGGCTTCGGCGGGCCCCATCTCAGGCGGCGTCACGCCCGGGGGCACCCACGTCGCGATCGGGCGGTCGCCCGTCGCCCTCTCCCAGTGGCGGATGGCGCTGCGAAGCGCCCGCACAGGATCCTCCAGTGCATTGAGCTGCTCCGCTCGCGCCGCGATCATCGCGCGCACCGCGGGCTGATAGTCCTGCGCGCGCGCCATCATCCGCTCCGCGCCGCCGAAGTCAATCCCCTCGTCGCTCCACCACGTGAAGTCCGCGAGCATCTCGCGCGGGACGACGCCGTGGCGCAGCAGCGCCTGCGCGTAGGGCCAGTACTCCCCCGCTCCCAGCGGCGAGCGCTCACCGTACCAGCGCTCCATCACGTGCGGGCCGTCGAAGCCCACCGAGACCGCCAGCGACGGCGTCGGCGGGAGCGTGAAGTCATGCACCGTCAGCACCACCGGAAGCGCCACGCGATACTCGCCGTCGGTGGTCACGATCTCCCCGTGGTAAACGCCGGGCTCTGCCTCCCGCGGGACCGCGATCTCCCACCACAGATGAGCGGGCCCGTCGATGGAGACGGGCTCGCGCGGCACCAGCCGCTCGCCCCCGCGGAGAGCGTACCAGGTGATGGCGTCAATGACCCCGCGCGCGCCTGCAAGCCCCTCCCGGACGACCGCGACGTCGCGTCCGGACCCGTCGCCCAGCACCACGAGCTGGACGGGCACGACTTCCCCGCGCGCGGCCTGCAACTCGATCCGCTCAGGCGTTCGCAGCGTCCGGCTCGACTCAGGCAGCGCTCCGGGCTCGGTCGGATCGGCGATCGCAAGCCCCCATGGCGCATCCGCCCACCTGTGCGCCGCGGTCAACGGCGCGAGCAGCGCCCGCGCCTCGTCGAGCCACCGGTCGATGCTCCTGACCCGCGCGTTGATAGCGACCCACTCGTCGAAATCCGGCGCGGGCGCCTCAACTCGTGACCTCAGCTCGCCGATCGCCTCCGCAAGCCCCTCTGTCCCCGCTGTCCCGTCCCCGCCCGCGGCAATCGGCGCCGGGAAGCCCGCGGCAACGCTCATCGCGCCCCAGCGCCGCTCCAGACGCTCAATCTCGCGGAGTGCCGTCTTCCGGTAAGCCTCCGGGCGGTTGGGCCTGAACCCGACGAGGTGACCGTATTGATGCACCTCGTGAAAGCTCGGAGAGTTGTCGGCGTGTGACATGCCCTCCCCGACAACGCGATCGTTGCGGGAGAAGAGGATGCCCGCGATATCCCCCGTCGGCAGCGGCATCTCGCCGGTCGGGTTGCCGCGCAGGTCGCGCTTCTCGAAGCTCGCCAGCGAGAGCCTGATCTCCGCGATCCACGCCCCGGGCTCGATCGAGGTCTCCCACTCGCCGATGTAATCCCAGTCCGTCAGCCACTGGCCACCCTCGTAGAAGTATTTCGCGTCGAATGCCACGCCTCTGGGCGTGATGTTGTACTCGTAGTAGCGATGATGATCGTGGCCGAGGTCGATGAAGATCTCCGCCGAATCGTCGCGCCAGGCGAAGCCGTCCCGCTCGGTGATGTTCATGACCAGCCTGCCCTCGTCGGGCGTCTCACACCGGAAAGCCACGTAGAGGTTCTCATCGTCATACGCGGCCCACACATACGTCGCCATCTGCGCGTCACCGGGTCTGTTGTACATGCCCCAGTAGGGGTCGCCGATGTACGCCGCGTCGTCCCAGCAGGCATCGGAGAGATCGCCGTCGATGGTCGGTGGCTCGCTGACCCGCGGGATGCGGTGCTGGTAGAGCGGCTCGGGCTGCAGCGCGAAGTGATCGGGCATCGGTGCGCCGCCGGCGGGCTCCAGCCAGCACGTTGCCGGTTCGTCGCCGGCCTCGAAGGTCCAGCTCACGGGCAAAGTACGCGGACCGCCCGCCCCATCGGGGTTCGCGCGCAGGCGCAGCGAGACCGTCAGCGGCTCCTCAGTCGGTCCCTCCACGCGCCTGGTCGCCATCCGCTGTCGTGCGGGATAGCACAGCGTCAGCGTGCCGGGCCCCTCAATGCGGACGGTCGCTTTCCACTCGCACTCGGCGGTTGGGAATGCCGCTCGCGCCGTCCACTCGCCGGAGGCCGACTCGCCCGCCCCGACCGACACGAGCCGCTCCTGCGCCCATCCGCTCGATGCCAGCAGCGCCACCATCGCAACGATCGTCCAGCGCCTCATCGTCGCCGCCTCCTCCGAGTCTCTGCCGACCGATCTCCCGGCCCCCCCGGCCCGTTCGTCTACCCCGCCGCCATCCGCCTGCTCACATCGGCCATCCGGATGAAGTTCTCCCCCGCGCGCTCGGTGTATGTCCCCGAGGTCGTCCCGCCGAGCAGATACCCGCCCGGTCCCGCGGCCTCGATACACTCCTTCGCAAGTTGCTCGATCGTGTCGCCATCGACCTTCTCGATGACCTCCATGTCATCGAGATTCCCCAGAAGGCAGACGCGGTCGCCGATCCGCTGCTTGCACTCCGCGAGCGTCGTGTCACCCCACGGCGGGCCCTCCAGTGGATCGAGCGAGTCCACGCCGATCTCGGCGATCATCTCGAGGAAGCGCCCCATCGGTCCGTGATTGTGATAGTGCGCCAGCGCCCCGTGCTCGTGCATGATCTCCACCAGCGGCCGGTCGAAGCGCAGCATCGTCTCCCGGAAGCCCTCCGGCCCAAGCTGCGTGGATGCGAACTCTCCGCCGATGATGCGGAAGCAGTCCACGCCCTGCCGGCAGCACTCCTCGACCCAATGGAAGCACCGCTCAGCGGCGACCTCGACGAGCTCCATGAACGTCGCGCGGTCGTCCAGCCACAGCAGAGAGTAATCCTCCGGAGAGAGGAACCGTGCGGCGATCCCGCCGGGATTCGTCATCCCCACCCCCACCATGCCCTCCTCGCCGATCCGGTCCTTGCGCTCGATGAAGGGCGTCGCGTCGACCTCCGGTGGCTCGTAGGGGATCGCCAGCAGATTGTGCACATCCTCCGCGGTCTTGCAGAAGAACTCCATCGTGGCCGAGGTGATCTCCGTCCTCTGCGTCCGTGAGTAGAGGTCCCCCTCAGGCGCCTCGATCACCGAGTAAGTCCTCCCCTCGCGCTCTTCGGTGCGCGTCTTCACCGCTGAGCCGAGGAACCAGTCTCCACCCGCCACATGCGCGCCGATGAACGGATCGCACTCACGCAACATCCGCTGCGCGATCTCGCTGTCCTCGTCCATGCGCCCGAACCCCCACGGCGTCACCGGCACGCGGTCCGGCGTTCCAAGCTCGATCGCACACAGAATACGCTCTCGCGATGTCATCGCATCTCCTCCATCTGCGCTACCATCTCTGCCCCTCCTGCGCCAGCGCCTCGGTCATCGTCAGCCCGTGCAACCCCCGGGCCGTCAGGTGATGTCCGGCCATCCCGTAGACCGGCCGGAAGGGCACGATGTGCTCGAAGCGTCGGTCCAGCGCCTCAAGAAACTCCTTCGTTCGCAGCATCGCCTGCTCCTCGTCGGGCGCGTTGAGCACAAGCGCTCCATCGCGCAGCGACCAGCCGTTGCCCTCCGCCCCCTGGCCGATCCGCAGCACGATCGCCGCGTCCGTGCCGCCGCCATCCACGACCGACAGCGGCTCGATCTCCTCCCGCCCGAGTTCGTGCCGCGCGTGGTAGCGGAAGTAACGATCGAGGTGCCCGCACACCCGCGCGTACGCCCGCTCCTCGGGCTCCGGCGCATCCACTGAGAACGCCATCTCGCCCTCTTCGGTCAGGAACTCGACGCCGTCAAGCGCCGTCGTGCCGAAGTCGAAGTGCCGCGAGGAGTACGTGATCTCCACCACGCTCTCCCCCGCGGGCAGAACGACGGCCTCGCCGCAGGGCGCGCCGCCGAGCGCCACGCCGTCCACGTCGAAGCCGCGCCGCTCGGGGATCGCGAGAGTCGCCTCGGTCGCCACGTCGGCCGTGATGCTCACGCGCGTGACCATGCGGTCGAGGTCCTCCTGCGCCGATGCCACGCACTCAAGCGGACCGTCGGCGCGTATCCCCAGCACCGACCGCAGCACGCTCACCCGGCGCCCCGGCGCGTCGATCGACAGGCGCGTCGTGCGGTCATCCAGCGTCTGCGCGATCGGCGCGGTCGGCGTCCTCGCGTTGACGAACACGCAGTTCGACTCGCCCAACGCGTCATTGTGCACCTTCAGGTCGGCCGCGACCAGCTCCTCAGCCGGGTTGCCGACCGCGATCAACACGCCCGCCTCGCCGCCATAGCGTCCCATCCAGAGGGTGTCATCACCCGCGTGCTCGACCGGGCAGACCGGCTGCCAGCCCGCGCGGACGCACTCGCGCAGCAGCGGGAAGTCGCGCTGGAGCTTGTCCATCCCCGGCAGGTAGTTGTACCCGGGGAACATCCCCCACTCGAAGCTCTTGAGCATCACGTAGTCCGCCAGCTTCGCCCAGACGTTCAGGAAATCTCCCCGCGGCATTCCGTCCGGGTCCTGCAGCACGTCGCGCAGTTCGTAGCCCTTCCAGATGACCCCCGGCTTGCCTCCGAGGGCCATGCACATGCTCGCCCACTTGTGCCGCTGCGGGCCGGTCAGCGTCAGCTCCATCAGCGCTCCGTCCACATGCCACGCGGTGAAGCTCGTCCCCGCTCCCACGATCAGAGGCCGCTCGAAGGGCGCGTGACTCCAGTCGAGACCGCGGAGGTAGCGGTACTGCTCAACCATCGAGATGCCGAGGTCGAAGAAGACTCCGCGCTCGTCCCATGATCGCCCCGGCAGTGGATTCTCCCGCACCACCTCCGCGTAGTTGCGCTGCCCCGCGACCGCCACGTCGAAGGCATAGCCGGTGATCTCCAGGTTCTGGCCGACCAGCCGGTAGTCTTCCTCGAGCCGCTCGCCGTAGGACGTGCCGGTCGGCTGTACCAGCAGTTCATCGTCGTAGCCGGTCACCCATGCGCTCAGCCGCGTCTTCTCCCGATCGTTCTGCACGATGGCGTCGGCGAACTTCTCCTCGGCAAGCTGCTCCTCGACCCAGATGCCCGCGGGCGTGTAGAAGAGCGCGCCCGTGTCGTAGCCGTACTCGGCGAAGAACGCCTCGCGCTCCTCGCGGAACTGCTCCGCGCTGATCTCGCCCATGTCGTAGCTGCCGCCGAGGATCCCCCGCAGACGCTCGCTGAAAGGCTTCGCGAGCGACTCATACTCCCATTCGTCATCCCGGCCCCAGAAGTCGCCCGACCGTTTGAAGGGCGCGTAACACCACTCCCACGTGCAGCCGAGCCGGCGCAGCTCCTCGTGGTCGATCCCCGGCCACCATGCGTGGTACTGCGACGACGTGCCCCAGACCGCGTCCGGCACCGCGTCGGCAACCGTGAAGTGCTCCTCGAATGCGTCACGGTAGGCCTGCCAGACCGCCCGAAGGAAACCCCACCGGACGTCGCCGGTGGTTCCCACGACCACGCCAAAGCGCTCCTCGGCCCCCGGATCAAGCACCGTGCGCACCGAGAAGCGGTAGTCCGAAGCGCCGCCCGGGACGTAGTCGAAGGTGGGCTCGGCGAAGCTGATCAGCGTGTCCGGGGTGATGCCCACAAAGATCGCGCGGGTGGCGTCACCGGCGGCTGAGAGCGGCCACGCTCCGCGCTCACGCGGCTCGTCGGTCTCCTGCGGTCCCGGAATCGGCCTCACTGCACGAAAGCCGCCGTCCCAGTACTGTGCGCTCGCCTCATCAAGCTCAGGCGCGAGCAGCGCCGCGAACTGCAGCAGCCGCCGTTGCTCCCCGGCGTTGCCGATCGTCACGTCGAGCACAATCGCGTCGCCGGTCACCGGGCGCTGCTCGATCTCGATCGACAGGCCGCGATCGGCCGTCCCTCGCCACAGACGCCCGTCCTCGGCCCAGTCAACCTCCACACCGAACGCCTGCACGCCCTCCGTGAGGTCGATCGAGAATGCGAGTGTGCCTGCGGCCATCTGCATCTGCATCTGCGCCGACGCGGGCAGCGTCAGCGTCGCGAACGAGCAGAGCAGGAGGGATCTTCGGATGATCTGTCGCATGAGCGCCTCCGTGTAGTGCGTCGGTCTTAGTAGCGCGGCACGTCCGAGATGCGCACCTCGTCGATGAGCGCCTCCGCCACGTTCACGCCGCGCTCGTGGGCGCCGATGGCGATGCGGGTGTCAGGTGCGGGTATCCCGTCCGCCACCGCGGGCTTCTCAGCGACCACCTCGCCGTCGATGATCAGCCCGTAGCGCACCGCGTCCCACTGGAAGCCAATCTGGTGCCACTGCCCGTTCCACTCGTAGGGATACGCGGCAGTCAGCGTCACCTCACCGCCATCTGGGCTCTTCACGACAAGCTGAAGCGTTCGCTCCTCGGCCGGCCGGAGCGCGAGGATCACGTAGCCCGAGGCGTAGTAGACTCCCGATTCCCACGTCATGACCCGCCGGAAGTATTCGGGGTTCTTGACCTCCTCGAAGTTGACGAACATCTCGAGGCAGCCCGACCTCGGATTGACGTTACCGCGCGCATACGTCAGCGGGACATAGAGCGGGAATATCTCGATCTGCTCCACACTCACCTCCGGCGTCATCCAGCCCTTCGTGGCGTGGATCGCATTGCCGAAAAGCCCCTCCGCCAGCCGGGAACGCCCTTCCGCACGCGGATCGTCGAGTGCGTGGTCGGCATCTATGCCATCATCGTAGCGGGCGAGCAGCAATGTGTGCTGATCCACTTCGAAGGGCCCCAGGCCCTCGGGAGTCGCGGCCACGGGGTTGAGCGCGAGCGAGAGTACGAGCAACGCGAGCGGTGCGCGGGCGGTCATCCCAGATCTCCTGACGCGGCGGTGGGTGATGCGGTGGTCTAAAAGCCCCAGAGCGACTCCGGCTCCTCCGTGGACTCGGGCCTGAGCCACTTCGTATGTCCGTCAAGGAATGTGTAGTTCGCGCCGCCCCCATGCCTGTGTATGGCGACGCGTTCGAGACCGCCCTCTGAGTATCTGACCCCGTGCGTGTTGTAACGCTGCCCATTCAGCTCGCAGAAGAGCACGGTTGCGATCGGGTCGGCGACCGCCGCCAGCTTCAGCGACGAGCCCAGATAGCCGCCGACCTCGGCCAGTCCGAGGTTGATCCCGTAGCTGTGCGGGGCACAGAGCGTGCCGCCGAGCCGCCGGGGATACTCATCGCTCGGGCACAACAGCAGGCCCTCGTTGCTCACGTAGGCCTGAATGGTCATGTCCCAGCAGATGCGTCCCGCGGTCCCGTGCGGCAGCATCGCAGGGATGATCGTGTCATCGTAGTCATCCGCGTACATCCGCGCCGCGAGGCCGAGACTGCGCATGTTGCTGATGCACGACACACCCTCGGCCCTGCCCAGCGCGGCCTCGAAGACCGGGAAGAGCATGGCCGAGAGCAGCAGGATGATCGCGACGACGACGATCATCTCGACGAGCGTAAATGCCGACCGCGGCGCCCCCCATCCCCCCTTCGGGCGGGGCGCGCGGCCGCGACTGAGCTGCACGGAACCGTTCCCTCCGGACGGCTTCGTGAACGGCCGGCGATGGTGCAGCAGCGCATTTCCCCGGACCCGGTGGCCCTTCCTCCCGAGCCCGCTCGAAACGCCGGTCGCAGCCACCCGCCGGGAAATATGTCGCGGTTCGGGAACATCCCGGACGCCCCCAGACGTTGTATTCGGTGAAGTGACGATGCAATCGCCTGCGGGCATCGCAGTCCGCGGACGTTGAGCCACGGCGCGCACCTCGCGCGCCCTGGGAGGTGGCAGACATAGCTCTTGCCATTCGCACTGAGAACCTGACCAAGGTCTACAACGTGGGCTGGGGCCGCCAGAACATCGGCATCCAGGACCTCACGCTCGAGGTCGAAGAGGGACAGATCTTCGGCCTCGTGGGACCGAACGGATCAGGGAAGACGACCACCCTGAAGCTGCTGCTGGGTCTAATCTTCCCCACCTCCGGTACCGCGGAGGTGCTGGGTGAGCCCCTCGGCAGCCCGCACTACAAAGCGCGTATCGGTTATCTTCCCGAGGGTCCGTACTTCTACGAGCACCTCAACGCCCCGGAGCTGCTCAAGATGTACGGCAGCCTCTTCGGCCTCGGCGGCCCATCGCTGGACAAGCGCATCCAGGAGCTGCTGGAGCTCGTGGACATGTGGGACCGACGCGAATACCGCGTGGCCAACTATTCGCGCGGGATGCGCCAGCGCGTCGGGGTCGCGCAGGCGCTCATCAACGACCCTGACCTGCTGTTCTTCGACGAGCCAACCTCCGGCCTCGACCCGATCGGCGCCAAAGACATTCGCGAGGTTATCCTTGAACTGCGCAGTCGGGGCAAGACCGTCTTCCTCTGCTCGCACCTGCTCAAGGAGATGGAGCCGATCTGTGACAACATCGCGATCCTCGCCGCCGCGAGGCTCATGACCGAGGGCTCGGTCGAGGAGCTGCTCCACAGCGAGGATGCTCATTACCGCGTCGAAGTGCGCGACCTCTCTAAGGAGACGCTCGCGGACCTCGAGCAGCGCGCGCAGAAGATCATGTGGCTCGACGAGACCTGCCGCGCGCTCTTCGATGAACGCGAGAACGCCTTCGACGCCGCCAGGATGCTTGAAGACGCGGGCGCACACCTGCTCACAGTCGGCCCCGACCGCCGCACCCTCGAGGAAGTGTTCATCGAAACCGTTGGAGAGGAGCCCGTCGATGCGACCGATCTTTCGAGTGGCTAAGGCCACCTTTCATGAAGGCTGGCGCAAACGATTCCTCAACGGAATCCTCGTCTTCGCCATCCTGATCATCGGCTCGTCCTGGGTCTTCACCTACCTGCAGCCGGGGGCGGAGTTGAAGATGCTCACCGACGTCGGGCTGGGCTCGATCCGCTTCTTCGGCATGCTCATCGCCGTCTTCCTGGGCGTGCGGCTGATCCCCGACGAGATCGAGAAGCGCACGATCTACACGCTGCTGTCCAAGCCCGTCACCCGGACGCAGTTCCTGCTGGGCAAATTCCTCGGCGGCCTCGGCACCGTCATCAGCAACGTGGCCCTGATGGGCGCGACGTTCTATCTCGTCTTCGCCATCAAGGCCCCGCAGTTCGCCACCATGACCGAAGAGACCGGCTCGCAGTACTCGATGGAGTTTATGTACGCGAACATCGCGAAGGCCATCCTTCTGAGCTTCTTCGAGCTGGCCATCGTGATGGGCATCGCCGTCGTCGCGTCGGTCATCTTCTCCTGGATCCTCGCGGCGATCTTCACGTTCTTCGTGTACTTCGTGGGCCAGATGAGCGAGTTCTTCGGCAGCCTCGCCGACCCCGAGGCGGGCGCATCGCCGATCGCCCGCATACTGCTGGGCACGATCTACCGGATCCTGCCGCACTTCGAGATCTTTGATGTCCGTGAGGCGATCCTCACCGACGTGCCCGTAGTCTGGCACCCGTATATGACGATGACGATGGGGACCGCCATCGTCTACGTCGGCATCGTGCTCGCGCTGGGCTATCTGTTCTTCAGCCAGCGTGAGGTGTAACACAGAGCTTCGGCCGCCCCGCACCATGGGCGCGCCCAGTTTCGTCATATAGAGTGATATGATGACTAGACCAGGGAAGAGGATAATCGCCGCAGTCCTGATGGTGGCCCTGCTGCTGGGTCTGCAGCCGCTCTACGAGAACGTCGCCACCGAGCGGCTGGTGCGCGGCTACGCCCGACCCACGCAGGTCACCAAGATCCTCCAGTACGACGCACCGGCCATGACCGGTGTGATCGTCGGAGCGATGCTGGGCGGCTTTCGTGAGGTCGCCGCATCGATGCTGTGGATGAAGACCCACACGATGTGGCATTCGGGCAGGGGCACATACTGGGACTCACTGTACCTGATGCGCATGACCACCCTGCTCGACCCGCACTGGCTCGAGCCGTGGCGGATCACCGCATGGCATTGTGCCTACAACCTCTACGTGGAGACGGATGATCCCGTGGAGCAGGCAAGGATGCTGCAACTGGGTGTGGATGTCCTCAAGGAGGGCATCTCCTGGAACCCGGATCGCTACGATCTCTATTTCGAGCTGGGATGGACCTACTTCGACAAGATCCGCGACTACGACGAGGCCGCCAGATGGCTCGGGGCCGCCACGCAGTTCGAGCACCCTGAGTACATCGAGCGGCTCATCGCCCACGGATATGAGCGCCTGCCGAACATGCCCGAGGCGCTGAAGTGGTACGACTACTGCCTCAAGCGACGACCGTCGGACGAGACGGCCAAGGGCGCCACCATCACGATCCGCGAGCGCTATCTCCCGGCGTGGCGGCTGATGGAGGAGGGCAGGTATGATGAGGCGATTGCCGCGATCGACGGCTACCTCACCATCAACCCGCAGAGCACGCTCGCGCTGCACATGAAGGGGCATATCTTCGAGCAGGCCGGCGATCTCTACCGGGCCCGCGAGCAGTGGCAGCTCGCCGCCGAGACCATGGCGCTGAACCATCACGCGCGCTATAAGGTCGCGGTCCTGAGTGAGCAACTCGGTCTGCCCGCGCCCGAGCATCCGACGCACATCTACAAGGAGCAGCAGCGCCGGATGGCCGTGCAGCACGACATGGACTGAGCCGACGCGCAGAAGAAGGGATAACACCTCCGCGAGGTCAATGGGCACCTATCCCGCTCGCGGAGGTGTTCGCATGTACCGCAATGGCCTCAAGCACGTCGTCGGCCTCATCATCATCGCGTCATTCGCCGCCCCGCTGCTCGATGCCGCTCCACTCGATGCCGCGTGGGAGCGCGAAAAGCTCGCGCAGGGCTCGTGGGTCTCCGATGACGCGAGTTTCGCCCCGGACGCCGATGGCGTCGTCACAGTCACCCGAGGCGCCCCACACCACAGTCGCCTCACCACAATCATCGTCGCCGACCTCACAGGAGCGCCGTGGCTCGACCTGCGCGCTCACGCCTCCAACGCTCAGTGGAAGCTCACCGGCAGCTTCGCGGGCGGCCCGGAGATCGTCATCGCGGATCGCCAGACGGTGGGCCGCTGCACCCGAAATCTCGCGGAGCTGTTCGGCGCGCAGGGTGCCGGCGAACTGCGCCTGCACATGCATATCTGGGGCTGGGGCAGCGGAGCCGGCCACTACGTGCGCTTCACGCCCTCTCTCAGCGCGGACGCAGACCGGTCGGACGCGGCCGAACTGCTCGACGGGATGGAGCGCATCGACGCGAGCTGCCGGTCGGCCGCGCGTGACATCCGGCCGGCGGTGGAGGGCCATCCGAGGCTGCGTTTCAGCGACGAAGGCCGCGATCGTTGGAGAGAGCTGGCCGCCGCGCACCCGCAGTACGGGCAGCCGCTGGTGGGTATCATCGCGAACCTCGACGCCCACCGGGCGGAGGAGCCCTACGTCTTCGACGCGGTCTCGACACAGACCAGGCGGCCCGCGTGGGGCGAGAACCTTCTGTCGGTCCGCCCCCCCGTCGCACCCGACCTGGAGCCCGGTGAGGGCCGCGATCCGTTCGCCGGGATGGCCACCGAGGGCGCATGGAGGACGCTCTACTGGCACAGCTTCTCCCACTGGCTGATCGGCGCCGCGCTGTCGGATGAGCCCGACTTCGCCGAGCAGGCGAAGCGCTGGGCCCTTGAGCTGACTCGATGGCGCTTCTGGCTGGAGCCCGACTACATCTACTTCGACTTCGGCACCGCCTACCCGCTGCAGTGCCTCGCTTCGGCGTACGACATCGCCTCAGGCCGGATGATCGGCGATGAACTGGCCGAAGTGCGCGAGGCGATAGCGACGCTCGCCGATGGCCTCTACCTCAACACTATCTCCGGCCACGGCTCGATCTACAACGACCTGCGCGGGAACCACACCGCGGTGACGATGTGCGGGCTCGGGATGGCAGGCTGTGTCCTGCTCGGCGAGGACGAGCGCGCGCCGCTGTGGATCGCGCTTGCCGAGCGCTTCATGCTCGACGCATTCGAAGAGCATACCTCCGGGGCGTGGGTCGAGTCGCCCAGCTACGGAGCCTACGGCGTCAATGAGTGGCTGAGACTCGCGGAGGTGGTGCGTAATGTCACCGGCAGGAACCACTTCGGCCACCCGTTCCTGCGGCGCTTCGCGGAGTACCAGCTTCACATCGCCGACTGGGAGGGCCGCGATCTCGGCTACAACGGCGGGGGCGCGGGGCAGTACTGGAACCAGTGGGTGTTCCACGCCATCGCGCGGCAGTGGCAGGACCCGCGCTTTCAGTGGCTCGCGCGCCCGACCGGCGAGGCGCTGTCGGGCGCCGGTTACGGCGACACGCTCTGGTGGATCGATCCAGACCTCGCCGCCCAGCGCCCGGCGGAGGCAGCCACCGGTCGGCATTTCGCGGACATCGGCGTGAACGTCTGGCGCAGCGGCTGGGAGGATGATGCGACCATCCTGCTGCACCACTGCGGGATGAAGGGCCAGCACAAAGAGGAGAACATGAACCACGTGACACTCTACGCGCTGGGCCGGCGCATCCTCCCGGACGGGCTCGGCGGCGGCACGGCCGATCACAACGTGGTGATGGTCGATGACCGCATTCAGAACAAGTGGATGCCGGGTGCGACCGTGGCGTATCACTGTGACGAGCGCTCCGGCTACTCCCTCGGCGACGCGCAGAGCGCCTACTTCGGTTGGCGGCGGCACGTGCTCTTCCTGCGGCCCGATCTCGTGGTGCTCATCGACGACGTCCCGCTGGGCGACCGCGATGACCGCGATGTGCGCTTTATGCTGCACCCGAGCGGTGAGACCGTGGCGGAGGGCGCGCTGCTGACGGTGCGCTCGGGGGAGGTGGCGCTCCAGGCGATGACGGTGCTGCCGGACGGGAGCGCGCTGCCGATGGCCGCCGGGGCGCGGGAGCAGCAGGGCAGGGCGACGCACGACGCGTGGGCATCGTACACCGGGCGGGGCGATCTGCGAGCCGTCACGCTGCTGCTGATCTCCCCCGCGCCCGATCCGCCCGCGCCGTCGGTGACGGCCGCCGAGGGCGTCCTGCACATCGCGCACGGCGACCGGGAGTTCGTGCTCGGCCTGCGGGAGGGCGACATCGCCCAGGGTTTCAGCACGAACGCCGACCTGTGGCTCGCGCGTCTCGTGGGCGGCGTACCTGAGGCGATTCTGGTGCCGGGAGCAGAGGAGATGGGCGACGTACAGACAGGCCTCCGGACACCCGCCGGGGTCATAAGCGGAAGCCCGGCGGTGAGTTGGGGCGCAGAGTGAGTTGCCCTGGCACGTCGGCCGGACGTGACGACGCCCGGGGCATTTCGCCCCGGGCGTCGCGTTCGCCCTCCCTCACGCGGGCGTGTCAGTCGCTGGACTTCGGCAGATACGGGATCAGGCGCATCGCGAGGCTCGGCACCGGCATCGTCTGCAGCCACACCCGGCCCGGACCGGTGACGGTCGCGAGGAAAAGGCCCTCGCCGCTGAGGAAGATGTTCCTTACACCCGCGACCCGCTCGATGTCGAAGTTGACGGTCGGATCCATCATCGCGATATGCCCCGGATCGACCTTCAGCCCCTGCCCGGCCTGGAGGTTGTACTCCACGACCTCACCGTCGATCTCGAAGAACGCCAGCCCCGGCCCGCTCACCTTCTGCATGAAGAGCCCCTCGCCGCCGAAGAACGCGGCGCCCAGACGCTTGTGCATGTGCATGTCAAGCTCAACGCTCGCCGCCGCAACCATGAAGGCATCCCGCTGGCAGATCAGGCTCTGACCGGCGGCAAGGTCCTCCACGAGCACCTTGCCGGGCAGCTCGGGCGTGAAGGTCACGAAACCCGTGCCCGAGGTGCATGTGTAGTCGGTCATAAAGAGCGATTCGCCGGAGACTTTGCGCTTGAGCGCGCCCATCAGGCCGCCCTTCATGTTCGTGTCCATCTCGATGTTGGCGGTCATCCACGCCATCCCGCCCGCCTCAGTATATACCGACTCCCCCTGCTGCAGCGTGATCTCGACACTCTGCATGACCGTCCCGCGGATCGAGTACTCCATCGCCTGCGCCCTCCTGAGAGTGCGGATTGAGGTGGCCGAACGATCAACCGGTCATGAGCTGCCGTCACGGCGGACGGAGACGCCGCCGCTATGACGACGTCGCGATGTAGCGTGAGAGCTTCGCCGCAAGGTTCGGCAGCGGCATGGTCTGCAGCCACACCCTGCCCGGTCCGGTGACATTGGCGAGGAAAAGGCCCTCCCCGCTGAAGAGCACGTTGGTGACACCCTTGATCCTCGTTATGTCGAAGTCCACGGTGGGGTCCATCAAGGCGATGTGTCCCGGATCAACCCTCAGTGACTGGCCGGCCTGAAGGTCGTACTGCACCGTCTCACCGGCGATCTCGAAGAATGCGAGCCCCGGGCCCGTGACTTTCTGCAGGATCAGGCCCTCGCCACCGAAAAGACCCGCGCCGAGTCGGCGGGTGACATGCATGTCGAGTTCCACACTCTGCTCGGCGCACATGAACGCATCGCGCTGGCAGATCATCGATTGACCCGGGGCAAGTTCGATCGGGATGATCGTGCCGGGGGTCTCGAGTGTGAAGGTAACGAAGCCCGAGCCCGACTCGCAGGTGTAGGTGGTCATGAACAGCGACTCACCGGCGGCCTTCCGCTTCAGCGCGCTCATCAGGCCGCCCCTCATGTTGGCGTCCATACCGATGTTGGCGGTCATCCAGGCCATGCCGCCAGCCTCTGTGTACACCGACTCGCCCTGCTGCAGCGAGATCTCAACGCTCTGCATGACAGTTCCGCGGATCTGGTACTCCATGGCGCGTCCTCCCGTGTCCCGGCAGTCGATTCGGATGGTCGGAGATCACTCGATCCTGTGGCCGCACTCCCGGCAGAACTTGCTGGCCGGGTCGAGTCCGGAGCCGCAGTTCGCGCAGAACTTCGGCGTCGAGGATTCCTCTGCCCGCTCGGCGGGTTCGGCCGGACGGAGAAAGTCCGATGCAGAGCTGCCCTCTGCCTTCGGCTCCTCCGAAGGCTCGGCCGGGCGCAGGAAGGCGCTGGCGGGAGGAGGCTCGTCGGGAGCCTCACCCTGCGGCGGAGCGTCCTGAGCAGGCGGCGCGGGCGTCGGAGCTTCGGTCGGGCGCGGCACGGCAGGCCCCGCCTCGGACGGACGCGCCGGGCTAACGTCCGCGGGAGGTTCGGAGGCGCCCGAAGGCGTCGGACCGACCGGCGGAGGCAGATCGTCCGCGCCGCCGCTGCCCGGCCGCTCGCGCGGCGTGGTGATGCCGCGGAAGGCGAGGACGGCGACGCCAATCACCACGATGGCGACGAGGAACCAGAAGGCCTTGATGAACAGCGTGACGATGGTGACGGACACAAGCGCGAACACGAAGGCGATCCCCGCGAACGCGCAGGAGAGATGGTCGCCGACCAGTGGGATATACCCCACCAGGGTGGTGAGCGGGCCGAAGATCAGCATGATCCCCATGAAGATGGCGAACACCGCCCCGGCCCTCATCCCCCATTTCGCCATCTTGTACTCCCGCTTGAGCGTCTCGAGGGTCTGCTGCTCGTTCTGCGTGCTGACGACGAAGCTGTAGCCGCCCTGGATGGAGCCGCCGGAGATCTCGCCGACAACGATCACAGGACTGGTCGCATCAAGTACCTCCACGCTCTTGCGCATGTCGCCGACCTCGGCGCTGCCGGGCTCGGTCCCGACGTGGAAGTCGGTCTCAAAGCGCTTGCGGTAGGCCTTGTAGACCTCCTTCTCGCCGACCGGGTTGGCACCCTCGGGGCGTATCTCAATCCCGTCGATACGGAAGGAACTGACCCAGCCCCTGTCGGTGGAGGCGGTGTTCCAACTGTAGCTGACGTCGCCGTCTGAGTCCTCCTCGCGCTCGTATTCCTCGATGCGCTTGTAGTAGTAGAGGGCCTGACCGTCCCACTCGTCGATCCTCAGGAAGTCGCCCTGCGGCTGGCCCTGCGTCTTGACCAACTCGCCCTCCATCCCCCTCGTGGCCTCGGGCTGGACCATCTCGAGGGCCTCAAAGACCTTCCCGTGGTTAACCAGCTTTGCCTCAGCGTGGTAGGCCAGGTAGAACCCGAGGGGGATCAGCACGATCCCTATGAGGACGCCGAAGACCGCGCCGCAACCGCCGCCGCAGCCCTTGCTGGCGCCCCGCGCGCCCGCCCCGCCGCCGCCCACATTGACACCGCCCACCTTGAAGTTGAAGCCAGACATCGGACGCCCTCCTGTGTTCCCGCTGAGTGCGCTGCAGGACGTTGTTTCTTTGACGCCACCGGAAATCCTGCGTGCGGCGGCGGCGATTGTTGTCGTGGAGGCAGGTCGTGGTCAGTCGCCGAAACGCCCCTGGGGGGAGGGCCCGGCGGAGAGTCGGGGGCCGCGAACCAGCCTCAACAGATCCCCGCGCCTCAACGCGCGGGGAGGGCCAGCCGGGGACCGAAGGACCGCGTGGCCCCGCTACAGGAGCGGAACGCCGTTGATGATCAGCCGGAAGTCACAGCCAAGCATCCGCGCGGCTCGCCGGCTGATGACCATCCGCGACAGGAAGATCTCAAAATACTCCATCACCGAGCCGATCTCGGTGTCGATCGTCAGGTCGAGGCTGATCGTCTTCGTCTCGGCCGAGACCTCCAGCCGGGTATCCCGTACGGCGTAGTTGATGCGGTCGTGGATGTCGAAGGCCGCCATGTGCGGATTGCGCACACGTTCGCGCGCCACGTCGGCCTTGTCGCCGATCACAACCGCCGCGCCGAATTCGGAGGTTGGCTCATAGCTGGTATCCTCATCGTGGGTGCCGACCGCCGCGACGACCTGCGTCACCTCGCGGATCGGCATCCCACGCTTGCGCAACAGGTCGTAGGCGAGCAGAGCGCTTGTCGTCGCATGGTCCCTGCGGGAGACGAGGTTGCCGATGTCATGGAGCAGCCCCCCGATCTTCGCCAGCTCCACCTGGCGCTCATCGTAGTCAAGTTCCCTCAGGATCAGGCCCGCGTTCTCAGCGATGATGGTCGCGTGCCGCATCCCGTGCTCGGTATAGCCGATCGCCTTCATCTGCTGATCGGCCGCCGCGATCATCTCGCGGACCTCCGGATCGGTCCTGATCGAGTCGTATGTCACCCTGTGCTCGGTCTTCTCTTCAGTCATGGGGACTCCGTTGACGCTCCTGCGGCGTTGGAAGTTTCAGTGCCTCCGCTTCTTCGGAGGTCTGCGCGTGGCAAGCATGACGGCCCCGGCGGCGACCGCGATGCAGATACTCGCGAACTGCGCGACGGTCAGCGCGGGGATCGGCCCAAAGGGCTCAGCGGATGCGCCCCGGCGGAAGAACTCCACGACGAAGCGGCCCGCGGAGTAGAAGATCAGGTAGGCGAGGAAGAGATGCCCCTTGCGGCGCAGATGGCCTCGCACCAGCAGCAGCAGCCCGAAGACAGCGAGGCTGGCGAGCGCGGCGTAGAGCTGTGCGGGATGCCGCGGGACAAGAGGGTCGCCCGAGCCTGCGATGTGCGGCAGGGCGATCGCCCACGGGAGGTCGCTTGGCGCGCCGTGGCAGCAGCCGTTGAGAAAGCAGCCCACCCGCGTGACCGCATAGCCGATCGCGATCGACGGCGCAAGCAGATCGGCGATCCGCAGGAAGCTTACCTCACGGCGCGCGATGTAGAGCCATGCGCCCACGATTCCGCCGATCAGCCCTCCGTGGAAGCTCAGGCCCCCCTCCCAGACCTTGAGCACCTCGATGGGCTGCCCCGCAAAGTCACCCCAGTTGAGGGCCACCGCCAGCAGTCGGGAGCCGATCACCGCGCCGACGAGGATCGCCAGTGTGACGTCGATGAGCAGGTCAGGGTCGACCTCGTCATCGTTGCGGCTGTCCCACATCGCCCACAGCATGCCGCCGATGAAGCCGATCATGAGCATCGTGCCCCATGAGCGGATCGCCACCGGCCCCCAGCGGTGCAGTCCCAGCGAGACTCCCGCGCCGATGGCGATGCCGATCAGCGGCATCACGATCAGGCGCGCGACGCGGGGATAGTTGCCGAGCCGGCGCTGCTCGAGAATCTCCAGCAGCAGCGCCCCACCACCGAGGATCGCGCACAGCAGCATTGCAGCCCACAGGGGTGGGCCTGGTATCAGGGCAAGCACGGGGCACATGTGGTCAGTCGCTGTCCTCTCCGCTACAGGTGGGGTGGGGGTGGCCCAGGATGGTGGCGATGATCAGCAGCCCCGCGCCGACGGTGATCGCGATGTCGGCGACGTTAAAGACCGGCCAGAAATGCAGGTCGATATAGTCGATGACGTAGCCGACCCGGACGCGGTCGATGAGATTTCCCAGCGCGCCGCCCAGTACGGTCGCCACGGCCGATGCGAGCAGCCGGCTCCCCCCAAGCCGCGGCGCGATGACGATGAGCGCTAACACCACGAGGGCCGCCACCGCCACGAGCAGGCCGGTGCTCGAATCGAGGATCCCAAACGCTCCCCCGGTGTTCGTGGCCCAGGTGAGGCTCAACCACGACGTCAGCGGGATCGACTCTGCGCCGCGCAACCACTGTACGGCGGCCAGCTTCGCCGCCTGATCGGCGGCCACGATCGCCGCCGCCATCAGGTAGACCGCAATCGCGGGCGACCTGCCCGGCGACTCGCCGTCAGATGGTACGCCTGACGCGGGGACGCTCACATTCCCGAAAGGCCCGACCGGCATTCCTTGCACATGGTCGCCCACGGGAGCACACTGAGGCGCTTCTTCGTGATCGGCTTGCCGCAACTGTCGCAGATCCCGTAGGTGCCTTCCTCGACTTTCTCGAGGGCGGCGAGGACCTCATCGAGCTGCTCGCGGAGCGACGCGCCGACGGCCATCGACTGCGCACGCTCGACCGTCTCGGTTGCGGCGTCGCCCCCGGGCTCATCGAAGTCCTGACCGGCCTGGTCCGAGTGCAGGCGGTCGCGGCCAGCGGCCCTGTCCTCGATCCGCTTCAACTCGGTCGTCAGACGATCCCGCTCCTCAATCAGTATCTTCTCGTACTTCTCAACATCCAGCGTTCGTTTTCGCGCCACCGTGCGTGACCTCCGATGCGCATAGTCAGACCGGGCGCCAATTCCCCGGATTGAGCGGGCCACCTTCATGAAGCCCGAGAATATCCGAAAGCCACTGTCCGCGCGTCTAACCACGCCGGTATCGAGCTGGCCGATCCCGGCGGCTATCCTGATAGTATGCGGTTTACCCTCTCGGCGCACCGGCCACACAATTCAGGATGCTCCTCGTTCATGCCCGTGCTCTCCGCGCGCATCCAGCAACGCGTGCACTTGTCGCCGCCCGCCAGCCTCGCCTCCGCCCGGATGCCGGATGGGGCGGCGATGCCATCATCGCTGTCCTCGATGTGATGCAGATGGACCTCGGAGACGATGAAGAGAGTCGCGAGGTTCTCCTCCACTCCCTCGAGGGTCGCCCGCGCCGCGTCGGTGAGATGCAGGTCAAGGCGCGCCTCCAGCGGGTTATTGACCTCACCCGCATCCTTGGCCGCCTCCAGGGCCGCCATCGCAACCCGTCGCAGGTCCAGCACCGAGCGCCACCTGGTCGCGAGGCCCTCGTCCATCAGCTCCTCGTCAACCTCCGGCCAGTCCGCGAGCTGCACGCTCTCGGGGAGGCTCCCGTCAATCTCCTCGCGCATGTGCTGCCAGAGTTCCTCCGACGTAAAGGTCAGCACCGGCGCCATCATTGTCGCCAGCGCCCGCAGAACCCGCCACAGCGCCGTCTGAGCGGAGCGCCGCTCGGGAGATTCCGGCACGTCGGTGTAAAGGCGATCCTTCAGTACGTTCAGGTAGAACGCGCTGAGGTCCTGATCGCAGAGCGCGTGGATCTCGCGATAGACGATGTGCAGGTCCCACCGGTCGTACGCATCGGTGACCGACTGAACCCGCCGCTGCAGCCGGTCGAGCACCCAGCGATCGATCTCTCGAAGCTCGGAGTGCGCCACCGTGTCGGTCGCGGGGTCGAAGTCCTGAAGGTTCTGCAGCAGGAAGCGCGCGGTGTTTCGCACGCGACGGTATGCGTCGGCGACCTGCCCGAAGATGTCCTCCGAGAGCGCCATCTTCTGCCGGAAGTCCGCGTAGGTGAACCACAGCCGCAGCACATCGGCCCCGTATTCCTCGTAGATCTCCGCGGGGCTGATGATGTTCCCCTTGCTCTTCGAGAGCTTCGAGCCGGTCTCGTCCACGAAGAAGCCGTGGCCGACGACCGTCCGGTAGGGCGCCGGGTCGCCGAGCGCGACCGCGACCCACAGCGATGTCTGGAACCAGCACTGATACTGATCGTCGCCCTCAAGATAGAGGTCGGCGGGGAATGTAAGCTCCGGGTGCTGGCGCAGCACGCAGTAGTGCGAGCAGCCCGAGTCCACCCAGACCGACATGATGTCGGGCTCCTTGGTGAACGTGCTCCCCTCGCAGCCCTCGGCGGCGCAGGTCGCGCCTTCAGGCAGAAGGTCGGCCGCCTCCCGCTCCCACCACACGTCCGCGCCGTGCTCCGCCACCAGTTCGCTGAGGTGACTGATCGTCTCCTCGGTGATGAGCCGCTCGCCGCATTTCTCACAGTAGAAGACCGGGATCGGCACTCCCCAGACGCGCTGGCGCGAGATGCACCAGTCCGGCCGCGACTCGATCATCCCGCCGATGCGGCTCTCTCCCCACGACGGGTTCCAGTGAACGTTCCTGATCTCCTCAAGCGCCCGGTCGCGGATTTTCTCGATGTCCATGAACCACTGCCTGGTGGCGCGGTAGATCACGGGGCGATGGCACCGCCAGCAGTGCGGGTACTCGTGCTCGATCTGCGCCTCGCCCACGAGCGCCCCCAGCTCGCGCAGGACATCCTTGACCTCATCGTTGGACCGGTCGGCGACGAGGCCCTCAAGGGCCTCACCCGCCTCCGCCGTGTAGCGGCCAAGGTCGTCGAGCGGGCTGATGACCTGAAGATCGTACTTCAGCGCGGTCTCGTAGTCCTCCAGACCGTGGCCGGGGGCGGTGTGCACCGCGCCCGTCCCGTCCTCGACGGTCACGTAGTCGGCCAGCACGATCGGCGACTGCCGGTCGTACATCGGATGCTTCGCCACGAGACCCTCAAGCTCGGCGCCCTCGAAGCGGGCGATCACCTCGTACTTCCCGATGCGACACTCAGCCATCGAGCGCTCCAGCAGATCATGCGCGAGGATCAACATACGCTCGCCGGTGTCCACGAGAACGTACTCGGCGTCTCCGGCAAGCGCGATGGCGGTGTTGCCCGGAATCGTCCACGGGGTGGTCGTCCAGATAAGGAAGCTCACCGGCCCCTCGGGCGGATTGTCCATGGGCAGCTCGGAGGCTTCGGTCAGTTCGAAGGCCACGTAGACGGCCGGGGAGGTCCGTGTCTCGTACTCGATCTCGTCCTCCGCCAGAGCGGTCTCGCAGTGGTAGCACCAGTAGACCGGGCGCAGGGCGCGATAGACCAGATCGTTGAGAGCGATCCTGCCGAACGCCTCGATCTGCCTGGCCTGGTACTCCGGCGACAGCGTCAGGTAGGGGTTGTCCCAGTCGCCGCGGACGCCGATGCGCTTGAACTGCTCGCGCTGCGTGTCAACGTAGCCCAGCGCGAGGTCGCGGCACAACTCGCGCCACTCCAGCACGGAGACGTCATGGCGCATGATGCCCCTGTTCTTCTGCACGCTCTGCTCGGTGGGCAGGCCCTGTGTATCCCATCCGGGGACGTAGGGGCAGTCATAGCCCCGCATTGTCTTGTACTTGATGGTGATATCTTTGAGGATCTTGTTGAGCGCCTGTCCGAGGTGGATATCGCCGTTTGCGTAGGGAGGTCCGTCGTGGAGGATGTAGGTGGGCGCTCCGTCGCGCAGCTCCCGCACGCGGCGGTAGATATCCAGTTCCTCCCACATCGTCAGTATCTGCGGCTCGCGCTCGGGAAGGTTCCCGCGCATCGGGAACTGGGTGCGCTGGAGATTCAGTGTGTCCTTGTAATCCATCCGCTGATTTCCTCTCGCCACATGGGCCGAGGTGGGGTAGTGAAAGAGTCGCCGAGGCTCCGTGTGCTGCGAGAGCCTCCGCGACCATGCGGTTCGGTCCGTGATCGGGCTGTGCGCGCAGTTTACCACACTGATGCATATATATCAACCCGCCCGGTGCCGCGGACGGGCAGCGCGGGGAGGCCGTCGGCGAAGGGCCGGATCACCCGTCCTCCGGGGGCGCCAGGCCCGGAGTCCCGCCGGTAGACAGCCGAGGCTCGGAGGGGCTCGCCGGGCCGCCCTCCGAGCCCCAGGTTCAGACGCGGCAGGGGGTCGCGGCGGTTTGACTCCCTTTCGACGGCTCTGTTATAATCGCCGCGGCTTTCGCGGATGAGCTTGAGCGGCCGTCGCGGGACCGCGGTGTTGGCGGATGCCGCCTGCGGAGCCTGTGACGGTCGATGCATTATTCAGGAGGCGCCTGCCGATGCTTCAGACCCGGGAGATCATGGAGATACTCCCCCATCGCTACCCGTTCCTGCTCGTCGATCGGATCGTCGAGCTTGAGCCCGGGGTGCGGGCGGTAGGGATCAAGAACGTCACCGCCAATGAGCCGCAGTTCACCGGCCACTGGCCGGACAACCCCGTCTTCCCCGGTGTGCTGATCCTCGAGGCCATGGCCCAGGTCGGCGGGGTGCTCCTGCTGACGGGCATCGAGTCCGAGGATATGCTTGCGCTCTTCGGCGGGGTGGACAAGGCGCGCTTCCGCAGGCAGGTTGTCCCCGGAGACCAGCTTCGCTTTGAGATCGAGATGCTGCGCCGCAAGGCCACGATCGGCAAAGTCAAGGGCGTTGCCACCGTTGACGATCAGGTTGCCGCCGAAGCCGAGCTTATGTTCGCACTGACCGCGCCCCCCAACGCCGAGTCGGACGAATGAACCACGCAGGCCGGAGGAGCAAATGACGATCCATCAGACAGCAATCGTTGATCCCGGCGCGGAGCTTGGGGAGGGCGTTGAGGTCGGGCCGTTCTGCATCATCGAGAGCGGCGTGACCATCGGCGCGAACTGTCGAATCGGCCCGCACTGCGTCATCAGAAGTCACGTCACGATGGGCGGCGACAACACCCTCGACGTGGGGGTCGTTCTCGGCTCCGATCCGCAGGACGCCAAGTACCGGGGCGAGCGCAGCTTCGTCCGCATCGGCAACGGCAATCTTATCCGCGAGTATGTAACGATCCACCGCGCGACCGGCGAGGACGCCGAGACGAGCGTCGGCGACAACAACTTCCTGATGGCATACGCGCACCTCGGGCACAACGTTCGCGTCGGCTCCAACTGCAGCCTGGCGAGTTTCGCGGGCCTCAGCGGCCACTGCGTCGTGCAGGACCGCGCGATCATCGGCGGGCTCTCCGGACTCCACCAGTACGTTACCGTCGGTCGGATGTGCATGATCGGCGGGCACTCACGGGTGACGCGCGACATTCCGCCGTTCACCACCGCCCAGGGTAACGAGATCCACGGAATCAACGTAATCGGGCTGCAGCGCAACGGGGTCAGCCGCGAGGATCAGTCGGCGCTGCGCGAGGCGTTCAGGACCATCTACCGCTCAGACGTCAACACCTCCGATGCGATCGATCGACTCCGCGGTGAGGGGGCGCTCTGCTCGCTGGTGGAGGAGTTCATCGCGTTCATCGAGCACTCGAACGCCGGCGGCAGAGGCCGCCAGCAGGGCTGAGGCAGACCGCCGCGACGGGCGGCCAGCGCGAGCGGCTTTCGGCGATGGGACGCCCTGCGGCGCGGGACGATGCAGACCGGACGGAGGGGCTGATGGGCAAGGTGCCGCGAATCTTTGTAGTCGCGGGGGAGCCCTCCGCCGACAAGCATGGAGCGCTGCTGGGCGAGGCTCTGCGGGCGCAGCGTGAGGTGCATCTTGCGGGCGTGGGGCAGTCCCGAATGCGTGACGCGGGCTTCGAGCTGCTCTTCGACAGCACAGGCTGGAGCGGCATCGGCGTGATCGATTCGCTGAGGCGCGTGCCGGGGCTCATGGTGCGGATGCGTCAGTTGAGCTCGCACCTGATCGCCCGACCGCCGGATCTGCTGGTCCTGATCGACTTCGGAGCATTCAATGTGCGTCTCGCTCGCCGTATCCGCGCAGCCGTTGACTGCCCGGTCTTTTACTACTTCCCTCCGCGGTCGTGGTCACGCGACGCGGACTACATGGGGCTGGCCGGACTGGTTGACCGCGTCGCCACGCCCTTCCCCTGGTCTGAACGCAGGCTCCGCGAGGCGGGGATCGAGGCGGTCTGGGTCGGCCATCCGGTGGTAGACAGGATCGGGCCGCTCAGCCCGGAGGATCGCGCCGACCGGCGAGCGAAGCTGGGCATCGAGGACGGGCAGATCGCGCTCGGCCTGCTGCCGGGAAGTCGCGAGATGGAGATACGCTGCAACGGGCCGCAGATGCTCGGGGCGGCCGCGGCCGTCGCAGGCGAACTGGGGAACGTGCAGGTGCTGCTCTCAGTCGCACCGGGTGTGTCAAGGGACCGGCTTGCGCGGCAGGTGGCCGGGTTCGGACTGGCGGACCGAACGCGGCTGGTCGCGGGTGTGGCGGAGATAGTGCAGGCCGCGGACCTCGCGATCGTCACCTCCGGGACGGCGACCCTTGAGACCGCGGCGGCGGCCTGCCCGATGTTGATTGTGTACCGTGGAACGTGGCTGATGAGTCTTGAAAAGCGCCTCCGCAGGTTCGTGGTGCCTTTCGTCGGGATGCCGAACATCATCGCGGACGAGGAGATCGTCCCGGAGCTTATCGATCAGAACGGCGTGGCTCCGAGGATTGCCGACACGGCACTCGGGCTGCTGAGGGATGAGGCGAGGATGAGCGAGATGCGCGGGCGACTGCTGGAGGTGCGCGAGCAACTCGGATCGCCGGGCGTGTCCGAACGTGTGGCCGGGATGGCGCTGGACCTGATACCATCGTGACGAAGCAGAGAGCGATGACGAATTACGCCGACACCGACGGCCAGATGAACGCGGTGGCGCGGCGGTCACTGGCGGCCGCCGAAGCCGCCAGCGGCCACGAGCGCACAGCGGCGCAGTGGCGCGCGTTCTTCGTACGGCGGCGAACATTCCTCGCGCTGGTCGCCGCGTTCGTGCTGGTGCTGGTTGCCGAGCCGACACCGATGCTGCTGTATGCCGGCGCGGCGATCATGGCGGCCGCGCACGTGCTGCGACTCGTGTGCTCGGGCTACCTTGACAAGGACGCGCGTCTCATCACCGCGGGGCCCTTCAGTTGCTGCCGCAATCCGCTCTACGTCGGCAACTTCCTCGTGGTGATCGCGTTCGCCCTGATGTCCGGGAGGCTCATAGCACTGCCGATCATGCTCATGTTCTGGCTGCTCACGCATGCCCCGACTGTGGCGTGCGAGGAGGAGATCCTGCGGGAGAAGTTCGGCGACAAGTTCGAGGATTACTGCCGCGGGGTCCCGCGGTGGCTTCCGAGCCGTCGCGCATGGCAGGGCGAGGGCGAGTTCCGCTGGAGTCGGGTGATCGAGAACGCCGAGCATCTCAACATCATCTCGGCGTGGCTGCTGGCGGCGATGTTCTTCGTGGAGATGGTGAGGTAGTCGGATGAGCGATCTCTGGTATCTACGCCGATTCCTGCGCCCATACAGGACGGCCCTGATCATCGGCATCATCGTGATGGCCGCGGCCGGGGCACTTGTTCCTGAGGCGCTGTCGAGGACGAAGGCCGTCTTCGATGGGATCTTCCCGGATTCGCCGTCGGTGGCGGAGATCCCGATCGGCGGGGCCGAAGCTCCGGAGGAGCCGCCGACGCCGCTGCAGGACCTTGCGCAGAGCGAGATGCAGGCGCGGCTGCTCCACGCGGCGCTGATCCTGTTCGCGTTCCTGATGGCGGCCGCGATCTTCGACGGCCTCTCCGTGTGGTTCGCTGAATACCTCGGTCAGCATCTGCTCTACGAGTTACGCAAGAGCCTTTTCGAGCACCTGCAGGGGCTCTCGATGTCGTTCTACGACCGGCGGCGCCTCGGTGAACTCATATCGCGTGTCAACAACGACACGATGGTGCTGCAGCGCAACTCGGGCAAGAGCCTCTCGTGGCTGGTGAGCGCGCCGGTCGCGGTCGTCTACGGCGTCTATCGGATGTGGCTCATCTCCTCGACGCTGACGATCAGTCTCGCGATCATCGTCCCGATCGTGATCGTCATCACCGTCGTGCTCGGACGCCGCGTGCGTCTACTGTCACGACAGATGCAGGAGAAGCTCGGGGAGATGACGACGGCACTTCACGAGGGTCTGGCGGCGATCCGCGTCGTCAAGATCTTCGGCATCCAGCGGGAGATGGGCCAGCGCTTCGAGGATGAGAACCGCGAGGTGATGCGGACTGAGATGCGCACGGCATTCACCCGGGCGATCAACTCGCCGATCGTGGGTATGACCATCGGGCTGGCACTGATCGCGATCCTCATGCTCGGCGGCAACGAGATTCAGGCGGGGCGGATGACCGGTGGAGACCTCATGGCGTTCATCCTGCTGCTGCAGGCGGTCTCGAGTTCGGTGAACCGCATCTCGCGGGTGAACCTCTCGCTCCAGCAGGCCGCGGCCGCCGCAGGGCGACACCGCGAATTGCTCGAGGTGGATGACAGGCTCCCGGTGGTGGATAACCCGATCGAGCTTGAGCAGGTTGAGGGGCGCATCGTCTTCGAGAATGTCTCATTCTCGTATCTGGGCCGGTCGCCGGCGTTGCGCAACATCACGCTTGAGATCAAGCCCGGCGAGATCGTGGCGTTCGCCGGCCCCTCGGGCGCAGGCAAAACAACGATCGCGAATCTGATCCCGCGGCTCTACGACCCCACTGAGGGGCGCGTGCTGATCGACGGGGTGGATCTTCAGCAGATGGATCCGCAGCAGCTCCGGCGCCACATGAGCATCGTCCCGCAGGAGACGCTTTTGTTCGGCGGAACGGTGCGCGACAACATCGCCTACGGTCGCCCGAATGCGAGCGATGATGAGATCGTCGCCGCCGCGAAGGCGGCGAACGCGCACGACTTCATCGCGCGCCTGCCGGAGGGCTATGACACACAGGTCGGGGAGCGCGGCACGCAGCTTTCGGGCGGTCAGCGCCAGCGTGTGGCGATCGCCCGGGCGGTGGTGCGCAACCCGCGGATTATGATCCTCGACGAAGCGACGTCCTCGCTTGACAACGAGAGCGAGACGGCGATTCACAGGGCGCTCGACACCATCCTCGAGGGCCGCACAGCCATCATCATCGCCCACCGTCTCTCCACCATCCGCGACGCGGACAGGATCATCGTACTCGAGTCGGGGCGGATCGTGGAGACCGGCTCGCACGATGAACTGCTGTCGCGCGGCGGTCTCTACGCGAGACTCTACCGGGCACACCAGGCGGTCGAGCCGGACGTGGAGACGGTGGCGAGTTCGGAGGGCCCGGCCTTAGATCATGCATAGCACTGACGGCGCGAAGCGCCACTCAGCCGCCTCAACCGCGGTGTGGGTGGTGTACAACCTGCTGCTCGTATTGTTCCTGCCGCTGGTTGGGCTGTACCTGGTGTGGCGGATGTTCGGGCGGGGCAAGCACCTCGCGGACTTCGGCGAGCGCATGGGCGCGATCGGCGAGCGGCTCGGGGGGCTCAGCAGCGACGACCCGATCGTCTGGGTTCACGCGGTCTCGGCGGGCGAGGTCGCGGCGGTCGTGCCGGTCATCCGGCAGATTCGCGTCTCCGAGCCGATGGCGCAGATCGCGCTCTCGACCGTGACGACCACCGGGCGCGAGATGGCGGAGAGCCGCGGCATCGACCCGGACGCTCTCTTCTACTTCCCCTTCGACCTGCCCGGCGTGGTGGACCACGTTCTCGACACGGTCAGGCCCGATGTGCTCGTGCTGGTTGAGACGGAGCTTTGGCCGAACATGCTGCACGCGGCGGCGGCCCGCGGCGTGAGCGTGATCATCGTCAACGGGCGCGTCTCCGACCGCTCTTTCGCCCGCGCGCGGCTGCTCAAGCCGCTCTTCGCGTGGATGCTCTCGACCGTCGATCTGATCTGCGCGCAGTCGGAGCAGGACGCGGAACGCTTCAGGGAACTCGGCGCCCCCGCAGAGCGCGTGATCGTCACCGGGAACTCGAAGTTCGACGAGCAGTTCCCCAGCGTCCGCGAGGCCGACGTAAGCAAGTACCGCCAGGACTTCGGCTTCGGTCGGGAGGACCCGGTGATGCTTGCGGCCAGCACGCACGAGGGTGAGGAGGAGATCGCGCTGGTGGCGTTTACGCGCCTGCGCGTCACCCACCCGAACATTCAGCTTATCATCGCGCCTCGCCACCCCGAACGCGGGGGCCGCGTCGAGGAGCTCGTGAAGAGCCACGGCTACGCCGCGTACCGGCGGAGCCGCGCGATCGAGGCGGGCGGTGCAGACCCGCTGGCGCCCCAACGCGGCCCGCAGGTTTGTGTCGCGATCCTCGATACGATCGGCGAGCTGGCCCGCGTCTACGCGGTGAGCACCGTCTCGTTCGTGGGCAACAGCCTCGTGGTGGGCGGCGGGCACAATATCCTCCAGCCGGTGGCTCTCGGCAGGCCCGCGCTCTTCGGACCGCACATGGAGAACTTCCGCGACATTGCCGCGATCTGCCTGCGCGAGGAGGTCGGGATCGAGGTCGCCAACGTTCATGAACTGGTGGCCGAGACCGACCGACTGCTCGACTCGGAGGGAGACATTGCGCTGATCGCAGCGCGCGGACCGGCGGTGATCGACAAGTACGCCGGCGCCTCCGAGCGCAATGCCGGCCACGTCATTGAGTTGCTCGAGGCCCATCATCCGGAGCTGCGGAGCGCGACCGACCCCGACCGCGAACGGGAGGAGTGAGCCCTGGAGCGCTGGTGGCAGGAGACGGTGGCGGGCGAGACGCGCGGGCCGGCGGCCGCGATCGCGCGAGCCGGGCTTGCGGCTCTCAGCGCACCTTACTCGCTGGTGATGCGCGCGAACCTTGCCGTCTACGAACGCGGCCTCAGGGACAGGACGCAGCCCGCCCTGCCCGTCGTGAGTGTCGGCAACATCACGCTCGGTGGCACCGGGAAGACAACGACCACCCGGAGGCTCGTCAGGGACCTTCTTGCGCGCGGTGTGCGTCCCGGGATCATCCTGCGCGGACACAAGCGCGACGCCGAGCACCCGTGGCAGCTCGTCTCAGACGGCACGGATCTGCTGGTTGAGCAGGAGGCCGCGGGAGATGAGGCGGCGATGCTTGCGGCGACCGCGCCCGGCGCGCCGATCGCGGTCGGGAAGCGTCGCGAGCGAGTCACTGAACTGCTGGCGGAGGCCGGAGCGCAGGTCGCGGTGCTTGATGACGGCTTTCAGTACTTCCGCATGGAGCGGGTCGTGGACCTTGTGCTGGTCGATGCGACCTTCGATCTCAGCGAGGCCAGGGTCTTCCCCGCGGGGCACCTGCGAGAGCCGCTCGATCATCTGCGCCGGGCCACGCACGTGCTCGTGACGCACGCAGACCTCGCGGAGACGGGCAGAATCGAGCGCATCCATGATGCCATCGCGCGACATGCGCCCGCGGCACCGGTGATGCTCGCGCGGCACGCGCCCGACGGCTTCTACCGGCTCGGCGCGCCGGAAGAGGTCCGGTCGCCGGAGGACCTGCGCGGCATGAATGTCCTGGCGATGTGCGCGGTCGGCAACCCGGAGTCGTTCGAGGACCTGCTGCTCGACCTCGGCGCAGCGGTGGTCGGGACGCAGTTCTTCCCGGACCATCACGCCTACCGCCGGGAGGACTGGGACCAGGTGCGCGGAGCGATCGCGGGGCTTGAGGTTGACGCGATCGTCGTGACGGAGAAGGATGCGGTGAAGCTTCCACCCGCCCCCGAGGGCCTCCCGCCGGTGGCCGCGGTATCGGTGGATCTGTCGATCATGAAGGGCGAGGAGAGCTGGAATGAGCTCGTCGGACGCATCGAGCAGGCTGCACGACAAAGGCCCGCTCAGGCGCAAGACTGAGCAACTCGTCATCCGCTGGGTGACGGGGTTCTTCGCCCTGCTCGCACGGCTGCTGCCCCTGCGCTGGCTGCAGGCGATCGGGAATGCGGCCGGGTCCGTGCTCTTCCGCCTGCTCCGCCCGCGACGCGAGATAGCGATGGGCAATCTCGAGCGCATCTTCGGCGACCGCTACGACGACCGCGAGCGCCTGCGCATCATCAACTTCTCCGTGCGCAGCATGGCGAAGACGATGCTGGAGCTGCTCAAAGTCCCGTGGATGTCGGAGGAGCAGCTCAGGTGGTTCGCCCCCGTCCGGGGAGAGGAGCATCTGCGTCAGGCCGCCGAGGCCGGGAACGGAGTCATCGTCATCACCGGGCACTTCGGCAACTGGGAGGTTCTGGCGGCGACCATCGCCCGGCTCGGCTACGACCTGTCGGTGATCGCCCGAGACGCCAACGACCCCGGCACCGCGAACATCATCAACCGATCACGCGAGATGGCCGGCGAGCACGTGCTCCCGCGCGAAGGCGTGCGCGAAATGCTGCGGGTGCTCCGCGAGGGTGACGTTCTCGGCATACTCCCCGACCAGCACGCCAACCGCGGCGGCATCTGGCTGCCGTTCATGGGGAGGCTCGCCTGCACCGCGACCGGGCCCGCAACGCTGGCGAACCGCACGGGCGCAACGGTCGTTCCGGGGTTCGCGCGCCGGACTGAGGACGACCAACTCGATGTGTATTTCCTCCCCCCCCTTGACCTGCCCGACACCGGGGACCGCGAAGCGGACATCCGTCGCGGAACCGAGATGGTCAACGAAGTCCTCGGTGAGCAGATCGCCAGGTACCCCGAGCAGTGGGTCTGGATGCACCGTCGCTGGCGGGAGCCGCCCGAGGAGGTCGTGGCAGCCGGACAGGCGGAGTGACACGAGGGCGCGCCGACAGCCGCCGAAGGCGGCAGTGCCCGTCGGGGCGAGGGGTTCAGTTGCATATGCAACGTTACTGGGATATACTTGATCGCGACTGCGATCTGCCGCCGGTGAACGCTCCGGCGGCGTTTTCCCTGTCGGTCTGAGTACATTCCATCAACCACTGCATCGCGCGAAGCGATGTCTGGAGCGTTCCTGATGACGAGCGACGGCCCGGGACCCCCGGAGCCCGACGACATCCTCGAAGACGACGGGCCGGCCGACGTGCCCGCGGCGACGCCAACCGATGCCGTGGTCGAGGAGCCGCCGGTGCCCGCGGCGCTGAAGCGTCGCGTGGATCTCACTGAGGGCCACCTGCTGCACAAGATCGTCCTGCTTGCGTGGCCGATCGTGACCGCGTCATTCCTGCAGTGGATCGAGGGCGTCGTGGACATCAAGATGGTCGGGCAGCTTGGCCCCGAGGCGATTGCCGCCGTGGGCCAGTCGCGCTCCGCGATCTTCACGTTCATGACCGTCATCTTCGCGGTCGCCACCGGCACCCAGGTGCTCGCGGCGCGCTACATGGGCGAGCGCAACCACGAGGGCGCATCGGAGGTCGCACGCCAGGCGATCATCCTGTCGGTGCTCTTCGGCGCGGCGATCATCCCGCTGGGCTACGTCTTCTCCCCCACGGTCCTCACGATGATGGGCACCGAGGGCGTCGTCCACCAGGCCGCCACAGACTACATGCGCGTCTACTTCCTGGGCGCCATCGCGCTGATGATGAACTTCATGGTCATCTCGGCGCTGCGGGGCGCGGGTGACACGCTCACGCCGCTGTGGGTGCTGCTGATCATCAACTCGGGCAACATCCTCTTCGACTGGCTGCTGATCTTCGGAGTCGGTCCGTTCCCCGAGCTGGGTGTCAAAGGCGCGGCCTGGGCGGTCGTCATGTCGAGGACCATCGGCGCGATCATCCAACTGTGGATCGTCAGCAGCGGGAGATTCGCGATCCAGATGCCACTGATCGCGAGGTGGCGGGCAGACCTCGCGCTGTGGGGGAAGATGTTCTACATCGGCGTGCCAAGCTCGATCGAGGGCTTCACCCGCAACCTGGCGTTCCTGGTGGTCTTCTGGATCCTCAACCAGACCGACGCGGGGCGACTCGCCGTGGCCGGATACACCGTCTCGATGCAGATGCGCATGTTCGGCGTGATGTTCGGGCTGGCCCTCATGAGCGCGGCGATGACGGCGGTAAGTCAGAACATGGGGGCGGACGACCCGAAGCGCGCCGAGCGTAGCGGGTGGGCGGTGACGTGGATCTCGGTGGCGGCCACCGGCCTGATGGCGCTGGTGTTCATCAGCCTCTCGCCATGGCTGATCCGCTTCTTCACCGATGACCCGGAGGCGGTCAAGTGGGGTATCATCGCGCTGGTGACGCTCTCGGTCGCGCTGCCCTTCACCGGCGCTTCGATGGGCTTCGCCGGCGCCCTGCGAGGGGCTGGAGACACGCTCTCACCGCTCTACGTGAGCCTGATCTTCGTCTCGATCGTGGGCCCGGGCCTCGCCTACATCCTTACAGTTGTCCTCGGCTTCGGCCCGATCGGCGCGTGGGTAGGACTGAGCACCGCGTGGATCATGCAGGCGCTGACAGTCGGGACGATCTTCAGGCGCGGGAAGTGGAAGCAGATCGAGCTGTGAGCGGAGGTCCGTGGCTGAAGCCTCGCGTTCGCGACCGACCAGAGTGCTCTTCTTCGGCGATTCCCCGGCCTGCGCGGCCGGTTCCAGGTGAGATGGATGCACGATCCGGACCCGACCCCGGGCGATGGGTTGGATGAACTCGAAGACATTCCCGATGAGGAACTCGTCATCCCCGCGGAGGGTGAGCCTGAGCCATCACCGGCGATCACGCGGCGGGTGGATCTCACGCAGGGACACCTTCTGCGGCAGATCTCCCTGCTCGCGTGGCCGATCGTCGCCGGATCGTTTCTCCAGTGGCTCATGGGCGTGGTGGACATCAAGATGGTCGGGACGCTGGGCCCGGCGGCGATTGCTGCCGTAGGGACGTCTCGCGAGGCCATCTTCACGTTCCTGACTCTCGTCTTCGCGGTGGCGACCGGCGCGCAGGTAATGACCGCGCGCTACATGGGCCAGCACGACCCGGACAGGGCCGCCTGCGTCTGTCGGCAGGCGATCATACTCAGCGTCATCTTCGGCGTGGTCATCGCGCCCGCGGGCTACTTCTTCGCAGGCAGCCTGCTCTCCGCGCTGGGGGCTCGGGGCGAGACACTCGCCGAGGGCACGGCCTACATGCAGACCTTCTTCCTCGGCACAATCCCGCTGCTGCTGGGCTTTATGCTCACCTCATCCTTGCAGGGCGCCGGTGACACGCTCACTCCGCTCTACGTGCTGGTGGGCGTTGTCGGCTCCAACATCCTGCTCAACTGGATGCTGATCTTCGGTGTCGGGCCCTTCCCGGCGATGGGCGTGGTGGGCGCCGCGTGGGGCACGGTGATCGCGCGCGCGATATCTGGCCTCGTGCTGCTGTGGATCGTCGCGAGCGGCCGCTTCGCGCTGCACGTGCCGCTGATCGATCGCTGGCGGATCGACCTCGCGCTGTGGGGGAAGATGTTCTACATCGGCGTACCCTCGTCCATCGAGAGCTTCGCCCGAAACATGGGCTTCCTCGCGCTCTTCTGGATCCTCAATCAGACCGACGCGGGCCGGATGGCGGTGGCGGGGTACACGATCTCGGTGCAGATCCGCATGTTCGGGGTCATGTTCGGGCTGGCGTTGATGAGCGCGGCGATGACCGCCGTCAGTCAGAACATGGGAGCGCAGGACGTCGAGCGCGCCGAGCGCAGCGGCTGGACGATCACCGGCATCTCATCCGCCACGATGACCGCGATGGCGCTGGGCTCGATCCTGCTCGCCGGTCCGCTGATCAGGTTCTTCACCGACAGCCCGGACACGATCCACTGGGGCGTCATATCACTGATCGTGCTCTCACTGTCACTGCCGTTCACCGGGCTGTCGATGGGCTGCTCGGGGTCACTCCGCGGCGCGGGCGACACCCTCTCGCCGCTCTATGCGACGCTCATCTTCACCGCCGTGCTCGGCCCTGGACTGGCCTACCTGCTGACGGTCCCGCTCAACGCCGGCCCCCTCGGCGCGTGGATCGGGCTCGCGGTGGGAACGGTGCTGCAGTCACTGATGGTCGCGTGGATCTTCAGGCGCGGGCACTGGAAGCATATCAAGCTGTGAGCGGGAGGGCCGCAGGCGCTCGACGGCGAACGCCTGCGCATGAAAGGACGGTGTCAGAACCGATGCCCCGGCAGCTCACCCACGCCGAACGACGTGTCCTGCGCGAGCTCGCCAGACGCGTCGCGGAGATCGCGGCCGACCCCGTCCAGGATGAGCGGCGGGCGATCTGGTACGCGCAGAACGCGCTGACGCCGATCCGCCCGCCGGTCTTCGTCTCACCCGACGGGGCGTGGGCGGAGCTGATCCCCGAGCGCCTGCTGGCCTGCCGGTCCGACCACGCCCGGGCGATCGAACTGGCACTTCGCAAGCGCATCTACGCCCACGAGCACTTCGGGGACGATCAGGTGGTGGACGCGCAGTGGCGTGTGCCCTTCGCGGTGACGCGAACCGCATGGGGAATCGGCCCTGTGATGCGCGAGACCGAGGAGGACCGCGGAGCACACGCGTGGGATGCACCTGTCAGATCGCGGGGCGACATCGAGCGGATCCAGACGCCGACGGCGAGCCACGACGTCGAAGAGAGCCGGCGGCGGCTCGCGTGGCACGAGGAGCTATTTGACGGCATCCTCGACGTGCACCTGCACGGGCTCTGGTGGTGGTCGTTGGGGCTGATCGATGAGTGGACCCACCTTCGCGGCATTGAACAGACCTACCTCGACATGAGCGACGACCCCGAACTTGTGCACGCGGGGATGCACCGGCTGATGGAGGGGAGGCTGGCGTGGGTCCAGCAACTCGAGAACCTCGGCGTGCTCTCGCTGAACAACGACAACGACTACGTCGGCTCCGGCTGCTTCGGATACACCGATGAGCTGCCGCAAGATGACTTCGACGACCACGTGCGCCCCGCCGACATGTGGGGCTTCTGCGAGGCGCAGCCGATGTCGGCGGTCTCCCCGGCGATGCAGGACGAGTTCGTCCTCCCCTATCAGATCCCAATCCTCGATAGGTTCGGCCTCAACTGCTACGGCTGCTGCGAGCCGCTGGACAGGATGCTGGGATCGCTGCTCGCGCGCGTCCCTCGACTGCGGCGGGTCTCCATCAGCCCGTGGGCGGACGTGAGGCGCAGCGCTGAGCAACTCGGCGGAGACGTGATCTTCTCGTGGAAGCCCAACCCGGCGCCGCTGGCCGCCCCGAACTTCGATGAGAACGCACTGAAGAGCGAGATCAGGCAGACCCTCAACATCGCCTCAGAGCACGGCTGTGCGGTGGAGATCGTGATGCGGACGACCCACACCTGCAACAACCATCCCGAGCGCTTCGACCGCTACGCCCGGATGGCGATGGAGGAGGTCACCAGATCCGCCTGAACTGAAAGTTCTTGCACTTCATTTGGCAATCGCCTATACTCCTCATGAGTTTTACCGAGCTGTGCCGTTGTTCGAAGCGCCGTAAGAGTTTGTGCCAGCGCAAGAACAGGGCACAAAGCAGACCGGGAGGGCACACGTAATGGCGACCGGGACAGTGAAGTGGTTCGATGACGCAAAGGGCTTCGGGTTCATTGAGCGGGAGGACGGCGAGGACGTATTCGTCCACTACTCTGCCATCGCGGGCGAGGGCTACAAGTCGCTCGCCGAGGGAGCTGAGGTCGAGTTCGATGTCGAGCAGGACGCAAAGGGTCCCCGCGCCGCCAACGTGGTCGTCACGAGGGCCGGTCAGTCCGACAGCTCGACTTCGATGTGGTGAGCACCACACCTGAGCCCAAAGATCGCGCCCGGCAGACGCCGGGCGCTCTCCTTTTAACGCCTCGGCAACACCGGCGGCATTCCGGACGCGGGGCTACGCTGAGCACCTCTTCGGCACGACTGCGCCCGCTTGACACTCCATGGAGACGCCGGTACAATCGAGTGTGTCTACTGTCGTGCATGAGGCCCGAGGAGGACCCTGTGTGACGTGCCCCAGGTGCCGCGTGAGCATGAAGGAGCAGAGAGGCATCTTCCATAATAAGCGCAAGTTCAGATGCCCCAAATGCCGCACAGTCAGGATGAAGAAACACCGGAAGCGGTAGGCCGCTTCGATCGGATGGTTGAGTCACGTGATGGTTCAGACGACCGAACGGACAGGCGTATTCAAGCAGTGCAGTCTCTGCGGACACCGGTGGGCGGACCTTGCGGATGTGGTCGTTGACCGTGATCTGAAAGTCACGGGGTACCAGGCGTGCTTCGTCAGTCCGGAGATGGGGCTGGTGCTGATGACGCACTGCGTCGAAGACTGCGGGACGACGCTCGCGCTTCGAGTGAAGGCCCTCAGGGAACTCTACGACGGCCCGCAGTACACCGAACTGCGCGCCGGGCAGGAGAGTTGCCGGGAATACTGCCTGCAGCACAACATACTTGAGGAGTGCGACGTAGACTGTGAGCTTGCGTGGATGCGCAGCGTACTTCAATACCTGCGCCGACACGAGCTTCCGCCACACCTGCGTCGGCGAGGATAGCGTATGAGCGCGGACGACCTGAGACTCGAGGAGCCAAAGGCGACGGAGCGCGGCTGGCTGCGGACGGTTCTGCTGATGGCCCTTCCGCTCGCCACCGTGTGGGCCGCCGCGTTCTGGGTCACCGGCCTGCTGTGGTGGGAGGCGGATGTCGTGGTGGAGCAGATCCCCCCGCCCCAGCCGCCACAGATCGAGGCGATTGACGCAGAGACCATCGATCTCGACCGCTACAGCCGGGCATATCCGACGTGGTCGCCGTAGCCGGGCGGCTGCGGCCGCTGCGCCGGGCCGGGCGCTGACCATCTCTGCCCCGGCACAGCGTCAGTGAATCTCAGCCGCTCACCAGGCAGTCCGGGCCGCCGCGGATGAGCCGACAATCGCAGCATGATCGCGGCAAGGGATACCATGACCGCACATCACATCAGTGTCATCGGCGGAGGACTCGCCGGCTGCGCGGCAGCGCTCGCGGCTGAAGCCCGCGGAGTTCGCGTCACGCTCTACGAGCAGCGTCCTGCACGCACGACCGCGATGCACCAGACGGCCCTGCCCGGGGAACTCACCGGGACGGCCGACCTCGGAGTGGAGGACCCCGATCGCGCGACCGGCCTGCTGAAGGCGGAGATACGCGTCATATGTCCCGAGGTGACGGCCTGCGCAGACGCAGCGCGCATCGCCGGGCAGACGATGGCGGTGGATCGGGCCGCATTTGCGGCCGCAATCGCGGAGCGGATCGAGGCGGCCGAGGGGATCACCCTTGTGCGCGAGCAGGCTCGGACGCTCCCCGATGGCCCGGTGGTCATCGCGAGCGGGCCAGCCACCTGGTCGCCGCTCGCGAGGGCCATCCACGCGGCCTGCGGGGCGGGCTTTCACTTCGCGTTCATCGGAAGGCCGCCGCTGATAGCCGCCGAGTCGATCGATCGCTCTGACGCCCGACAGGAGCCGCCCTATCCCGGTGCGGAGCCCGCGCTGTTCGTCCCGCTGACGGAGCGGGAGGCCGAGCAGTTTGCCGCAGCACTTGTGGCCGGCGAGCGCCGGGAGCCGCCGGACTTCGGCCACGAGGCGGTCCTTGCCGACGAATCCAGGACGGCTGAGCGGATGGCCGCCGATCCGGAGGTCGGGGTGGGCAGACTCCTGCGCGGACCACGCGGACCGGAGACGGACGTCGCCCCTCCGGCGTTGTGCCTGACGCCCGATGACGCCGACCCGCGCGCGTACCACGTGGAGGGTCTTCTGACCGCACTGACGGCTGAGAGCCAACTGGACACGCTACGCGCGGTCGATGCACTGGCCGGCGTGCAGATCCTGCGGCCCGGGTTGGTGCACCGCACCCCGCTGCTGGCAGGACCGGAGGCCACGCTGCCGAATCTCCAACTGCGCCGCACCGGCCGGGCGCTGGTGGCGGGAACGCTCAGCGGCGTTTACGGCTACGCCGAGGCGATCGCGACCGGCGCCGTCGCGGGCATCGGGGCAGCCCGCATGGCGCGCGGCCCCGAGCCGCTGCCTCCTCCACGCGAGTGCCTGGCAGGAGCGTTGTGCTGGGCCGTGGCTGAGACGGAGCCGCATCCGGACGGGCGGATGCTGCGCGCGAACTTCGGGATGATTCCCGAGCATCGGCAGGACCAGGGTCTCGACAAGGCCCGCCGTCGCGAGCGGCAGGAGAAGCGCGCGCTGGACGCGACGGAGCGCTACGCCGGGGCGGACTGACCGCGACGGCCCGGGAGTCTTGCGCCGGCGGCGCCGGTGGGCGCGCGCGGCAGGCGGACCCGATCGGGCCGCGCCACGAGGCGGCACACCTATCACACCAGGAGCAGATGCATGCACGCGGGATGGCTGGACGGTTTCCTGAGGTACTGCACCGACGTGCGGCAGCTCTCCACGAGCACGGCCGAGGCGTACGCGAAGGACGTCATCCAGTTCGCGGACTTCCTTGCGGATGAGTGGGGTGAGGATCGCGCGTATGACTGGGCGGCGGTGGACTACCGCATGGTGCGCCGCTTCCTCGCGCATCTGTCGCGTCAGAGATACGATCGTTCGAGCATGACCCGAAAGCTGTCAGCGTTGCGCTCGTTCTTCCGCTACCTGCTCAATGAGGACGAAGTGACGCACAACCCGGCCGCCGTCGCGCCGACTCCAAAGCGCGACGAGAAGCTGCCGGAGTACCTCTACCCGGACGAGATGGAGCAACTGCTGCAGGCGCCCGATGAGAGCATACCGCTGGGCCAGCGGGACCGCGCGATCCTCGAGCTGCTCTACGCGACCGGGGTGCGCGTGAGCGAGTTGGTCGCGATGGACGTGGAAGACCTCCAGTTCGCCGAGCGGCAGATCCGCGTGATCGGCAAGGGCAATCACGAGCGCGTTGTGCTGATGGGCGAACGCGCGATCGCGGCGGTCCGACGCTATATCGCCGACGGCCGCGAGAAGCTGCTCCGTGACGCCCAGTCGCCCGACGAGCAGGCGCTGTTTCTCAACCGCAGCGGCGGCCGAATCTCCGTCCGGGGCGTGCAGCAGCGCGTGCACAAGCACGTCCTGGAGGCGGCCGCCTCCAGCCGTGTGACGCCACACGCTCTCCGTCACACATTCGCCACCCATCTGCTCGACGGAGGGGCCGACCTGCGCTCAATCCAGGCGCTGCTGGGCCACAAGTCGCTCGGGACGGTCGGGATATACACTCACCTGACCACCGAGCGCATGAAGCGCACGTACCACGCCGCCCACCCGTTGGCCGACGACGCCGCTCCGGAGAACCTCGCCGAGGCGGCGGAGCGAGCAGACGCGGAGGATCACTAAGAAGCGACCCGGACGGCGCGCCATGAACCCGGGCCCGAGGAGCTGCCATGATACGATCCACGACAATCATTGTTGTTCGCCGCGACGGCAGGACCGCGATGGTCGGCGACGGGCAGGTCAGCATCGACGACACGATCGTCAAGGGCAGCGCGCAGAAAGTGCGGACGATGCGCGACGGCGAGGTGATCGCCGGGTACGCAGGCGCCGCCGCCGATGCACTTGCGCTGTTCGAGCGGCTTGAGGAGAAGCTGGACGAGTACAACGGGAATCTGCCGCGCGCGTCGGTCGAGCTGGTCAAGCAGTGGCGCACCGACAGAGTCCTACGCCAGCTTGAGGCGCTGCTGCTGGTGGCCGACGAGGAGCAGATGTTCCTGATCTCCGGGACCGGCGACGTCATCGTACCGGATGAGGACCTCATGGCGATCGGCTCCGGCGGAGGCTTCGCGACCGCCGCGGCGAAGGCGCTGCTGCGTCACACCGACATGAGCGCCCGGGAGATCGCCGAGACCGCGCTGCGCATCGCCGGGGAGATCTGCGTGTACACCAATGACACGCTGACCGTCGAAGAGTTGCCTGCCGAAGACGACGAGTGAGTTCCGACTCCGGGTGGCCGGCCGTGAGCGACCTCCGACCGACCGCCTGGTGATCCGTCCGGCCAAACACAGAGATGGCAGGTTGCGGGCGGGCCGCGTCCCGGGCCGGTAGCCATGACAGGAGATATCACTGAGATGTTGATACGACCAGACGAGCGCGACGTGCCTGACCTGAGCTCAGAGATGACGCCGAGGGAGATCGTGGCGTCGCTGGATCGGTACATCGTCGGGCAGGATGACGCAAAGCGCGCGGTGGCCGTCGCGCTGCGCAACCGCGTCCGGCGACAGCATATCGCCGAGGACCTGCGCGATGAAGTCATACCAAAGAACATCCTGATGATCGGCCCGACCGGTGTCGGCAAGACCGAGATTGCGCGGCGGCTCGCACAACTGGCGAAGGCGCCCTTCATCAAGGTCGAGGCCACGAAGTTCACCGAGGTCGGCTACGTCGGCCGCGACGTCGAGTCGATCGTGCGCGACCTCGTGGACATCGCCTTCCGGATGGTCGAAAAGGAGCACCTCAAGCGCGTCATGCCCGAGGCGAAGCAGCGGGCGAACGAGCGCCTCCTCGAGACGCTCGCGGGCGGCGCCCCTGACGCCTCGGAGGGGGGCTGGATGGGCGGCGGGATGTTCGGGCGCGAGGAGAGCGCCGAGGAGGCGATCACCCGCCAGGAGCACGAGCGAAAGCAGCGCGAACAGCATCAGAAGGTCCGCGAGTACACCCGCCGGCGGCTCGAGTCGGGCGAGCTTGAGGATCAGGAGATCGAGGTCGAGGTCGAGGACACCGGCGGGACACAGAGCCTGCAGATCTTCTCACCGCAGGGGATCGAGGAGATGGGATTCAGCATGCAGGATATGCTGGGCAGCCTCTTCCCCTCACAGACGACCACACGCACGATGACCGTTGCCGAGGCCCGCGAGGTGCTCGCGGCGCAGGAGGCCCAGCGACTGATCGACAGCCACGCGATCGGGGCGGAGGCGATCGACCGCAGCGAACAGTCGGGAATCGTCTTCCTCGACGAGCTCGACAAGGTCGCCGGGCGCGGCAGCGAGGGCCACGGCCCCGATGTCTCACGAGAGGGCGTGCAGCGGGACATCCTCCCGATCATCGAGGGCTCGACAGTGCAGACGAAGTACGGCCCCTGCGACACATTCCACGTACTCTTCATCTGCGCCGGGGCGTTCCATGTCTCCAGCCCGTCGGACCTGATCCCTGAACTGCAGGGGCGGCTGCCGATCCGCGTTGAACTCGACAGCCTCTCGGGCGACGACTTCCGCCGCATCCTCGTCGAGCCGGAAAACTCGCTCGTGCGCCAGTACACCGAGCTGCTCGCGACCGAGGGCGTAACCATCGACTTCACCGATGATGCCCTTGATCTCATCGCCGAGACCGCCGAGGACGTCAACGACACCACCGAGAACATCGGGGCGCGGCGGCTCTACACGCTGATGGAGCGGCTGCTTGAGGAGCTCTCCTTTGAGGCGCCTGAGATCTCAGGACAGAAGATCACCGTTGACGTCGGCTACGTCGACTCGCAGCTTGCCGACCTCGCGAGCGACGAGGACCTGTCCCGGTACATGCTCTGACGGGTGGCTGAGCGAGGGTGGGGCGCGACGCGGCCTCTCAGGTTGACGAGGCGTAGAGCGTCAGTCCGCCCAGCAGCAGATAGAACCGCACCGACCACGCTCTTGAGGCCCTGCTTGGGGAGGGCGCGCACGGTCGCGGCGGCGAGGACGGATGCGAGCGTCGCGCCGATCAGCAGCGCTACGATCAACAGCCATGGCATCGCCGCTCGCATCACCAGATACCCGGCGATGCCGCCCACGCATGCCAGCGCCTCCGACAGCGCGGTGACCGCGATGGCGCTGCGCATTGAGTCACCGGTCGCGATCTGCCCCGCCACGATCAGCGGCCCGTATCCGCCGCCCATGAAGCCTTTGTTCGCTCCAGCGATCAGACCAAGCGCCGCGGCTCGCCCCCACGAGAAGCGCAGCCGCAGCCGCCGCGCGACGAAGATCACGATGCCCATCGAGAGGATCAGCCCGCCCACGGCGGTGTCGAGGATGCCCTCCGGCAGCCGCACGGCCATCGTCGCTGACGCAAAGCCGCCGGCGAGTCCGAGGCCTCCCAGCAGCATCGCCAGCCGGAAGTGGCGCCGGTCGGTGCGCAGGTCGGCGTTGCCGACGAGGTGGTGGCTGACCGCAGCGATTCCGCCGGAGGCGAACTCGCTGACAAGCACGGCCACCACGACCTGGGTGACCGGAAAGCCGAGCAGGATCAGCAGTCCCGTCAGCGTCGTGCCGTAGCCCATCCCCAGTGAGGTGTCCACATACTCGGCGAAGAACGACAATCCCACCGGCAGGATGTAGTCGGTGATCTGCCGCTCGGCCCGGGCATGGGGAACATCCACTCCGACGAAGGTGAAGTAGACCGCGACCGAGAGGACCCCGAGGATCGAGAGGATCCAAAGGCCCGTGAGCGCTCGCCTGATGCTCCGCAACGAACTGTCCGAGAAGCGTTCCCTCAACTGCTGAACCAGCGGCGGTTCTCGCACTGACCTCTTCCACCTTATGGGGCAGTCGCGCCCATGATGCCGCTACCGCCGATTCACTTCGCCACAAGCCCGTAGACTCTGAAGTTGTCCACGAACTCGTGGTTGCGGACGGTGCGGAACCCGAAGTGACCGCTGTCGTAGGGCTCCGGGTCGTTCAACTCGAAGATGACCTCGCCATCCCTGATGAACTGCACCAGACCGTTGAAGTAGACGAGCTGGAATGTGTACGTGTGCGTCGGCACGATCAGGTAGTGCGGGTTGCCATCGTAGTGATCGATCGGGTCGGGCGGCGGTGCCTCGCCGGTGTATCTGCGGAAGCGGCAGGTGGTGTTGTTCCCGCCACCGTAGCCCACGTAGTACTGCTTCAGCGTGGCATAATTCGGGAAGCTTCCCGCGCGCCACTCCGAGCGCGCCCAGATGTCATCGGGGTGCTCGGGGTCGTGCGCCTGCCAGAAGCAGTTGAGGTCGCGCACGTAGTCGTACTCACCGCCGCCCGCCCACGCCTGCCGCTGATACTCGATCATGACGTTGCCCTCAAGCCTCTCGCGGAACCAGACCGTCAGGCCTGTGAGCGTCTGCAGCTCCATGCGTTCCTCGTCGATCCGGGGCTCGACATCGCCCTCCCAGACCCAGTTCGACAGGTCGCCGGAGAAGTCGTCCTCGTGAAGCACCTCGCCGACGGCGTACGGCTGATCGGCGATCGTCTCATGTGCGTAGATCGGGAAGGGCTTCACCGGCTCGAACTCCTGCGCGCCTGCCACCATCGCGGTCACCACCAGAAGTGTGATGATACAGATCCCATCTCTTCGCATCCTGCGGCCTCCCTCACGTTGAGACGGTCGGCATACCTCGAGAGACGTTGATTCCAGCGGCGGATGCCGCGGCGAGTCGCCGCGCCTCACCGCACCACCACCGGCTGCCCGTCCACGGTCAGTTCTGTCCCATCCACCACGCCACCGGAGATCGCGCCCTCGGCGTCGCGGCGCACAACTGCCAGTCGGGCGGTGGTCGCCACCCCCCCGACATCCATCGCCACCGGCCCCTCGAACGCGTAGAGGACGGTCTCCTCCCCCACCTCGCGGCTCAGCCGGATCGCGAGCATCTCGCCGTTCTGCGCCAGAAGCTCGGCCGACACCACCGGCGGCTGCTCGGTCGGATGCGGCAGCATCAACGTCACCAGCATCTGCGGCGTCGGCCCGGTCTTCGAGTACACCACGCAGGGGATCGGGCGGTGATTACCCGTCCGCGGCTCCCAGCCCAGCAGCGGATCCTCCTGCCCCTTCACGACCCGCATCGACATCCCGTCGGTGGCCAGCGGCACCAGCGTGAGGTTCGCCCGGCCGGGGTCGGCGCTCGAGACGCTCAGACCGTCCGCGTGCACCGCCGCCTCCTCGGCATCGAGGTTGAAAAGCGCCTCATAGAGGTGCTCGCCCTCCGCGTCGAGCAGCCGGTCGATCACCAGATAGGCGTCGGGCCGGAGGTAGATGACCGTCCGCTCGTGTGTACACGCCATACGATCGGGACCGTAGCCCGTCTCGTAGCGCCCGACGCACCAGTCGAAGAGTTCACTGGTTGCCCAGACACCCTCCAGCGGCTGGTCGGTCTGATAGGTCTCCCGCAGCCCGCGGCGGCGCTGGCTCATGCCATCAACCATCACGGTGTTGTGCGCGGGGGTGTCGAGGACGAAGCGCCGCCACTGCGAGCGATCGTAGGAGTAGTTGCCTCCCTCCGTCAGCAGCGGACGGCCCCAGCCCCAGAGGTACATGCTGAGCTTGTCCTCATGCTGGTGGCCGATGCCGAAGGGGCCCACCTCGAAGACCAGATAGCGCGCGTCCTCCTCCCAGCCTGAGCGCATCACGGCCTGCCCGGCCCACGGGAAGAAGATCGAGGTGAAGTCCACCGGCTCGCCCTCGGCTCCCGCGGTCGCCGCCCAGAGATACTCCGGGTCGCCCCACGTCTCGTACGCCTCCCGCAGCGAGTTCCTCACGTTCGACATCCCCGAGTCGTTGAGCGGCGGCACCTGGCCGGAGGGCATCATGATCCCGAGGTTGTAGTCGTACATCCGCCGCATCCCGTCGATGTATCCCTCCGGCAGATCGAAGCCGTTGCGCAGCGCCGGATTCGTGGCGCGCCGGAAGTTCCCCAGTGAGACCTGATGGTAGCTCGGAGCAAGCTCCATCTGCGCACCGTCGGGATACACCTGCTCGTCTATCTCCACCAGCAGCCGCGCGTAGGCGACCTCGCGCCAGTGCTCCGCCTCGGTGAACTCCGGGAACATGCAGCCGATGTGCGCGAGACCGTTGCACTCCATCGCCACCCAGTTGCTCCTGCGGTCCGGGTATTCCACGGTCATGCGCGTGAGCGTGCGGGCGTGCTCGACCCATGACTTGAGGAAACTGCAGTGCGCCTCGGGAGTCATCTGCGGGGCGAAGAGGAAGTAGTGGTAGGCGTCCATCCACGAGCCCGCGGTGCGGATGCCCTGCTCGATGGTGCGCCAGGTCGGCGCCTGGTTGGGGCTGCCCAGCACGGGCATGGGATTCTGGCGGACCCAACTGAGCATCTGCTCGACGAACTCATCGGCGTATTTGTCGTCACCGGTCGCCCACCACGCGCGCCCAAGGATGCGCCAGTTCTCGAAGCGGTTGAGCTGGTAGGTCCATTCGGGCGTGAACGCGGGCTCATCGGGGTCAAAGCCGTTGAAGGACCAGTCGATGTCATCACCCACATGCGCCTCGCGGCCGAAGCGGTTGAACATATGCGTCAGAACGTAGTCGGCCTGCGAGGTGTTGTACCCCTCCACCCGGTTCTGATCGTACTCGGACGGCTCGAAGCTCCACGTCGGCCAGTCGCGTCCGCGGTAGTACTCCAGCAGGTGCGCCTTCGCGGCGTCGTAATCGCCCGCGGCGGCCGCCTCACGGGTGGCTGCGAGGCCGTCGATGTCATCGTTGAGCAGGGAGAAGAACTCCTCATCGGTCAGCAGCGGGCCTGTCCCGCCGATGTCATTGCGAAGCTCAAGCTGGTCGATGTGGACCACCGCCTCGGGATGCGGCTCATTGTCCCAGCCCGACGCGGTGAAGCGGATCGAGTCCACCTGATCCCACCCGCGCGGGCTTCGGGTGCCGGAGTTTTCGCGAATCATCGTGCCGAACATCTTCCACCCGGTGAAGTTCAGCGGAACCCTGACCGACCAGTAGTCCGGCCCCTCCGTCTCCGGGTTCTCGGAGGTGATGATGCACATGAACGCGGTGTCCACCTCGCGCTCGTTGTACACCCAGAACGTGAACGCGTTCCATCCGGTCCAGTCGTGGGGTATCTCATCGCTGAAGACACTCGTATTCTCCGGGTGGTTGCGCCAGAGGGCGGAGGTGGCTCCTGCGCGGGCGACCTCGTCACTCAGCTCAACCCCCGTCCACGCATCGACGGACGAGAATCCCTCGATCAGCAGGCGGTCCTGCGCAGAGCATGCAGATACGATAGTCACGATAATAAGCGGCGTCATCCAGCGTACCATGGCGCGTACCTCCAGGCGGGGGGGGGGGGGGGGCGAAGCGCCCCCCCCCCCCCGGGTGTCGGTCGCAGACTGTGCCCGGCCGGTCAGTCCCGGCCGTAGAGCCCTTCGAGCATCGCCTCGCCGATGACCCGCCCCTCCATCGCGGCCTCAAGCTCGTCCTGCGTCGCGCCGGGCTCAAGCTCGAGCGCCCCGGAGAGCGCATAGCCTCGGAACTGGTAACGGTGTGGATCACCGGGCGGGGGCGCGGGGCCGCCGTAGCCGATGTTGCCCCACGAGTTCTCGCCCTGCACCAGTCCGGGGTCTTCGACGGTCTCCTCGGCCGGAACGTCCTCGGGCAGCCCGCCGATGTCGGGGGCCATGCCGTAGGCGACCCAGTGCGTCCAGCCGCCCGCCCGCGGCGCGTCCGGATCGTGGCAGATCAGCGCGATCTCCACGGTGCCCTCGGGCACGCCCTCGAAGGTCAGCGGCGGTGAGACATCCTCGCCGTCATCGGTGTACTTCTCGGGGATCGTCTCTCCGTCCTCAAATGCGCTCGATGTGATTATCCAGGCCATCGGCCCCTCCTCCTCATCGACCGCCGTCTCCTCGCTGCGCATCTCCTCGATGATCTCGGGCGACTCCTCAGGGACCTGCCCGGTCTCCGACTGATACTGACAGCCCGCCCACGCGATCAGCGTCAGCATCACGGCCGCCGAGATCACCAGCATCACATGTCTGTTCATCCTGGATAGCCTCCTCGTATGTTCTGAGCGTCACTCGATCGGACACGCGCTCTCCATGCAGGCCTTCATCGAGCCGAGGAAATTCTCCACCTCCCTGAGACCGTTTCGCTTCAGGATAGACGCGGCGTTCGAGGCGCGGTAGCCGGTGCCGCAGAACGTCACGATCGGCCTGGTGTCACCGATCTCGCCGATGCGGTCCTGCAGCTCTCCCACGAAGATGTGCTGCGCGCCCTGAAGGCTTCCCTTCTCAAACTCGCTATCCTTGCGCACGTCCAGCAGCAGAAACTCCTCGCCCTCATCGTAGCGCCGCTTGATCTCCTCGACGAAGATCTGCGGGATGCTGTCGAAAGGCAGCGCGCTCATCGCCCACGCCTCCATCCCGCCCTCCAGCCAGCCCGCCACATCCACATAGTCGATTCGCTGCAACTGACGCCATGCCGCCTCGAACATCGCGCGGTTATTCACCACGAGCGCCAGCGGAGTGCCGTAGTCCACCTCGTAGCCGATATACGCCGAGAGCATCGGGAACGCGATGTTCAGCGCGCCGGGAATGTGCGCTCCACCGAATGCCTCCGCCCCGCGCAGGTCGAGAACCAGCCCGCCGCCCTGGCAGAACGCGTTCACCTCCATCGCGCTCATCGGCGCGGGGAGTTCGCCGACGGCGTCGCGCAGCAGCTCGGGGCCCTTCTGATTGCTGCTGTGTATGCGATCGAAGTACATCGGCATGTGGTGGAACTCGCCGGCCTTATACTGCACAAACTCATCGCGGTCGGTCATCTGCAGCACGGAGTTGTGTGCGCGCTCGTAGCCGAGCGTGGAGAACTCCCGGTCGGCCATCGAGTCGCCGCAGACCGAGCCGGCCCCGTGCTCCGGATAGAGGATCGCCTGGTCGCCCAGCGGGAGGAGTTTCTCGAAGATCGAGTCGTAGAGCAGCCCCGCCACATGCTCGCGCTGGTCCGGGAAGAAGTCAGTGCGCCCCACGTCGCCGATGAAGAGCGCGTCGCCGGTGAAGACAGCGACGGCGTCTTCGTCGCTGAACTCAGTGTCATAGACCGCGATCGAGATGCTGTCGAAGGTGTGCCCGGGGGTGTGGATTATCTCGAGGCGAAGCTGGCCGAGTGTGAAGCTGTCGCCCTCGGCGACGTTGCTGCCGTAGCCCCATTCGGTCGCCTCGTGGTGGTAGATCTCGGCCCCGGTGCGCGCGGCCAGTTCGCGCGAGCCGATGATGTAGTCCTCGTTGCGGTGAGTCTCGAAGACGTGCGTGATGCTCAGACCCTCATCATGCGCGATCTCGATGTAGTCATCGACATCGCGCCTGGGGTCGATCACCGCCGCCTGCTTCCCGCTACCGATCAGGTACGACAGATGCGCCAACCCTTCGGATCGGATCTTCCGCAAGATCATGTGCGTCCTCCTCCTCCACGACTCGAGTGTCGGCCAATGCGCCAGTCTCAGATTGGCCGGACCAGAGGCAGTCCCACGCATTCACCCATTCTGTTATGCAATGCCGAGAATACCTGGATTGCATGAACATTTCGCTACCCATAGGCCATACTCTTACATAAATGCACGCGCTATCATCCTTTGGATGAAGCTTCAGATCGTTCTCTTTCAGCCACGCCTGAGGCAGGATCACGGGGTACTTGAGTTCGCCGGCAGCGTCAAGGAGGAGAAAGAGTAAGACGTCACTGGCTTCCAGTTCTCGACAGGTCAGCCCAAACCACCATTGATTGTCGCCCTTGCGACATCGAAAGTGATGGACTGCCGCCGTGCGCTCCTCGTCGGCCGTGCTGATGATGAGCTCTGTGCAGCGATCCGTCGTGCGCACATTGACCTCTCTCCCCCGAGGTGCATGTTCCGCACACAGGTCGAAGGCCAGTGTCTGAGCGAACTCTGGAATCGGCCCACTATCGTCGAAGGACCCGCCTCCCTGCCTGAGAGGATCCTTAATCCCGTTGCGCCGTCCGAGTTCAACGTCGATTCCGAGCGGATCAAGGATCAACTGCGCCTCCCTGATGCGGCGATCACGCTCACGGATTGCCTGTGCCACGTCCGTAGCAAGATCCAACCCATCGATTGTCTCTGGTGAGGCTTCCTCGGCGAGGCGGAGAAGGAATTTGAGGCGATCGTGGCTTCTCTCAGTCTGGGTCATATTGGCGCGTGACACCTCATGGTTGCCTCTGATGCCGCCACATTCGTCACGAGAATCAACTTCTGCAGCGGCCTGGGCGATCTGTATTTGCTTCCGAGTTCACACTGAATTAATCCCCATGAGATATTACAACATTTGTCGGATGCATGTCCAACCACTTTTCTCGGTCGGAGACGTCAAAATACGAACGAATGCCATTACAAAACCCCCACTTTCACAGAATCCACACCTACAACCTCGCGGGAGCGGCCTCCCTTCGATGGCCCAACCTGACTCCGCCACTCCTCATGATGTGCTCAAGCACTTTGCATGCGATCATACGGCGGACGCCTTCACTCGCGGCTGACTGCGTCCATAAGCGCCCGCATGTACCCGAGGGCATACGCGCGCCCGCGGTGGCCGTAGGGCGTGTCGCCGGCGACGCCGGGCGTGTGATCGGGCATCATCGCGTAGGAGTACCCGACGTCGCGATATGCGCGCATCGCCTCCAGCATGTCCGTGTCGCCGTCATCAATGAAACATTCGTCGAAGAAGGGCACTGCACCCTTGACATCCCGGAAATGCACGTGGTTGATTCGGTCGCGCTCGCCAAACCACCGGATGGCCTCGATGACGTCAACGCCCATCTCCGCGACAGTGCCCTGACAGAAGTTGAGGCCGTTGACCGGCGACGGCACCTCCTCGATGAGCCGCTTGAGGCCCTCGATGGCGCCGATGATCCGAGCCTCGCCGCGGAGCCACTCAGTCGGCGGGTCGTGCGGATGCAGCGCAAGCCGCAACCCATGCTCCTCAGCCACCGGAACGATCCGTCGCAGGAACCACAGCAGCCGCTCCCACATCGTGTCGGCGTCCATGGCCTCGTCCGGCTCAAGCGGTCCGACGTCCCGGACCGCCTCGTAGTCGAAGCGCCGTACGCGGGCCCGGCCGCGGCCCTCGCCGTGCGTGCTCCCCCAGACATCCGGCACGCTCCACGTCCACTCGACCACCGGCACCCCGAAGCTGCCTATCACGCGCAGGGTCTCGCAGACGTCCTCGACCTCCTGCTCGCCCTCCGGCCGCCCGAGCCGCGCGTTCCAGTACTGCGTGTCGCGCCCCTGCGGCAGCAGCACCACCGAGAGCGCCAGCCCGTGCTCATCAAGCTGCTCGATGATGCGCCCAATATCCTCCGTGTGCAGCACATTGCCGTTCTCGCGACTGATCAGATCGCTGCCGCAGATCTTCACCCCGTGCACGCCAAACTGCGCGGCGAATGCGAGATCGTCAGGGTCAAAGATCGCCGGTTCGCCGTGCAGCCGCATTCCGAGACACAGCTTCATCGTCATTCACCTCAGACATGCGGAACGCCGTTATCCAGAGGGCGCTCCTCATCGCGCTCGCGCTGCAGTCGGGCGGGTGCGTAGTCCCCGTAGAGCAGCGGATCGTTGGTCTCGACCATCCAGTTGTGCACCCGCGTGCGCAGCGTCCACGCCACGTCGTCGTAGGCCTCGTCGTCGATCACGTTTGTCATCTCAAGGGGGTCACGGTCAAGGTCGTACAACTCCTCTCGCGGCCGCACCTCGTTGTAGAAGTCCTCCTTCATCGCCTCCCCGGCGGGCGCGACGTAGATGTCCGCGGGCATGTAGACCAGCGGCCGCCGCCCGAAGTTGCGCACGTACTTGTACCTCGTGGTCCGCACCGCGCGCATCGGGTTGTACTGATCGTGCCAGTTCATCTCACAGAAGATGTCCTCACGCGGCTCGTAGCGATCATCCCCGTCGAGCAGCGCGAGGAAGCTACGACCGTCAACCTGCGCCGGCACATCCACGCCCACGACGTCGAGGATCGTCGGCAGCAGGTCGCAGTTGGTGAGAAGCTCGTCCTGCACGCGCCCGCCCTCGAACCGCGCCGGCCAGCGCGCGATCAGCGTGGTCATGATCCCGGGATCGTAGCAGGTGCCCTTCGCGCGAGGCATCGCAATCCCGTGGTCGGTGGTGAAGATAAAGAGCGTCTCCTCCGCGAGACCGCTCGCCTCCAGCGACTCGCGCATCCTCCCGACGGCCTCGTCGAGCCGCCAGATCAGCCCGTGCAGTCCCGCGAGGTCCTCGCGGATCCCGGGCCTGTCCGGCAGATAGGGCAGCGTCTCGAGCGTCTCCGGATCGTCGCGGTCGTAGCCCTCCCGCTCGTAGGGGCGGTGCGGCTCGGCGATCCCGCAGTTCACGTAGAAGGGCCGGCCGTCCTGCGCGTCTCCCTGCAGGAAGTCATCGAGCGCGGAGGCGATCGCCAGCGCGTCATGCGGGGGGCTCTCGATCTCCTGGTAGCCCAGCATCGGCGCCTCAGCGTTCTCATGCTGGTGGCCGATCAGCCGGGTGTGATAGCCCGCCCGATTGAGGTACATCGGCAGCGTTACCTCGTTGGCGCCCACGCGCCAACCAAGGTGCGCCAGCCCCACGAGGCCGTTGTTGTGCGGGTAGCGTCCGGTCATGATCGAGCCGCGCGACGGTGAGCACTGGGCGGCGGTGCAGGCGTAGTTGCTGAAGAGCACGCCCTCAGACGCGAGCGCGTCGATGTTGGGCGTCTCAATCGGCGCCCCCAGCGCGCCGATGTACTGCCCGAGGTCGTGGCAGATGATCTGCACGATGTTCGGGCGCGTGTTGTGACTTCGGGTGGGCATCATGTCTTCCTCCGGTTCCGCTGTCGCATTCAGTTCACGTAGTTCGTCAGCGAAGCTCGCGGCCCTGCGCACAGGGCGCGGCTCACCGCATCTCCCACCGTACTTCGGTGCCGCGTACGACCGCGGTCTCGTCATCGAAGCGTGAGAGGATCAGGGTGTTCGCGTCCGGCTCGAAGGGCGCCTCGGGGCGCTCGAAGCTCCCCTCGTAGCGCGCGACATCCGACACGCGCAGTTCGTCCACGTAGAGTCCTGCCGGCTGCGCGGGGAGCAGAAGCTCCGTGCCGCCCCACCCCGCCGCGGGCTCGAGGTGCCGGTTGTACGAGGTCTCCACCCGCACGCCGTCGATGAACAGCGCGACCTCGGTCTTGCCCTCGTCGGTGCGGGAGGGCCGCCACGTCGCGGCCAGGTGGGCCCAGCGCCCCGGAGGCAGGACCATCCCGGTCTGATGGCCGGGGCCCATGTAGATGTAGGTCCCGAGGTTGATCCGCCGGTAGAGATGCAGCTCGCCGCAGCGCACGATCGAGCGGTTGCGCAGGTCCGTCGGCTGCCGGGTGTCGCGCACCCACAGTTCGATGGTTCCCTCCCGCTCATTCAGCAGCGGCGCGCCATCGGGCGAGGCCAGCGCCAGGCCCACGTTCGGCGGCAGCGCCAGCGCCTCTCCCCCACCCGCCAGCGGCGACGCCACGCGCGAGGGCGCGTCGCCGTCGGGCTGCGGAATCGGCGGGACCTCGATGTCGCGATCCGGCACGAAGAGCGTGTCGCCCGACGCGGCAACGTAGGGCGGCACGCCCTCGAAGCGCAGGAAAGTCGCCATCGGCGCGAGGAAGCTGATCGACCACACCTCGTCCTCCGCCGGACCGCCTGCCCTCAGTTCGAGGCGCTCCCAATCGTGGCGACACTCCGAGCCGACCGACCACTCAGCCGTCGCGACCTCCTCACCCTCGGCATTGCGCACAGTCACCGCGACATCGGTGCGCAGGATGATCGCCTTGACCTCCACCGCGAAGTCCTCCGTTCCGGCGGGCACCGCGAAGGACTGCGTCGCTCCGTAGACCCACCAGTCGCCGGTAGCGTGGACGTGCTCGGACAGCGTGGTCTCCACCAGCTTCATGTTGATGCGCACGGTTCGGCTGTCCGGCGCGATCGCGTAGGTGCCCGTCAGCCCGTCCGCCGGCACGGTCAACTCCAGCACGTTGCGGGTGGCGCCTGTGTCTGCGGCGAGTGCGGGCCGCGAGGACAGGCCGGTCAGCAGATCCACGCGGCCGATCTCCTCCCCGTCCGGGCCGGTCACCTGCAGCGCCGGACGGTCCTCCTCTGGCAGTCGATCAGCCCACTGCTCCCAGTTGCTGAACGGCGCGGCGCTCTGTCCGGGTATGCGCTGGTAGACCTCGACCTCCAGCGTCACCGTGAACTCCCCGTCCTCGGTCTCTCGCAGGTAGATCGGCCCGTTGCCCGAGCCGGTCGGGCCCGCCGGCGGCGGCGGGTCTTCGACATCCGCCAGCAACGCCGCGAAGGTCGGAAGCTGGTTGCCGAGCGTGGACTGGTAGGCATGTTCGAAGGTCCAGCCGACGGCACCGATCTCATGCGCCTCGCCGTCGGTGGGAACCCGCGTGGTCGCGATCCCGTGCTGCCACATCGCGAAGGGCAGCAGGCTGCGGTCGCCGGTGAACCAGTACGCGTGCGCCAGCCCCCAGAGCGTCGTTGCGCGCGTGTCCGCGAAGACGTGGGCGTCCTTCGCCTGCGAGAGGATGCGCATGTCGCTGACGAAGAGATCGCGCATGCGCTCATCGCCGGTGATCTGATGATACTTGACCTTCCCCTCGTTCATGTACACGTCATCGTAGCGCGTCTGTCCCAGCTCGGCCTGCGCGTTGTAGAGGATGTCGGCGAACTGGTGGGCGATTGAGAGGTACTCGGGCTCCCACGTCGCCTCGTATGCCTCCGCGAAGAGCCGCAGGCTGCCGCCGGTCATGCGGTGCCGGTAGATCAGGTTGTGTCCGAGGTCGCGGCCCACCGCGTAGTGGGAGATGAACTCCTCGAAGACTTCCCATGCGCGCGGGTTACCGTTGAGGTAGTAATCCCACAGCATGAAGCGCGAGTGGCAGTCGCAGCCGATCGTGTATATGTCTGCACCGTAGTGGCAGATGCCGCCGTTGCCGCCATAGCGCCCGCCTTTCATCTTCGCGAAGCGGAAATCAAGCGTTCCGTCGTCATCGAGGTGGCAGATGTCGAAGTCGAGGATGTGCCGCGTGTTCACGCGGTGGAAGTCCCACGCCTCGCGGTCGCCCGAGCGCATGTAAAGCAGCGGGAAGACGTTCGGCCCGCCGTAGAACATCTGCGCCCAGTGCCGCCAGTGGACGTAGTCAATCTCCTCAAGACTCGTGGCGTTGGCGAGCGAGTAGTTCACGTCGCCGAAGTTGATCCAGCCGTAGTTCCCGAGGCGGTCGCGCAGGTAGAGCTTCCGGTGCATGATCGCGTCGAGCACCGCCTCGATCTCGGCAAATTGCTCCGGGTCACGCGCCGCCACGCGCCCGAACGCCCAGGTGTCGGCGGCGTACTGCGGGTCGGCATACGCGAGCACGGGGCGGTCAAAAGCCATCGCGTCACCGACCGGGTGCGCCGCGGCCGACCGCGGCCTGAGGAAACTCAGCAGCAGGTTATGCGTCTTTCCAAGGCCGTAGCCCTGCGTCCAGGCGTCCAGTCCCCCGCGGTAGAAGTCGCGCCAGAAGACGCGATCGCCGGGGTACTCCTCGCCCATCTGCGCGGACGGGGCGAAGTCCAGCACCGGTGCGTCATGCGCAGGCCACAGATGCGCGACGACCGCGTCCTCCGTGACCTCAAGCTCCATCGGATACTGCTGCCAGAAGTCGCGGATGGCGACGAAAACGCCCGCCTCCCCCGCGCTCCGAGCGCCGGCCCAGCCTCCCGAACGCTCTCCCGCCATCGTCGCACCGGAGCCATCGGTCAGCGTCGAGGAGTCCGCCGACGTCTGCACGATCCGCGCGGGCAGTGCCCCGGCGGCAACCTCGTGCAGCCGGTTCCCTGCCGCGTCGAGAGACAACGCCCCCACCGCCACTCCGCCCTCGACCGGCACCGCAAGCCGGATGTCGCGGATGGTGTGCTGCGTGGTGTCGAAGCCCACCACGAGCGTGTGATCGTGCCGAATCGAGGCGCTCCCCGCATAGAACCAGGTGTACGTGATGAACTGACAGAAGCGCTCTCCCGCCGCCGATGTGTACCAGCCCTCCCGGCGGATGACGGTCTCCATCGGCCCCTGCCGCACGAAGCTGACCTGCAGCCCATCGGGTGACGCCGGATACTCCGTGCCATCGCCCCCGACAACCATCGGCAGATCCGCGGCGGCCGCCTCGGGCGTAACGATCGCCTCACCGTCAACGATCGCGGCATCGAGGATCGTCGGCCGCGTCTTGCTGATGGTGGCCTGCAGCGGCCCGGTGTCGATGACGATCGCTTCGGCGATCTCGCCTACCACCATCCCGTCGGCCTCGAAGGCCTCGACCTCGGTGCCGAACTCAATGAAGTACTCCCGCTCGCGCTCCAGCGTCGCGCTGACGAGCAGCCAGCGCACCGGCCCGCCCTCGCGCCACCACGTGGCCGTGGTGCGCAGGTCGGCGGGCACGGGCGTGCCGTCGGCGGTCACCAGGCGCGCGTTCTCCGCCGACGCAAGCGCGCCGTCCGCGAAGGGCACGCCGAAGGTCACCGCGCTGCGCTCAAGGCCCGGCACCTCCGGCCAGTCGGTGCGGATGGGGACGCGATCGCGCTCGGGACTGACGATCTCGCGGGAGAACTCGGGCGCCCAATGGAAGCCCGGGTCGAGCGCCTCAACGTTCGGCGGATACTTCGCGCGCAGCTCCTCGATGGTGACGTTCTGCGCGAACGCGGGGACACTCAAAGTCACGATCAGCGCGACGACGGCAGGCACTCGGCGCATCGGGTACTCCCCCGGCAGCGACGGATTCAACCGGCGCGGGGTAGCTTCGCCATCGGGTGGCGAAGCCCTTCCGTGCGCTGTCTCGCGATCCGAACGCCAGGCCGCCCCGCCCGGGTGCTGCGCCGCGGCAGGTCCCGGCCCCATCCCGCGCGAAACACTCCGCGCACGCAAGGGAGGTAGACCGATGGATAGAATCCGGGAGATCGTCGAACGCTGGGGCGAGTGGCTGCCGCCCGATCCGCACCGGCGGTGGGTCCTCGACCAGGTAATCAAGGGCCGCGCAAGCATCATCCACCCCGACGAGGACGCGCCGCCGCTGCTGCTCTACGAGGACGGCGGCTCGATGGTGTTGCCGCAGGTGCGGTGGACCGGCGAGGGGCGCCCCTGGTCGGCCGGTGAGGCGGAGATCGATGAGACCGGCGAGCGCCGCAACACGAAGTACTACGACGTCTGCTCGTCGGTCGATGAGTTCAAGGAACACGTCGCAGAGGGCCCCGAGAAGCTCGCCGAGGAGCGCGGCAACATCGACCGCCTCTTCGACGATATCCGGCACATGATCGACCGGATGTACCGCCGCCAGCGCGAGTACACCGAGTTCGGGGACCGGCTTCGGGAGATCATCACCGAGCTCGAGGCCGTGGAGATCGTTGACCGCGCGCCATCGGACGAGGGACTCGCGGAGATCGATCGGATGCTCGATGAGGGCGATAGCGCCGACGCCGAGCGCCTCAACGAGCTTGCCGAGCAAGTCCGTGATGTCGCCTCCCGCCAGGAGGCGCGCCTGCGCGATCACAAAGCCGCCGCGCTGGCGGTGCTCGCGGCCTACCGCGAGGTGAAGGGGCCGCGCGACTGGTCCGAGGATGAGGAGTAGCGCGTGTCGGCGGAGAAGGTTCGGCCATGCCGGGCGCGGAACCACGCACTATCTGACGCAACTACGTGAAGAGGGAGATGGACGAGATGGCTGTGCGACTTGGATTCGTAGGGACCGGCGGGATCGCCAACCGCCACCTTGGCTGTGCGCAGAAGCGCGATGACATGGAAATAGTCGCGACCTGTGACGTCGTCCCCGAGCTTGCCCGACAGGCCGCGGAGAAGTACGACGCCAGCGGCGGCGCGTACGACGACGTTGTCACAATGCTCGACAGCGAAGAACTCGACGCGATCGTCATCTGCACCCCGCCCTTCGCGCACGGCGACATCGAGGAGGCAGCCGCCGAGCGCGGCGTGCACTTCTTCGTGGAAAAGCCCGTCGCGATCAGCATGGAGATGGCCGGCCGCGTGCTTTCCGCGGTCCGCGAGCATGGCATCATCACCCAGGTCGGGTACATGTTCCGCAAGTCCGCACCGATCGTCGCCGCGCAGAAGATGCTCTCCGAGCGCGCCGTGGCGATGGTGCAGGCGCATTACTACATGCCGGGCCTCCCCAACAAGGGCTGGTGGACGAAGATGGACCTTGGTGGCGGCCAGCTTGTCGAGCAGGCGACGCACATGCTCGACCTCGGCCGCTTCCTCGCCGGCGACGTCAAGAGCGTCATCGGCAAGACCTCCACCGTCCACGACTGGACCCCGCCGGCGGGCTATGAGGAGCCGGAGAAGGGGCTCGTTGCGCACAAGGACGGCTTCGAGATCCCGGACACCACCGCGCTGATCCTCGAGTATGAGTCCGGCGCGATGGGCACGCTGTCCTGCTCGCTGGTGCCGCAGGTCGCGTGGGACAACGGCTTCAAGGTCGTCGCGGAGGGCGCGTTGCTCACGATCGACGGCCCGAATGCCCGCTGGACCACCGACGAGGGAGAGACCACCGAGCAGGCGCCGGACAACTGGGCCGACGCGGTCCTCATCGAGTTCACCGACGCGGTGCAGGGCAGGGGCGAGGCGTCGATCCCCTACGAGGAGGGTGTCAGGTCGCTGGCGATCTCCCTCGCGGGCTACGAGTCGGTCGCGCGCGGCAACGCGCCTGTCGAACTCGCGGAGATCATGCCCGAGGGCATCTGAGCCTTCGAGAGACGCACTGCTTCTGCGCAACCAGCGAACACGGGGCGCGGCCGGCGATGGCCGCGCCCCTCAGATTCTCGGCCGGGCGGCGCGCAGGTCCACGCCGGACCTGTGCCGAACCCACTCGCGATCAAGCCTGACAGCTCCGCCACCGAGGGAGACAGCCACCATGCAGATCGGCTTCAGCACCGCGAATATCACCCCTGGCTTCGGGATGGAACGCCCCGGCGGCACCGGCAAGGCCTACATCCAGGGCGTCCACGACGACTGTCTCGCCAGCGCCGCATACATCGGCGACGGTGACAGCGCCATCGCGATCGTCGGCCTCGACACACTCTCAGTGCCGCACTCTGTCTGCGACGCCGCCCGCGAGATCATCGTCGAGGCGATCGGCCTGCCGCCCGAGCGCGTGATGTTCGGCGCATCCCACACGCACAGCGGCGGCCCGATCGCCGCGGGCTTCATCTCGGCCATCGACCAGCGCTACGCAGAACACGTCGCGCGCCAGTCGGCCACCGCGGTGATCGACGCCCGCCGCAGGGCCGAGGAGTTGATGATCGGCGTCGGCACCGGCGAGGCGGCAGGCGTCGCACATCCGCGACGCTGGCTCCTCACAGACGGGCGCATGGTCAGCCACCCGGGCCGCGGTGAACTGGCTGACCTGATGGACCGACCGCACTGCGAGCAGGACGAGACCGTCGGGGTGGTCGGCGCCGCCGATGCAGACGGCACCCCGCGCGGCTGCATCGTGAACTTCCCCTGCCACGGCACCACCGGCCTCGGGGCGGGCGGGCTGGCCTCCAGTGACTGGATCCACTTCCTGCGAACCGCGCTGCAGGCCGTCTTCGGCGACGACTTCGGCGTGGTCTTCGTCAACGGTGCCTGCGGGGATATCACCCAGGTGGACAACACCGCGGACGCGGACTACGTGCACTCCGGGCCTCTCGCCGCGCGCCGCGTCGGGATGACCGTCGCGGGTGAGGCGGTGAAGGTCCTCGTGCAGATGCGCTTCGAAAAGCAGATGGCCGTCCGGGGGGCCCGCACGGTCATACGGCTGCAGCCGCGTGAGATCACCGACGAGATGCTCGAGTGGGCGCACACGCATCTCGACAGCGACGAGCAGGTCGAGGGCCGCTGGTTCCCCGACCGCGTCTGGGCGCGCGAGTGGATCGAGATGGCGAAGATGAACGCAGAGGAGCCTCAGATCCCCGCGGAGCTGCAGACGCTGACGATCGGGAACGCGGCATTCGTGTCGAACCCGGCGGAGTACTTCTGCAGGCTCGCGCTGGACATCAAGCGCGGCAGCAAGTTCGACCCGACCTTCCCGGTCTCGCTGGCGAACGGCTGCATCGGCTACGTGGCGACGGAGGATTCCTACGCCGAGACCTACCTGCCGAACGAGGGTGAGGCTTTCACCGGCGGCTACGAGACGACGCCCGCGCGCTCATCGAAGGTCGCCCCCGGCTCCGGCGAGCAGATCGCGGCGGCGTCCATCGAACTGGTGAACTCACTGGCGTAGGCGAGCTTCCCTGCTCGCCCACGCCGTTGCCGTCGTGTCGTGCAGGAGGGGCGAGCTTCCCTGCTCGCCCACGCCGTTCCCGTCGTGTCGTGCAGGAGGGGCCGGTCGCCTGACCGGCCCGCCGTTCCCGCCGTGTCGTGCAGGAGGGGCCGGTCGCCTGATCGGCCCGCCGTTCCCGTCGTGTCGTGCAGGAGGGGCCGGTCGCCTGACCGGCCCGCCGTTCCCGCCGTGTCGTGCAGGAGGGGCGAGCTTCCTTGCTCGCCCACGCCGTTGCCGTC
>JBMNNW010000179.1:0-5523 GCA_050942735.1 Armatimonadota bacterium
GCCGAGCCGAAGCGCCTCCTGGAACTCATCCGCGGCCACTGGGGGATCGAGAACAAACTCCATTACGTTCGCGATGTTACCCTCGCCGAAGACGCCTCGCAGGTGCGCACGGGACACGCGCCGCAGGCCATGGCGGCCTGCCGCAACTTCGCCATCGGACTTCTCCACACTTTCGGGGCCCCCAACATCGCCGCCGCTCTCCGACGCAACGCCGCCCGACCCTCGACCGTCCTCCGATGGATCAATTCGACTATCACTCAACGAAAATGAAAAGACCCTGCTGTACCAGTGCGGCATCACGCCAGTAGGGCGCGCCGCCGCGTAGGATACCGGCGTGATGAACTCCCTGCGGAGATCTTTGGCGAGCGCGGTTGCGAGCGCCCTCGACTTCGGAGCGTTCGCCGGCGCTTTCGGAATGAACACCGTTGTCCCGTTTAATGAACACCGTTGTCCCGTTTGTGGACTGGTTCGAGGACGAGTCGAGGTGCAGGGAGATGTAGCAGTCGTAATCCGTACGCGCCGCCATAGCGCCCCGACCAGAGTAATCCAGGGTCTCCGAGTAGTCCGACTTCCGATGTGTCAGCCGCACGTCATGCCCCTGCGCTTTCAGAAGCTCCTCGGCCCGCAGCGCGACCGCCAGCACCAGATCCTTCTCGCAGAGTCCCGTCCCCAGCCCGCTCGTGTCCGCCGTCCCCGTGTCCCTCGACCCATCGCTCTTCCGGGTCCCGTGGCCCGGATCGAGCCAAATCAGCAGTCGCTTCACAACACTCGCCCCCTCCTCCGATCCGTAGTCGTCTGGAAACCACAGCACCCCGATATCCCGTAGCCGCCGGTTCCCCCCAACGTGTGGCGTGTAGCGGAACGCCATCGCTGTTGCCTCATTCGCAGCAGCGCACTGTCGCCCCGTCCCCAGCTGCCACAATGGGGCCATCGGACCCACGCTCTTGGGTAGCGGCGGCAGGCCCGCGCTCGACGGGATAGACTGTCCCCGATACAGCCATCTGAACCTCGCAGCGCAGCCCAGGAGTTGCAGCGCCGGCCCCGTCCACGCGCCCTCTCTCGGCCCAGAGTCAGTTTTGTCCAGGCCGCACAGCCACCGGAGCTTCTCTCGATCGCCAGCGGCGCCACCACCGTAGTGGCTGGTTGTCCCGTCCCACCCGTATGTGAACGCGCCCTGTTCGACTTCCATCCGCGTGACAAGCAGCCGCTCATCGACATTGCACAGGCGCGCCGCCCGTTCCACCAACTCCCGGATCTCCGGCACCACACGCTGGATGCCACACTCCCCATACTCCTCCCACCACCCGTCCGGAACGGCGCCATACCGCTCCACCCACATCTGCGGGATCGCACGGAGCGTTTCACACATCCTGTTCCCCCTCCGCCGCGTCACCAGGCCACACGCGCCCGATCGTCTGCTCGATCAGCCGAAACCGCGCCTCACAGTCCAGGCGCGGCCGCTGAGCATCCAACAGATGTGCATCGAGCTTGTCCCCCACCTCGCACATGATCCGGCCCTGCTCCGCGAACCGCTCATCGATCTGTTCCTCGAGACCATCGATCCGAACCCAGATGCTCTGCCGGCCGTTCCCATCCCCCCGGGCCAACGCCAATACGAGTTCCGTAGACTGACGGAAAAATGCGCACCCAACGCCAATGAGCTCCGCGAGCCGCTTGCTCGCGGGGATGCCAACTAGAATGATCGCGATTGCCACGAGCAACAGACTCAACCCGTGGTTCTCTGCGAACTGTGCGAACCCGCTGTATTCCATTCCGTCCCCACAGTCCAGCGGCTACGCAGCCGCGTCAGGCCGAACCTCCAGCCAGAACTTCGAGACCGTCCGCACCCAGCCCCCGAGTATCTCGGGAGCCTCGATCTCTATATCGGCCCGATACAGCCCCACCGCCGACATCACCAAGGAGTCCCGCTCCAGGGACACCAGGATCGTGCCCGGCGTCTCGGGCGGCGCAGTCACCCCGTCGCTCAGATCGAGCGACATCGACGCCGCCTGCCCTGTGACCCCGACCGCCGTGAACCGCACCGCGTAGTCCGTAAGGTCGTACGCCTCGCCATCCTCGTCAGTCAGGCTGATCTGAAGCGCCTCGTCATCGCCACGAGTCACCTCGATCACGGTCTCGCTCCACTCCGCCCGGAGCACGATGGCGCCCCCTCAGTACTTCCGCACAGGCACCTGATGGTTCGCGAAGTCCGCCACGACCTCGAGGGTCGCCGCCTGGTCCGCGCTCAGGTTCACGACGTCGAGCCTGATCCGAGACCATCCAGCCACGGCCAGCGAGACCGCGTGCGTCCCATCAGCAGAACCCGGAACCGCGTCCGAACCGACCGCGACCTGATCGTCCGCCACCGCGTTCGCCCCCGCGCCGTGGAGCGCATACGCACGGAACTCGAAACCATCATCGCTATCAGCACCCGCGCCCCACGTCACGCGCGCCTGGGCGTGGATGATCTCCATGTCCGAGCCCCATAGGTCCACATCGACCGTGACAGTGCCATCGGCGGGGAGCACTGTCCCCGCTGCCAAGAGCACCTTGTCGCGCAAGTACTTGCTCATGACTGATCTACCTTTCCCACGACGAGAGCGTGATGGGCGTCCGAGCTACCACAGCGCTGATCCGGTGGCCCCACCGACCTGAGCAGCCGCCCGGCCGAGCGACCTCGCGATAGCCGAAGGCGAAGGTTTGCCAGGGGACCGAAACCACACAAGTCATCCGCAGGTGTCCGGTAACTGGACCGACCGCGTTCAACCACCGGAGCCGCGTCCGCTTCCAGACGCCATCCTCCGCCGGCACCGTCCACTCCACCAGCAGGGTCCCATCCCTGCACCACTCGTGCGGCCCGTCGTACAGCCCGAACTTGATCGAGGAGAACGACGCCGGGTTGGCACGGCACCACACATCAACCTCGTGCAACCCATCGTCCCAAAGAGAGAGTGGCACATCGTAGACCGCCGGCTGACCATTCGGGCATGGGCTCATCACCACCACATCGGTCTCGCCCGCCGGCATCGGCGTGAAGGTCGTGCTCGGCCGCCCGACCGACTGGCCGTACCAGATCAGCGGATACCTCGACTCCACGCCGTCGTAGTTGTAGAGCCGTAGGACGCTGAACTTGTCGAACGGCACCGGCTCAGACCCCCAGTAACCCACCCCCTCGTACTGAGGATCGACCTCGTTGTACTCAGCGAGCAGCGTCGCGCCGTCGCCCGTCATCGTAGTGTGCTTCGAGCCGAAACCCATCGCTCATCACTCCCCTGCCAACACCGGGAACACGGTCGCGTTCTCGACGCGAACGGCGCACCGGTCGAACGTGTACCGCTGGTTGTCCGTGCCACAGGTGATGTCGGGGCCAACGATCAGCATGTCCCCAGTGAGCCGCGCCGTTGTGTGCGAGCACGTGAGCTTGGCGTTGTCCTTGAGCAGCACCTTCATGCAGCAATCCACAGCCGCCGACGTTGCCGCGATCTCCGCGCTCCCGCCGATAATCACATGGCTCATCTCGCGCAGCCCCTGGGTCGCACCAGTCACCTTCGCGTTCCCGCTGAACTCGATGCCCCACCCATCGAACATGCCGACAGGGCAGTTCGAGATGACCACATCATCACCGAACGAGCTATCACTTACCTGATGGCAGCCTGTGTCGCAGTTACTGATCGTCACAGAGTCCCGCAGCGCGAACCCACGACCGTTCAGCCCCCACACGCAGTCGGAGATACTGATAGTGCCTCCGATCTCGAAGCCGCCTCCCCCGCACGACATCCCGCGCTTGCAGTCAGAGATCGCCACCGAACCCGTGATTGACCGCGCCTCGATGCCGCTGCTCGAAAACACCACGCCGCTGCCGCAACCACGGATGATCCCATGAAGCTCCACGGCCCCGCCCGAGAAGTCCACCGCATAGTTTGACCGCTCGATCACCCCATCGAACACGAAGCCGTCGCAGTTCTGGCCCAGCACGCCGAAATCGTAAGCCCCGTATATCTCGCAGGAACCGATGTCTACGATCCCGCTCGCGAAGTTGTAGATCCCGTGGCGCGTCCCCACGATCACCGAGCCCTCGTCGAAGGTGCCGCCGAGGTTCCGCCCAGCCGACCACATACCAGCCAACACGGCCGCCGGCCCGATCCGAATGCCGGATCCGACTAACGCATAGTTGAAGCAACTCCCGTAGGTCGTGAAGGCCCGGCTGTTCGTGATAGCACAGCTAAGCACCGACTCAACGGTGCCGCCGCCCTGGATCAGCCACTCGGTGTAAGTGGAGTAGTAGCTGTCGTAGGTGATCTCCACGTTCCGCTGCCCGACGATGACGGGCGCGCCGATGTCGTACGCACGCGTCAGCGGCGCCGCGAGCTTGATGACGCCATCGCCCACCGGAGTCGCTGCCAATGCTGTCCGCTCTCCACACGCCTTGGAAGCCGTGCGGTCGTAATCGCCGACCAGCCACACCCGCCAGCCAGCCCGCCACTCTGTCTCGGTTTGTGGGTTACCTTCAGCCCGATCGCCTTTGACATGGAGCTCCGTCGCGCCGATCTCCGCCGCCGCCGTGAGCCTGTAAACAGCCTCTAGCGGAGGCTGCGCATAGAGTTGCACATCGAGACCCGCGAGCTTGACGACGCCAGTGCTCGTCGAGAGCGTCTTGGCCGCCTTCCACCGGTGCACGGCGACTGCAGGCATTGGGCTCTGCGCCGTGCCGCCCCTGATGCGGCCAGGCACTGGCTTCACCGCGGGCGACTTGATCTCAACGAACCGCAGCCCGTACACTCGGCCCTGCGTGTTCGCCGCCTCGCTCAGCGTGAGTTGGCCAGGCGTGCCACCCGCGCTCGCCCCCTCTATCCTGAGGGTGATCCCTGTCGTCCAGCCCGACACGCTGCCATCAACCGATGGCGCGTCCTCGATGTCGAATGTCACGATGTGCATCTTCTGGATAACGAACGTGTGCGTGTTCATCGCCGCGACAGACGCCGGGCTAGTCCCGCCCCCGCCACCGGACGTGTTCCAGTTAGCCGAGTTCGAGGAGTTCCCGTCCCTCTGGCTGTAGTACGTCGCCACCGCAGGCCTCCATGTCGCTGCCCCTGAGACGACGAGAGCGTCGACGGATGACCGCCGACGCTCTCGGGGTGCGTCTCGTCTATACCGGAGGGCCCGAGCCCCCCATCACCCGGTGATCAGCCGGGCTAGGCTGCTGCTACCTCATACCCACAGGATCCGATCCGCCCTTCACGAACTCGCCTTATAGTCCGGCGCCTACTGCGGTCACCGGCGCCTTTTCACGGCACTCACTGTCAGCCCCGGCCACCGAGACGGGTCGCCGCCCAATGGGTGCCCCTCGCGTCCGCGAGTGCTCGTGCCCCAGCATGGCTTGGTCCCAGTGTAACCCCGCCCATTTTCCGATCGCGCCCGGTTCGGGCCCGTCTATGAGGTGACGCCGTCCGCCCGCGTTGCCGCCAGAAGATAGCCCCGTCAGTTTTCCGATCGCGCCCGGTTCGGGCCCGTCTATGAGGTGAC
>JBMNNW010000180.1:0-5478 GCA_050942735.1 Armatimonadota bacterium
AGTGGCAGTTATGCCCGCTCTCCCCCTGCACCGAGAGCCAGCGAGTGTTGAGCGGATACCACGCGCGCCCGTGCATCGCGCCGAAGAAGTCACCCACCGGAGCTTCGACGAATGGCTCCTCGTGCCCGTCGAAGTATATCCGGATCACCGCCATCCGGTTGGCGACATGCTCGCGCGTCATCGTCACCCAGATGTGCCGGATGCAGCCCGGCCCGTCCAGCTCCGCCCATGTCTCACGCGTCCCGGCCTCGAGCGTCTTCACCACGCTCACGCGATCCGACACCGCCAGCTCCGGCAGGTCCAGCATTATCTCGCACCTCCGCGGCCATCGCCTGCAGAGTGTCTACCCGAAGTTGTGCTCGCTCAACCACTCAAGAAAGCGCCGCGCGCAGAAGTCGAGGTTCTCCCGGCTCCCGCCCCCGCGCAGTGGCGAGCACATCTCATACGCGATCGGCCCGTCGAAACCGCCCTCGCGCAGCGCCGCAATGAACTCGGCGTTCGCCATGTCGCCCTCGCCCATCGGCACCGCGCGCGCGAGGTCCTCGGGCACGCGGCGGTAGTTCACAAGCTCCGGTTGGTACTGGTAGCGCGGCAGCCGCAGATAGTCCGCCAGCGTCGTGTAGACCGCGTGGGGGGCCATCTCGCGCGCCGCCTCCGCCGGGTCCTCACCACGGAGACAGACCGACCACGGGTCGAACATCAGCGCGCAGTTGTCACGATCCACCTCGCGCAGCAGCTCCAGCAGCGCCTTCGAGTGCACCGCGAGATCGTGGTGATTCTGCACCCCGATGGTGACGCCGAACTCCGCGGCCCGGTCGCAGCACTCCTGCAGACCCGCCACCGTCCGCCGCCAGACCTCCCCGGGCGGCATGTCAGGCCGCTCGTACGCGGTAAACACGCGCACCAGCTCGCAGCCGAGCGCCTCCGCCATCTGCGAGAGGCGCTCAACGTAGGCCACCTGCATCTCCCCGAAGGGCACCTCCGCCGCCTCCGCGCCCCCGCTGAAGTTCGTATACGCGGCCACGCAGGAGACCTCGACGCCCGCGTGAACGCACGTCTCTCCAAGCTCCCGGCAGGCGTCCGGCGACCAGTCAAGCGGCGACAGGTGCGGGCGCTTGCCCATCAACTCCACGCCCTCGTAGCCGAGGCCCGCGGCGTGGCGCACGAACTCCTCCAGCCCCAGCGCGTCCTGCCCCCAGAGCCCGGCGTAGCTTACTGAGAAAAGCACCGGCTTCATCTCGCGTCCTCCTTCGGAACCATCGCGGGCCGAGGATCTGCGCCCGCCTCTCTCCGGTCGCCTACCCCGCGGCGCTCAGCGCGATCACGAAAGCATCGCCCGGAGCGATCGTGTACGTCACGCCCGCGTCGTAGTCCCCGCGATCGACGAGCCGCTCCACCAGCGACGGCGCGCCGATCCGCACCGTGCTCGCGTCCACGACCTCCTCGATCAGATAACTCGCGTCGGAGCGCTCGGCGCTGTCGAAGATCACGTACCGCCCCACGACCTCTTCGCTCAGCTCCACCCCGTCGAGTCTCAGCAGCACCCGCGCCGGGTCGCTGTCATCCCAGCCCGCCAGCGTGCCCCGCAGTGCCGCTGCCGGAAGCTCCAGCGCCTCGCCCCCGGCCTCCAGCCGCTCGCCCTGCAGCAGCGCCCGCGTCACCACCTCGCCTGCGTCGAAGCGCGCCAGCCCGATCCGCCCCTCCATCAACACCCCGCCCGCCGCCACCTGCGCCTCCTCCTCGGTGACGATCAGCACATCGCGCCGGCCGTCCACCAGCGTGACCTCCACCGCCGCCACGAAGCCGGGGGCGTCGGTCTGCACGTCGAGCATCCTCACGCTCTCGATGAAGCCCTCCACGCCGAAGGGCTCGATGACGGTGACGAACTGGCTCTCGCGCCCCTCTCCGAGGCGGCTGCGCAGCAGGTAGCGCAGGCGCTCGGGATTGCCCGCGTAAAGCGGCGGGATGCCGTCGGCGAGCACGACCTCATCGACCGGCGTGAGATTGTGCGCGCGCAGGTGCCGCTCCCAGTCCTCCGGCCGCTCCCTGCGCTGATCGACGATTCGCCAGTCCACCACGAACTCCTCCGACGGCCCCGCCTTCGAGACGTTCTCGAGGAACGAAAAGCCCGTGCCCGCGTAGCGCGAGTTCAGCTCCCCGTCGTAGGGCTCGCCGTAGGCCACCTCCGGCCCCGCAAGCGTCCCCGTCGGCTGCTCGGTCAGCTCCAGCCCCTCGGTGCTCACCGTCGGCCCGCCGCCGTTCTGAATGAGCCGGTGGTTCGTGCCCCCGCGCACCCAGAACACGTCGAGCACGTAGGAGTGCGTCTCATCCACATCCACCATCGTCATGCAGCGCCGGTAGGTCGTCACGCCCTCGTAGATCTCACCGCCGTCAACATCCACCGCGCGCAGCGGCCCGGCGTCGGCGAAGAGCCTCGTCCTGCCGGAGAATGACTCCGAGCTGGGGTTCGTATCATTCACCATGCAGGTGTTGTGACTGATGATATGATTCACCCAGCCGAAGCGCTTGGGCCACTGCCCGGTGTACAGCGGGTAACCCATGTCCGGGACCATCACGATGTCATCGACCGCCAGCAGGTAGTTGAGCCGGTCGTAATGCCCGTGACCGTACATCCGCCCGTAGTACATCGACAGCGCCCGCCCCTGCTCCCCGCGCCACGGCGCCTGCAGCACGGCCATCCCGTGGCCGCCGGAGTTGTAACTGCGCAGCGGCCCGGGGTCGTCGCCGATGTCCCGCCGCAGATCCTCGAGGATCGCCTCCGGGTCCTCCGCGTAGATCTGCCACCGGATGCCCTCCGCCTGGCGCGGGCCGCCCGGCCGTGCGGCGAAGAGGCCGTCGAGTGTCTTCCGGTTCGCGAACCAGACCTCGCGCGCGATCGCCTCGCCGCCGAAGATCTCGTAGCCCTGCAGCGCCATCTCCACGGGGATCGTCGTGCCCGTGGTGCTCCAGTTCATGCACTTGTCCCCGTCGCCCCAGTTCGGGCTGAAGGTATCCATCATCCGCACCGCCGCGCCCAGCGTGTAGCTGGCGCGGAACTTCGGGTAGTCGCGCAGGATGTCGTGCTTCGTGTACGACGGGTAGCGGTGCAGCAGGCCGACCACCTGGTAGAACGAGCGCGCCGGGATGCTCGAGTACCCCAGCGCCGACTCGTCGCTGAGCCCCTCCCGCGCGAGCCGCTCGTGCATGATGTAAGGAATCTCCCCCCCGTCCGGCGCGAAGAGCCAGTCGAGCGCGGCCTCACTGTCCTCCGGGTCATCCAGCGCGATCGCCGCGCAGACCATCGCGTGATGGTGCATGCCCGGATTCCCCTGGATGCGCGTGTCCTTCACCCCGAGGATGAACTCCCGGAGCAGGTTGTCCTCGATATGCCGCGCGATGGCCTCGGGGGAGGACTTGTCGCCGGTGGCGTACTGCCCCGCCATCCGCGCGGAGAACTCCACCAGCTCCTCGTCCTCGATCAGCGCGTCGTAGATGTGATCGTACGCGAGGCTGCATTTCTCCGCCGTCCACGTCTCCCAGATCTTGCCCTGGACGCGCCCGCGACCCGAGCCGCCCGTCGAGCACTCCATGCCCAGCCGGTAGTGCGGGTGGTAGTCCATCTCCGGGTAGACGTCCGCCATCCGGTCGAGCAGCACCGCCGCCCTGTGCGCATAGGCGGTGTCGCCCGTGAGCGTGTACACGACCGCCATCTTCTCCGTCACGTCGAGCAGTTGCTGCCAGAGGTTGAACGCGTAGAACGCCGCGAAGAACCACTTCTTCCCGCCGACCTCCACCCCGGTGCCGTCATCGACCCAGTCGGGGTTGCCGCCCTCCAGCGGCGCGAGGAACCGCGGATCGCCGGCGCCCTGCCGGAACTTCCCCTGCTCATCGAGGGCGCTGTCGTAGTACGCGGCGAAGTCGTTGGACGGGAACCACTGATCGCAGTTGCGGCACTGCACCTGCCACGGGCGGTCGGGAACCACGGTGCGCCATCTCGAGGGGTTGTAGGGCGCGTTGTAATGCTCCTGCCCGCAGTTCGGGCAGCCGTCACCGCGGTTCACGGCGGCGTCGCGCGGCATCTCCTGTGACGGAACCAGCCGCCACAGCTCCTCATCGGAGCGCTCCATCCACGGCTGCAACTGCGCGATAAGCGCGTCACGGTACTCCGCCGCCCACTCGAACCTCTCACAGTTGCGAACCGCGTTCTGACGAAGCTCCTCGGTGATGAGCACGCTGCCCGACTTCGCGTGCACGATCTTCGCTCCCAGCGCTGTCAGCATCATGATCGCTATCATCAGAAGCACGAGGCGCGCCATGGGCTGTGACCTCCCTGCCGGGTTAACGACAGAGGCCGGAACGGGGTCCGGCCTCTCCGACGACAAACGGCACCTGCGTCGTCGGCTCAGAACTCAAACTCCGCCAGCAGCGGCGTGTGATCTGACGGCTTCTCCAGCGTCCGGGGTTCAAGATCGATCCACGTCTCGGTACACAGCGCCGCGAGCGGCGTGGTCGCCATGATGTGATCGACGCGCCAGCCGTGGCCCGCCTCCAGCGCCCGCGTGTCGCGGTAGTCGTAGAAGGTGTACTCCACCGCGTCGGGGTGGTGCTTGCGGAAGCAGTCCACGAAGCCCCACTCAGCGGTGTGCGCGAAGGCCGCTCGGGCGTCGGGATGATAGTCGGGGTGGTTGAGATGCCGCTCCGGCTCCCAGATGTCGATCGGCTCGGGCGCCACGTTCATGTCCCCGACCCACAGGAGGCGCTTGCGAGGCGTCCAGTGGCGGTCGAAGAACGCCCGCAGACGCTGCAGCCAGTCGAGCTTGCCTCTGAACGCCTCGTGCTCGGGATCCTTCCCCTGCGGCACGTACGTGTTGACGATCGGCACGGGCGTGCGGGGATGATCGGGCGTCGGCTGCACCTCCACCGCCAGCAGGCGGGAGGCGTGGTCGGGCCCACCGCCGTCATCGAAACCGCGGGTGAGGACGCTCATCGGCAGACGGCTGGCGACGGCCACGCCGTTGTATGACTTCTCCCCGCAGAACTCGACGTCATATCCGATCTCTCGGAGATCGTCGGCCGGGAAGTCCTCATCGGCCACCTTCGTCTCCTGCATGCACAGCACGTCCGGCTGCCGCTTCTCGCAGAAGTCCACGATGCGCGGGATCCGCGCCCGGACGGAGTTGACGTTCCACGTGGCAATGAGCATGGCTATCAGCCCCTCGGCGCTTCCCGTTTCCGTCTCCGTTTCCGTCTCCGTTTCCGTCTCCGTTTCCGTTTCCGTCTCCGTCTCCGTTTCCGTTTCCGTTTCCGTTTCCGTTTCCCGTTTCCCGTTTCCCGTTTCCCGTTTCCCGTTTCCCGTTTCCGTTTCCCGTTTCCCGTTTCCCGTTTCCCGTTTCCCGTTTCCCGTTTCCCGTTTCCCGTTTCCCGTTTCCCGTTTCCGTTTCCCGTTTCCCGTTTCCCGTTTCCCGTTTCCCGTTTCCG
>JBMNNW010000077.1:0-25871 GCA_050942735.1 Armatimonadota bacterium
GGTGAAGACTCGTGAGGCAAACGAGTAGAGGTACGCGCACCCCGTCGTGGAAGCGGAATCCGCCTCCGGCCGCGGGCGTCACACACTCCGACGGCGGTCTCGCGGTGAGCGTTGGCGGCGGACGCCAGGCGCGAACGGACCGCCGCCGGTAAGCGTGGTTTGCGAGGAGTTGCCGCAGGAATGAAGAGAAGCGGATGGGCGAAGCCACAATGGATCGCACTGATCGTAGCAGCAGTGGTCGTGGCGGGCGGAGTCGTTCTGGCGGTGGCGCTCCGAGGCAGAGGCGAGCACTCGGGGCCGCAGACCGCCGAAGTTGCGCGACGCACGCTCTCGGTCGGCATCGAGGCGCTGGGCGCGGTGCAGCCGATGGTCGGCGCAGAGGTGCGGGTGGGCGCACAGGTGTCCGGCCGGGTGGAGGAGCTTTACGCCAACGTGGGCGATGTCGTCGAGCGCGGGCAGCTCATCGCGCGGCTCGATGATAGCGAACTGCGCGCGCGGGTTGAGAGGGCGCAGGCCGACGTCAGCGCCGCTGAGGAGAAGTGGAGCGAGGCGCGGGCGGCAGCCGGAGCCGCTCCGGAGCAGACGGCCGCCGCCGTGGAGGAGGCGCGTAGCAGCCTCGACGCCGCCAGGGCTCGCCTGCGGCAGGTGGAGGCGGACGCGGGCGCGGAGCCCGAGCGCGCCGAGAGTGACGTGCAGCAGGCCCAGCGGACTCTGGAGGCCGCGCGCGCTCGGCTGGAGCAGACGCGCGCCCGGGCCGGGGCGCAGCAGCCGACCTCGGACGCGCAGATCGCACAGGCACAGGCCGCGGTGGAGAGCGCCGAGGCGAAGCTCGCGCGCGTAAATCGAGGCGCCCGGGCCGAGGAGATCGCGAGCGCCGAAGCCGGCGTCAGACAGGCCGAGAGTCGTCTGCGGGAAGCCGAGCAGAATCTCGCTCGCTCGCGTGAGCTTTTCGCGAAGGATTACGTCGCCGCCCAGGAGGTTGATCGACGGAGGACCGAGCGCGACATTGCGCAGGGCGACCTCGACAGCGCCGGGCACCGGCTGGAGCTTCTTCGCACGCAATCCCTGCCGGAGGACGTCCGGCAGGCGGAGGCGGACCTCGCGCAGGCCCGCTCGCGCCTTGCCGAGGTACGGAGTCGCGAGGTCGAAGTGGAGCTTGCCGAACGTGATGTCACAGCGGCTGAGGCCGAGGTCGCGCGCGCGGAGGCCGGTCTGCGGACTGCCCGGGCCAACACCAGCCGCGTGCCGGTGAGCCGGCAGCAGGTCGAGGCGGCGCGGGCGGAGGTGGAGCGCGCCGAGGCGACGCTGCGTCGCGCCCGGGCGCAGCAGGTGGACGTGGAACTCAAACGCCGGGCGGCGGATGCGGCCCTCGCGCAGGTTGAGCAGGCCCGGGCTGCACTTCGTGAGGCCGAGGCGAAGCTTTCATACACGCAGATCTACGCCCCGATCTCCGGCGTCGTTGGCTCAGTGACCACGCAGGAGGGCGAGACGGTCGCGGCCGGTCTCGCGGCACCGACCTTCATCACGATCGTGGACCTCGACCGGCTTGAGGTCCACGCCTTCGTGGACGAGACGGACATCGGGCGCGTGGAGGAGGGCCAGCAGGCGGTCTTCTTCGTTGATGCCTACCCCGACCGCGAGTTCATCGGCGAGGTCACGGCGATCTACCCGCAGGCGCAGATGGAGCAGAACGTGGTGGAGTACGACGTGGTGATCGAGATCGATGACACGCATGGGCTGCTCAAGCCGGACATGACCGCCAACGTCACGATCATGATGGAGGCGCGCGAGGACGTTCTGACCGTCCCCAACGCCGCGATCCGCCGCGAGGGCGGCAGGCGCGTGCTATACGTCGAGGAGAACGGGCAGTTCAGCCCAAGGCCGGTGGAGATCGGCCTGCGCGATGCATCACAGACGGAGATCCTCAGCGGCGTGGACGAGGGGGAGACAGTGCTGGTGGGCGATCTTGAGCCGGCGGACGGCGGCCGCTGAGCGTGCCCGGCCGCGATTGGAGAGTGAGACGGATGATCGAGATGCGTTCGATCGTGAAGAGCTACGGCGAGGGCGAGACGGCCGTCGAGGCCCTGCGGGGGATTGACCTGACTATCGACAGGGGAGAATTTGTCGCCATCGTCGGGCCCTCGGGCTGCGGAAAGTCAACGCTGATGAACATCGCCGGCTGCCTCGACCAGCCTACCAGCGGCGAGTACCTCCTCGACGGAGAGGACGTCTCGCGGCTTGAGGATGAGGAGCTTTCGCGAGTGCGCAACGCGAAGATCGGGTTCGTTTTCCAGTCGTTCATCCTGCTGCCTCGCACGACGGCGCTGGAGAACGTGGAGCTGCCCACGATGTACGCCCACGACCCGCTCGACGGGCATGAGCGGGCGCGCAGGCTGCTCGAGGAAGTCGGGCTGGGCGACCGGATGCACCATCTGCCGACCGAGCTGTCGGGCGGTCAGCAGCAGCGCGTTGCGGTGGCGCGGGCGCTGATCGCCGACCCGGCGATCCTGCTGGCAGACGAGCCGACCGGGGCGCTGGACACGCGTGCGGGCCTCGAGGTCACCGCGATCTTCCAGCGGCTCCATGAGCAGGGGCGCACCATCGTGATGGTCACCCACGACCTCGACCTCGCGGAACACGCCCGCAGGATCGTCACGCTCGAGGATGGGGCGATCGCCTCCGACGAGGCCGTCGCTGATCCTCGCGATGCCGAAGCTGAGCTGGCCGAACTCGCCGAGACGGCCGAGGAGGTGGCGTGAGCATGACCACCGGGAATGTGCTGCGGACGGCGTGGAGAGGCATGGCGAGGAACAAGTTGCGCTCATTTCTGATGATGCTCGGTGTGGTCATTGGCATCGCTGCGCTGACAGTGATCCTCGCGGTGGGAGCCGGGACGAAGCAGCAGGTGGAGGAGAGCACCGCGGAGATGTTCGCGGAGGCGCCGATCACCGTCATCGCCCGCAGGCCGGGCGCGGGCTTCGCGCGGGGAAGCGAGTCCGGCGCCGACACTGCCCCCACGACCCTGACGCAGGACGACGCCCGGGCGATCCTCGATCAGATCGCCAACGTCAACGCAGTCGCTCCAACCCAGCGACAGACGCAGGTGCCGGTGCGATTCCGCGATGCGACGATCACCACGCAGGTCTTCGGGATCGCCCCGCAGTGGCAGCAACTGCGCAACTACAATCTCACCGAGGGCGACTTCATTGATGAGGAGGACGTGAACGCGGCCAGGCGCGTCTGCCTGCTGGGGCCCACCGTGGCGGCCGAACTCTTCGGCGAAGACTCGCCGCTCAATGAGACCATCCGCATCGAGGACACCCCGTTCACCGTGAAGGGCGTCCTCGGGGCCAAGGGCGCATCGCCGATGGGCGGGGACTTCGACAACCGCGTCGTCATCCCGATCTCCACGTTCTCCCGTCGGCTCTTCAGCGTCACTCATCTCTCGCAGATCGTCGTCGGACTGCGCGATCCGTCCCGGCTTGATGCGTCGGCGGCGGAGATCGAGGGCCTGATGGATGACCGCCACGGGATCCGCGGCCCGCAGGACCGCGACTTCCAGGTGCGCAAGGCCGAGCAGGTGGTGGCCTTTGCCGGGCAGACCTCGCGGCTGCTGACGATCTTCCTTGCGATCGTCGCCGCGATCTCGCTGATCGTCGGCGGCGTGGTCATCATGAACATCATGCTCATCTCGGTCGGCGAGCGCACGCAGGAGATCGGCCTGAGACGAGCCGTCGGCGCGAGCCGACGCGACATCGAGCGGCAGTTCCGCACCGAGGCGCTGCTGGTGACGCTGACCGGCGGCGCGGTCGGGGTGGCACTGGGCGGACTGGTGGCGTGGGCCCTGCCGATGGTGAGTGCTGTGCCATCGGTCTTCTCGTGGACGGCGGTGCTGCTTGCGGCCGTCTTCTCCGTGGGCGTGGGCCTGGTGTTCGGCGTGCAGCCCGCCCGCCGCGCGGCGCGGCTGAACCCGGTGGAAGCGCTGCGCACGGAGTGATGGTGATCTCCGGGTGAGGATGCTTCGGGTGGTCAGAGCCGGCTGGCGCGCGCTCGGCGCCAGCAGAATGCGCACGCTGCTGGCGATGCTTGGCATCACCATCGGGGTGGGCGCGGTGGTGGCGGTGGTCTCCATCGGGGAGGGCACACAGCGGGAGATCGACCGTGCCATCGAGGCATTCGGCACCAACCTGCTGGTCATCACGCCCGGGCAGACGCGCATCTCCGCCGGGCGGGCACAACGCGCGACGACCGTCACTACGCTGATGGCCGATGATGCGGAGGCGATCGCCGAGCAGTTGCGCGAGGTCGAACTGGCCGTCCCGGCCGCCACCCGCAGCATGGAGGTGAGCTGGGAGGGCGTCACCGCGCAGACCACCGTGGTCGCCACCACGCCCGACTTCCAGCAGGCCCGCAACTTCCACGCCGAGCGCGGGGAGTTCATCACCGAACATGCGGAGCGCGTCCGCGCGCGCGACGTGGTGCTCGGTCAGACGGTTGCGGACGCGCTCTTCTCCGGCGGCGACCCGATCGGCGCGAGGATACGCATCGGCCGGGCGCTCTTCGAGGTCGTCGGGGTGATGGAGCGCAAGGGCCTTGACGTGGGCGGGCAGGATGAGGACGATCAGGTCTTCATCCCGCTGAGCACCGGGCAACGCCGTCTCTTCAACATCTCCCATGTGACGACCATCTACGCGAAGGTGCGGCGCGGCGAGAGCCTCGATTCCGCGCAGCAGGAGATCGCCGCCCTCCTGCGCGAGCGGCACAGGCTGCGGGAGGGCGTCGCTGATGACTTCGCAGTGCAGAACCAGTCCGAGCTCATCGCCGCCCAGCAGCAGATCAGCGGCTCGTTCACAGTGCTGCTCACCAGCGTCGGCGGCATCTCGCTGCTGGTCGGTGGCGTCGGGATCCTCGCGGTGATGCTCATGTCGGTGCGCGAGCGCACCCGGGAGGTCGGGCTGCGCCGGGCGGTCGGCGCCACTCGCCGCGACATCCTCCTGCAGTTCCTCACCGAGGCGACCGTGCTCAGCGTCGCCGGGAGCCTCGCGGGCGTGGCGCTCGGGGTCGCGGGGGCGGCCGTCACCGCAAGTGTCACGGACTGGGCGATGGCGTTCTCGGTGCCCGCGGCGCTCGGAGCCGTCATCGTCTCCGCGGCCATCGGCATCATCTTCGGGATCTACCCGGCCCGGCAGGCCTCCCTTCAGAACTCCGTCGAGGCCCTGCGCGGGAGATAGCAGTCCCCCGGGCAGTACGAAGGACTGTGTCGGATCAACCGGGAATGGGAGGTGTGTGCACAGTCTGTCGCGGGCAGCCTTGATCCCGTGCCGCGACTGCGTTGACCGCCCGGAGGAGGCGCAATGATGCGATCTCAGGTGATCCTCACGGTCATACTGTCCGGAGTCGTTCTTCTGGCGCTCTCAGCCCCCGCCACCTGTCAGCAGAACATGTTCGAGAACCCCGCATTCGAGCAGGTGGGGGAGGACGGTATGCCCGCGTCGTGGATGCCCGTCGTGTACGGCACGGACGGCGAGGCCGTGCTGGGCCGCGACGGCGGGAATGTCGGCGACAACTACGTCATCATGCGCGGCCACAGCGACGAGGACCGCGCGGCATGGCGACAGCATGTCGCATGGAACCCGGAGAACCGCGGCGTCACGGTGACCGGCTGGTACCGCACCCGCGGCGTGGTCGAGGCGGGCGGCAAGGGCGCCTCGATCCGCTTCATCTTCAACGAGGAACCGGGGCGCTGGTCCCCACACCTCGACCTTCAGACGGCGTTCTACCGGCCCGCGGACGAGTGGACGCCGGTTGAGGCGACCTACCTCGTCCCCGAGGGTACCCGCGACGTGATCATCGAGCTTTTCCACTGGTGGACGCCCGGAGAGACGCACTGGGATCACGTGATGATCCGACCCGCCACTGAGGAGGAACTGATGGCCAACCTGCTTCCGCCCTCGCACGCCGTGGACCGTGCCCCGGTGCCGGGACGCAATCTTCCCTACTCCCCCGCCGATGGAGAGACCGTCCGCCTGAACCCGCCGCCCTTTATGTGGCTCCCGTCCGGTGACGTCGATCGCAGCGACGAGGAGCGCTGGGAGCAGCTCCCCCACCATCCCGCAAGCTGGTCGGCCCACGGTGAGATCACCTATCGCCTGCAGGTCTCCCGCGGCACGCAGTTCAGCGCCCACGACCTGCTGGTGGACCGCTCGGGGCTGATCTACTGCTCTGAGCTGCTCACCGAGCCGCTGGAGCCGGGGGCGTATGCATGGCGCTACGGAGTGGACATCGCGAGCAACCCGACCGTCTGGAGCATGACGCGGCAGTTCGAGGTGCCTGAGGATGCCTCGCTGTGGCCCTACCCGACCGCCGAGAGGTTCGAGGTCGCCAACACAAGGCCCCGCCTGCTCGTGCCGCAGGAGCGCTTCGCGGAGCTGCGGCAGCGCGCCGCCGAGGGCGACCTTCAGGACGTCGCCGCGGGGCTGCTGAGGGCCGTGGAGCGCCACGCGGGGGAGGAGCTTGTGCCGGAGCCGGACTTTCTGCCGAGCGATCCGGCCCTGCGAGGGCCGGCATACACACTGACTTTCCGCGAGACGCGCCCGCCGATGAACGCGATGGAGACCGTCGCGTTCGCCTACCTGCTCACCGGCGACGAGGCCGCGGGCGAGGAGGCGAAGCGCCGCGTCATCCATTTCTTCTCGTGGGACCCGCAGGGCTCCACCGGATACTTCCACAACGATGAACCCGCGATGTGGGTGATGATGCGGGGGATCCGCGCCTACGACTGGACCTATGAACTCTTCAGCGACGAGGAGCGGGCCGCCGTCGAGCAGTCCATGCGTATCCGCGCGGCCGACATGTACCGGATGCTCCGGCGAATGCCCTTTGAGAACAACCCCTACTCCAGCCACCCCGGGCGCACCATCGGCTTCCTCGGGGAGGCGGCGATCACGTTCTACCACGAGTGGGAGGAGGCGCCTGAGTATCTGGACTACATCACCCGGATCTACTGGGCCTCCTACCCCGCGTGGGGCAAGGATGACGGCGGCTGGAACGAGGGCCCCGGCTACTGGAACGCGTACATGAGCTTCGCGATGCACTTCGTGCTGGCGCTGCGCGAGGGAACGGGGATCGACCTCTCGGAGCGCCCGTTCTTCAACAACACCCCCTACTACGCGCTCTACATGACGCCGCCGCACGGGCAGACGGGGGCGTTCGGCGACGGGACGGAGTGGACGCCGAGGCGGCACGGCAGTCTGATCTACTGGTTCAGCTCGCTCAACCGCGACCCGATCATCCGCTGGTTCGCCGAGGAGTCAGGCGCCGGACCGGGCAGCAGCGTCCTCGGTGTGCTGCTCAAAGACGACAGCATCGAGGCCCGCGCGCCGGTGGACCTGCCCACCTCCCGGCTCTTTGAGGGCGTGGGTCTGGCGGTCCTGCGCAACGATCTGGTGATCGGCGACAACGACGTCGGCTTCATGATGAAGTCGAGTCCCTACGGCGCGGTCTCGCACGGGCATAACGATCAGAACTGCTTCGTGCTGGAAGCCTACGGCGAGGCGCTCGCGATCTCGACCGGGTACTACAACCGCTACGGCTCACCGCACCACGCCAACTGGACCCGAACCACACGGGCGAAGAACGGGATCACATTCGACGGCGGCGAGGGGCAGGATCGCGGCTGGCACGCGCGCGGCGCGATCACCGACTTCATCCACGGCGACAGCTTCGACCTTGCCATCGGCGACGCCACCGAGGCCTACGGCGGGCGGCTGACCCGGGCATTGCGCGAAGTCGTGCATGTGCGGCCGGGGATCTTCGTGATCCGAGATGACCTCGCCAGCGACCAGCCGCGCACATTCGAGTATCAACTGCACGCGATCGACGAGATGACTCTTCGCCCACAGGACAACGAGGTGGTCATCACGCGACCGAAGGCCAGCCTGACCGCGCGCTTCCTTGAGCCCGCTGAGGTGCAGATCACGCAGACCGATCAGTTCGACCCGCATCCGGCGTGGCCGCCCGACCGGGAGTACTCGAATCTCTGGCACACGACCGTCGCATACACCCAGGCCCGCAATGAGGCGGAGTTCCTCAGCGTACTGATGCCCGCTCGGGCGGGAGAGCAGGGCGTGTTGCCCACGAGCCGCCATCTTATCAGCGACACCGCGCGCGGAGTGGAACTAACATTCCCCGACGGGAGTCAAACCATCGTGGGCTTCGCGCTCCCCGGGACCACCGGCGCGATCGCGCTTGAGGGCTTCAGCAGCGATGCGCATATCTTCGCGGTGAACATCGCGGCGGATGGAACGCCCGGCGATGTGATGATCCACTCGGGAGGCAGTCTGATCCACGACGCGGAGGAGCTTGCCGGAGGGTAGTCTCCCGCGGATAGAGGAGTGCGGTTCGTCACCGCGCTCCGGTGTTCTCGTGCCGATGCGTGATCGAGCAGTACCGTCGGAGACGGAGTACAGAATGATCAGGAGGCGATCGATGGTGACCATGACGCGGGTGTTGATGATCGGCGCCGTGCTGGCTCTTGCGGGAGCGGCGGCGCCTGCGGTGGAGATGCTTCCCGCCGCGGATGTCATGATGAAGGTGGAGATGGAAGATTACGGCCTCAGCGCCGGGCTGAGCGAGGTGAAGATGGACGAAGCCTCCGACGGAGTCGCGATGGCGATGGCCGGGCACGCGCGGGTGGGCGGGGGCCTGAACCTCGAACCCGGGCGATACACGCTGTTGCTGCGGACCTTCGCGCCTGCGGGGGATGCGGACGGCTTCTTCGTGGAGATCGCCGGTGAGCGAACACGCAGGACCGCCCCGATTGGGCGCTGGGCAACGGTCGCGTTCCCGTTCCGCGTCGCCGAGGCGGGGCTGGTGCCGATCGTCGTGCTCGGCCAGGAGCCGGGGATGACCGTCGATCAGCTCGCGGTCGTCCGCGGGGAGTATGACGACGGCGGAGTAGACTTCGCGCAGATCCCCGCGCCCGCGCAGGATCGGACGGTCGATCCCACCGACCTGCCGCTGCAGGTTGCCCCGGTGAGGCTGGCGGAGCTGCCTGATGCGCCGTTCGAGGCCGGTGAGGCGACGCTGCACCATCAGGACTTTGAGGGCACGACCGCCGGCGCTTCGGGCGAGTTCCACGTCGGTGAGGGCCGGTGGGGAGAGGGCGTGCACCTGAACATGCCCGATGGACGCTACGACGTGGACACGAGCGGGCTCGAGCTGGGGCCCGTCGGGACCGTCGAGTGGTGGGTGAAGCTCCGACCGGCCGCGCAGGGGTGGTGGGATCAGGGCTGGCGCTACTTCCTGCACGCCCGCCCCGCCGAGCCGGGTGGCTTCCAGTTGGATCTGTGGCGACACCATCGCACGCAGTTGCGTCTGAGTGCCACGATGGGCATGGAGCCCTTCCAGCCGATCGACTACCCGGAAGAGAGGATCGAGATCGGGACCAGCAGCGTGGACAACGAGCAGTGGCACCACCTGCTCGTCTCGTGGGACCTCACCGGCGAGCGCCAGCGGGTCTGGCTGCTGCTCGATGGCGCGGGTCATGAGCTGTCGGTGCCCGCCGGGACCTTCGCGCCGGGAAGCTTCGCCTCGGTCGAGCTCGGCAACCGGCCCTCGGGATGGGCCACGCCTCATATCCCGATGGACGGCGGCATTGACGAGGTTCACATCAGCAACACGTCGGTCGCCACGCGACTTGCGCAGTAGGACAGCGGCGGGGCTCCGCCGCGGACGACGCCAACAAGCAATACGGAGGTGCTGTAATGCGAACGCTGATGACAGGCGTATGCCTGATGACGATGGTGGCGCTGACGGGGCCTGCATGGGCGGTGGATCGGGAGCTGGTGGAGCAGGCGCATGAGGCGCTGCGCACGACGGTGACGTATCTGGTCGAGGAGGTCGCCGTCGGTGGCGGCTACGCGGGGTCATACCTCGCCGACCTCAGCGACCAGTGGGGCGAGGGGAGCATCACCGCGACGATGAACTGGGTGCAGCCGCCGGGCAGCCCCAGCACCGGCATGGCGTTTCTGCGCGCTTGGGAGGCGACGGGGGATCCGCTCTTCCTCGACGCGGCCAAGAAGAACGCCGAGTCGCTGGTATGGGGGCAGCTTGCCTGCGGCGGCTGGGACTACAACATCGACTTCTCGCCCGAGGGTGAGCAGCGGTGGTTCTACCGCCGCAACGTCGGCAGCGATGATGAGCGGCTCACCTCGGGGCGCAACGTCGGCACGATGGACGACAACGTGACGCAACACGCCACGAGGCTGCTCATCGCCGTGGACCGGGCACTGACAGAAGCCGGCCAGCCCGATGATTCGATCCACGAGGCCGCGATGGTCGCGCTCGACTATCTGCTGGAGGCGCAGAAGGAGGGCGGAGCCTGGCCGCAGCGCTTCCCGCTGAGGGAGCGCGGCTACCAGAACTTCATGACCTTCAACGACGGCACGATTCGCGACTGCCTCGACGTGATGATGATCGCCTACCGCGCGTACGGCGACCAGCGCTACTACGACGCGGTGGTGGCCTGCGGCGATTTCATCATCAAGTCGCAACTCCCCGAGCCACAGCCGATCTGGGCGCAGCAGTATGACTACGACCTGCAGCCCGCGTGGGCGCGCAGAATGGAGCCCGCGTCCGCGTGTGCGGGTGAGAGCGCCGGAGTGCTTCGCATGCTGCCGGAGATCACGCTCTTCACCGGCGACACCCGCTTCCTCGACCCGATCCCGGCGGCCGCCGCCTGGTACGAGCGCTCGCGGCTTGAGGACGGCCGATGGGCGAGGTTCTACGAATTGAAGACCAATATGCCGCTCATGCAGATCAGCATGGAGCGCACCGCCTACTGGCTCAGCTACGAGGACCACGACACGCCCGATCACTACGCGTTCAAGGGTAGCTGGGGCAACGCCGTTCCGGGCGTCGCCGAGGTCGCTGAGCGCATTCTGGAGGTAGGCCCCGAGGAATACGCCCGGCAGCGCCAGGAGCGCGTTCTGACGGCCGAGGAGCGACTCGACCGGGCCCGCGGGATGGAGGACAGCGTACGACAGGTCCTCGACGCTCGCACTGAGAACGGCGTCTGGCTCAGCACCGGCGGCTACGGCCCCAATGTGCAACACCTGAACATGCGCACCGTGCAGCAGAACATGGGCGTGCTGTCGAACTACCTGGCGCTCGCGTTGGCCGACTGACGATGCGACCGTCCGGGGGTGAGAGCGCTCACCCCCGGACGGCATTCGGCCCCCAGGCGGTCCACGGTGCGCGGAAAGGCGGACAATCGGATGCGGATGGCAAGGCTCATCCTGGTGATCGCGGTCTGCGCGACCCTCTGTGTGGGGGCCTCGTGGGCGCAGGAGATGCTCAGCAACCCGACCTTCGAGCCCAATGAGGACGGCACCGCGCCCCGGGACTGGTACTACCAGGACTGGAATACGGACGGCCGGCCGCTCTACGACCCGACCGGCGGCCGTGACGGCAGTCCGGCGGCAGGGATAGAGTGCGACACCACGCTCGACCGCGGCTGCTGGATGGAGAGGCTGCCGCTCGAGGGCCGCAAGCACCTGCACGTGAGCGCATACTACCGCACTGAGGGCATCGCGCGCGGCGACAACGCGAAGATCCGCGTCGAGTGGTGGGACGCCGACGGTGGCTTCATCCAGGGCACGCGCCTTTGGCTGGAGCCCGCGGAGGACTGGACGTACTTCGAGGCGGTCGTCACCGCGCCCGAGGGCGCCGCGACCGTCGCCCCGGAGCTTTTCAACCGTTTCGGAGTCGGCCGAGTCTGGTGGGATCGGGCACATCTGCGCGAGGCGCGCACGGAGGAACTCCTGCGCTTCGACGACACGCCTGCGCGCCCTGAGGAGTGGGGCTTCCGGCCCTCGCAGGATGAGACCGCCGCGGTGAATCCGCCCTCGTTCGTCTGGCGGCCCCAACACGCGGCGATCGCGTATGAGGTGCAGGTCGTGCGGGATGAGGCGTTCGAGCAGATCGCGTACAGCGCGCGGATAGACGAGTACACCGCGCACCGCCCGCCCCGTGTGCTCGATCCGGGCACCTACCTGTGGCGGGTGCGGTTCATCGACCACGAGGAGCGCGAGTCGGCGTGGAGCGTCGCGCGCCGCTTCACCATCCCCGATGACGCCGCGCAGTTCCCGATGCCCACACGCGAGGAGATGATGGCGCGTGTGCCCGAGGGCCACCCGCGGCTCTTCATTCGACCTGAGGAGATCGCGTGGCTGCGGGAACTGGCGCAGGGGCCACTGAGCGAGCGCTACGACGAACTTGTGGCGCGATCCGAGCGCTTCCTCGAATCGCCGCCGCCAACCGAGGACTACCAGAAGTACCCCGAGGGGATGGAGCGGCTCAGCCCCGAGTGGGCGCGCATCTGGCGTGGAGCCCGGAGCTACGTTGAGCGCCCGCTGACAGGGATATGCACGCTCGCGCTCGTCTGGCACCTCGGCGGCCCCGAGGAGTACGCGCAGGCCGCGCGCGAGATGCTCATGGAGATCGCGCAGTGGGACCCGGTGGGCGCAACGGGTTACCGCTACAACGACGAGGCCGGGATGCGCTACGCCTGGGGCTTCTCCCGCGCGTACACTCTCCTTCACGACGTGCTCAGTGAGGAGGAGCGGGAGATCTGCCGCGAGGTCATGCAGGTGCGCGGGCGCGAGATGTACGGGCATATGCACACCCAGCGCCAGCACCTCTGGAACCCCTACTCAAGCCACCCCAACCGCGCCTACCACTGGCTCGGCGAGATCGGCCTCGCGTTCCACGGAGAGATCCCCGAGGCGGAGGAGTGGGCATGGTTCGCGACCAACATCTTCTTCCACGTCTACCCCGTCTGGAGCGACCCCGACGGCGGATGGCATGAGGGCATTTCCTACTGGCACGGCTACCTCACGCGCATCACACAGTGGCTCGACGTGATGCGCGCGACACTGCAGATCGACGGCTACCGCAAGCCGTTCTTCTCACAGGTCGGCTACTTCCCAATCTACGCCCAGCCGCCCAACGCCCCACGCATCACCTTCGGCGACACCACCGGCGTGCGCGGCCCGCAGGACGTTCGCCCGGTGATGACGCAGTTCGCCCAGCAGACCGGCAACCCCTTCTGGGCCGACTACCTCGACCGCATCGGCGGGCCGATCGACCAGCCCGACTGGCTCGGCTTCATCCGAACCGCCCGCGCGCATGATCGCCCGCCCATCGCTGCCCGCTCTATCGCCGAACTGCCCTCCGCGCGGCTCTTCGAGGGCACCGGCCTCGCCTACCTGCACACCGACCTCACCGACGCGCGCAACGACGTGATGGTCGCCTTCAAGTCCAGCCCGTTCGGCTCATGGAGCCACGGGAACGAGCCGCAGAACTCCTTCGAGCTTCACGCCTACGGCGACCCGCTGCTCGTGCGCAGCGGCACCCGCGAGATCCACGGCAGCCCGCATCACCGCGACTGGACGTGGCGGACACACTCGGCCAACGCGATCACCGTCAACGGACAGGGCCAGATCCCGCACACCGCCTCCGCGCGCGGCCGCATCACGCAGTTCGTCCACTCCGAGGGCTTCGACTACGTTGTCGGCGACGCGCTGGAGGCCTACCCGAGGGGGCTGGTGACGCGGGCCGACCGGCATATCCTCTTCGTCAGACCCGACCTCGTGGTCGTCTACGATGACCTCACCGCACCCGAACCGGCCACCTTCCAGTATTACCTCCACGCGCCCTTCGAGTTCGAGCACCAGAGCGGCGCGAGCTTCGAGGCGGGCGGCGAGCTGGGGCGGTGCCGAGTTGACCTTGTCGCGCCGGAGGGGCTGGAGGTCACGCTCTTCGAGGGCTACGACCCGCCGATCCGCCCGCCCTACGACGAGCAGATCCACGAGTACCACCTGAAGGCCGAGACCGTGGAGGCCAGCGAGCGCGGCGAGTTCATCACGCTGCTGCGCACCGGCCGGGCGGGCGAGACCCTGCCCTTTGGCGCGGACCACATCGAGACCGCCGCGGGCCACGCCCTGCGCATGCCGCTGGCCGACGGGAGCGCCATCGTGCTCCTGCGCACCGGCGGTGAGGGCGAGCTTGCCGCATGGGGTCTGAGCACCGATGGCACCGTCGCCGCCGTCCGGCTTGGCGCCGACGGCCGGCCGCGGGACGTCTTCGGCGTCGGCGGCGACGAGGTCCGCTGGCAGGGCGAGCCTGTCGGCGGAGGCTGAACGGGCGGGCGGGGAAGTTCGGCGCCCGGTGCAGGGCGTTCACTCCCCGGCCGCGGGCCTGATGATCACCTCATCGAGGTCGTACCAGTGGCCCTCCTTCACCGCGTCGCGCGGCGAGCCGAGGAAGTACAACCCCTCCAGCACCTGCACCTCCGGGTGGACCTCCCGCACCCACCGCGCGTCGAGCAGCAGCTCGTGCCACTCGCCGTCATCGTGCAGGACGTGCTCGCGCAGCTTCGTGAGCCCCGTGCCGCCGGCGGGCGTCAGTCCGACCACCAGCGCCGACTGCCCGAACGGCTTGAGCGACAGGGCCACCGGCGTCCCCTCGCCGAAGCGGTAGCGGATGAAGACCTCCGGATAGCGGTCGATATCCCAGCCCGCGGGGTGGATGCGCGTCGGCAGCCCGCCGCCGTCCTCCGGCGCGAGCACATGGCGGTAGTTCACGCCCTCGCCGGGCATCTCGTAGCCCGCGGGGATGTTCCGTGAGTTCGGCCCGTGCCGCACCCCGCCCTCAACCACGTCGCGGTATGCCGCCGGGCCCGGGTAGCTGTAGCTCTTCCACAGCCGCCACGCGCTGTCATCCTCGGGGCCCCACGTCGAGTGCACCAGCGGCGCGGAGGGATCGACCGGCTCGGCCACCCAGACGTAGCCCGCGCCGTAGTGCGCGCGGCCGGCGGTGTCCACCACCTGCACCCGGATCGCGTAGTCGTACTCCTCGGCGTAGCTGTGCGTGACCTCCGCGCCCTCGGCCGAGGCGCCGTCGCCGAGCCACCAGCGGATCCGCTCGGGCCGCGCCGCGCCGTGCACCACCGCGCGCAGCGTCACCTCATCGCCGGGCCGCGCCTCGAAGGGCTCCACCACCACCTGCACCGCCACCCGCCCGTCGTCGCCGTGCTCGTACGCGCCGATGTCGGGGGCCGCGCCCGACCACGCGAGACTCACCGCCGCTCCGTCATCCCACCGCACGTCGCGGTCAAGCAGCAGCGTGTTCGCCTCGTGGTCCACGCTCACCACCCGCGCGCGCTGCTCCGCCGAGCCCACCGCGATCAGGTCACCGACCTCGCCCTCGATCCCGAAGCCGTCGTAGAAGTACGCCGCGTCCTCGACCGCCAGCAGCGCCCCCTCCCCCGCGCCGACCGCCGCCGTCAGGAAGCGCCCGGCATCGCGCAGCGGGCTGTCCTCGCGCAGCGCGTGGTTGTACTGCGCAGCGTCAACGTAGCCGGGGTCCACGTCCATGTTGCCCTCATACCGCGCCCCGTGCTCGGCCACGAACTCCTCGCTCTCCAGCCGCTCCACCGGCCACGCCTGGCCGTGATCGTAGACGACCGGCTCCCCCGGCAGCCCGGCGGTGAGCACGTTGCGCAGCAGCCGGGTCTGCTCGGGCGTCCCGCCCGCGAGGCTGATCTGCCGGTTGTTCCCGTGCCGGTCATTTCTGCTGAAGATGTTGTTCGCGAAGACGAGGTCGCGAGTCAGTTCGCTGCCGCTGCGGGCCGCGATTCCGTAGTGCGCGTTGTCATCGAAGACGTTGTTGTAGAGCCGGATCGTGTCGAGGAAGCCGTCAGTGGTCCACGGGTAGAGGTTGATCGCGCCACCGACGTTGCGGAAGACGCGGTTGAAGCGGAAGATCCCGCGCGTGAAGCCGAGTTTGGCATTCGAGCTGCCCGACCAGCCGCTGTTGAAGGCGTGAGTGATGATGTTGTGCTCGAAGAGCACGTCGCGGTCGTGGAAGAACTCAAAGCTCCTCCCCCACGCCGCGTGGAAGACGTTGCCCCGGATGACCATGAAGCGGTTGGTGTTCGGCGGGTAGAACTGCAGCGGGGAGTGGCCCGCGCGGCTGATGACGTTGCCCTCAAACAGCAGCCGCGTGACGCCGGAGATCCGGAACATGTTGATCCCGCCGGTGTGCCGCTGGAAGACGCTGCCGCGGACCTGCACCTGCTCGGAGTCCTCGATGTGCGCCGGCATCCCGCCGCCCGAGTCCTCCATCCGGCAGTCCTCGATGGTCACGTTCGAGCAGCCCCGCACGTGCAGCCAGCGCCCGCGTTCGGGGTCGGGCGCGACATGCAGCCCCTCGACGCGGATATGCGCGAGGCCGTCGAGCAGCAGCGCGATGCTGTCATCGCCGCTGCCGATCAGCCGCGCGCTCAGGCGTGGCTCGGCGCGCAGCACGATCGGCGCATCGGCGGTGCCGCTCTCAGTGGGCGCGAAGCTGCCCGGGTACCGGCCCGGCAGCAGCGTCACGGTGTCGCCCGCCCGCACCGCGTCCGCGGCCTTCTCAAGCGTGCGCCACGGGGCCTCCCGCGTGCCCGCGGCCTCGTCGTCACCGGCGGGGGACAGGAAGTGCTCCGCGGCCGTCGCGAATGATGTGAGGCCGCCCGCGATCACGATCATGGACAGCAGAATGAGGACGCGCATGTCATCTCGCCTCCGATGGCACTGCCTGTCACAGCCAGCGTCAGAATCAGCGGCAGCCGGGCGGGAGCGCCCGGGTACGAACGCGCCCCGGAATGTGGGGGCAGGGCCGGCTGCTCCGGCCCCGTCCCGGCACACTCCGGGGCGACTGTACCCACCGCGCACGGTGCTGCGGCACCCTCACCGCGCGGCGCAGCCCCTAATCGGCGATGATGTCGCCCAGAAGCTGCCAGTTCATGAATTCCTCCGACTCCTCTCCCCAGAGAACCAGCGCATATTCAGCGTCCTCCTGAAGTGTCGGGGGGGACGGGAACGTAAGCGCTCGCCATCCGGTCGACACGGGAGGCTCGATGGTCTCTGTCGCAGCGACCAAGTCTCCTTGGCACGTGTATATCGCACCCCCAATGGGTGCGAGCGCAGAGCCGGGCACACCACCATAGGCGCGAAGCTCTACCGCCTCGTCATTGTCAACCACGCAATAGAGCGAGTACAGCGGCCGTTCCTCGTTCTCAACGAATGTCACGGTGCTAGGGAATGCAGGGAACGTGCCCTCGGTGGTCGACACCCCCTTCAGAGGATCGCTGCTTGGATAGTGAAACACCGTCCCGATGATGCCGCCAACGTTGTTCTCGTAGTATGCCCCCGCCTGGTCGTAACCGAATGTGGTCGACGGCGTCATGGGCCCAGGCAAGTGGTCTCGACCCCAGCATAGCATCGGGGCGGCGTTCACCTGCGAACTGGTTACACCGTCCGCGCTGACTGGTGCGTCCTGGCCGCTCGTCGGTGCCGAGTAGGCGACCGCGGCGACTGCGACGCAGGTCGCCAGAACTGCGAACAGAACGCACCTGCACCAACCGGCTTTCCCAACGCGCATGACTGTCCTCCTATTGGCTGTAGGTGGGACCGTGGAGCCGAGGTGCCCCCGGCCTGTCCCACTGTATGCGGGTTGGATCTCATCGGCTACGGAGGCAATGTGCCTGCCTCCGGAGTTCTGGTCTCAATCACTTCACCATCATGTAGTGCTCAAGCGTGGCCATGTAGCCCGGATCCTGGCTCTTGACATGACCATCGAGGTACGCGACATTCATCTGTCCGTTGTGCCGAAACTGCTGTGCACCCCGGACTCCGGCCTCATTGACGCTGAGGAGTTCACCGGTGTCCCGGTGGCGACCGTAGCCGGTGGCCTGCTGTGTCCAGCATGTGGTGGCCTCAAACACCATGATGGTCTCCGCAGGCTTCGTTGACTCGGCGATGCTCGGACCGGGCGGGTAGTAGCCCGAGAAACAGGTTCGGAGATTCCCCAGCAGAGTGCGGCAGTTGCTGTCCTGTGCGGGGACGCCGTAGCTCGCGTGGAGCGTTCGCCCCCAGTATCCGGTTGCGTTGGGCATGTTCAGGCGGCCGTACGTAGCCTCGTAGCGGCCACTCGGGCAAATCGCGATCTGCTCGTTCTTGACGTAGGGCTCGAGGCTCTCGTACCAGCCGTCGCCTCGCGTGTCGCCGTCGGGCCATGCGTAGTAGACTTTGAAGCCGGGCATGGTCTCGTCGTAATCCTGAACGTACATCAGAAGTCCGAGGGCGATCTGCTTGAGATTGCTCTGGCAGCTCGCCTGGCGCGCCTTGTCCCGCGCTCGCGCGAAGACGGGGAAGAGGATCGCGGCCAGGATGGCGATGATGGCGATCACCACCAGCAACTCAATGAGCGTGAAACCGCGTCTGTTTGTGAACATCTCGCAGCCCCTTTCTCTTCGAGCGTATCATGAACGCGTGTGAGCACCTGCTGTGACGGATCACATGCCGGTGTTCCACGCGGTGCCGCCGAGACCGTCAGGGGAGAGACAAAACAGGCCCGCCCTTGCTCGCCGCAGACACGGGTGGGCCTGAAGTACTCGAAACCGCTCGATTTGCTCGCATCTTCCGGACAAAGCCATCGGGCCATCTCCGTGCGAATGCAACGCGCGGCCTGCATTATGCGTTAAGTTTCGACGGCGGCGCCTCGAATCCTCCCTCCCGGCCGCAGTATTTGCGGGGGGCGGTCCGGAGGTGCGGTTCCACCTGACAGTATACCCGGCGCCCGCGCGCCACTCCCCCCGATTCGCACCCGCTCGAAGGAGGAGATTCGTCGCCGTGGGCGTATGTTAACTGCGTTGAGTCAGGGACCGTCCCCGTTGCGTACGCGACGGTCCGGTCATATGAAGAAGGTGACAGGCGTGAGCGGTACGGGCGAGACCGCCGGGGGCGGCGACGAGCGGAGAGGCACAGCACTGATGGAGGAGCACCGGCGGCTGGGCGCGCGCCTGGCTGAGTTCGCGGGCTGGGAGATGCCTCTGTGGTACGCCGGCGCGTCGGATGAACATGCGGCGGTGCGTCGGGCGGCCGGACTCTTCGATATCGGGCACATGGGGATCATCGAGATCACGGGCGCGGAGGCGCTGCGGTTCGCGGACGTCGTCGGCACCAACGCGATGTCGTCGCTGGAGGTCGGGCGCTGCCGCTACACGTTCCTGCTCGACCACGACGGGCTGCCGCTCGATGACATCATCATCTCCCGCGTCGGCGAGGATAGCCTGCTGGCGGTGGTGAACGCCGCCAACGCCGCGAAGGTCTGGCGGTGGCTCGACGCGATCGCGGCGGGACGCGCGCCGATCGACCCGGCCGACCCCGCGAGCGCGCGCGAGTTCGAGCTGACGCTGCGCGAGCTGAGCGCGCCGTCGGCGGGAGCCGACCGCCTGACGGGGATGGCGCTGCAGGGCCCCGCGTCGGCGGAGCTGCTGGCGGCGCTCGTTACCGCAGCCGGCGGCCTGCCCGAACTGCCGCGCTTCGCCCTTGCGGAGACCGAGCTGCTCGGCTCGGCGGCGATCATCTCCCGCACCGGATACACCGGCGAATCGACCGGCTACGAGATCTTCGTTCATCCCGAAGACGCGCCCGATCTCTGGCGCGCGATCCTGAAGGGCGGAGCTGAGCGAGGCGTGCTGCCCGCGGGGCTCGCGGCGCGCGACTCGCTGCGCATCGAGGCCGGGCTGCCGCTCTACGGCCACGAGCTGGCCGGACCGCACGAGATCACACCATCCGGAGCGGGATACGAGCGCTTCGTTGACTTTGATCGGGAATTCTTCATCGGCCGCGAGGCGTTGTTGCGGAGGGAGCAGGAGCGCGGGGAGCAGATCGTTCGCTTCCGGCTCGACCGCGATGGGGCGAGGGCGATCCGTGGCGATGATCCGGTCGGCTCGCGCCGCGGGCAGATGGTCGGCCGGGTCACCAGTTGCGCGCCGGTCGGCGACACGCAGATCGGGATGGCGTGGGTTGATCGCACGATGGCGCGCGAGGGCACCGAGCTTCTGCTCTACCCCGCGCGGCACCTCGAACGCTCCGCCGATTCGCGCGACGTGGCGGCGCTGCAACCCGGCGACCGGCTGCCGATGCACGAACCCGCGACGGTGCTGCCGCGCTTCCCGCGCTGAGAGGCAACCCCGTCGCTCGACGCGCGGCATGACCGAAGCCGCGACCAACAGGAGGCACGCAGATGCAGTTTCCGGATGACAGAAAGTACGCGCAGACACACGAGTGGGCGAAGCTCGATGGCGGACTCGTCCGCATCGGCATCACCAGCTTCGCCGTCGAGCAGCTCGGCGACATCATCTACCTCGACCTGCCGCCCGAGGGCACACCGGTTCGGGCGGGAGCGGCGTTCGGCGAGATTGAGAGCGTGAAGGCTGTCTCCGAGCTGATCGCGCCGGTCAGTGGCGAGGTGCGCGAGGTCAACGAGCCGCTCACCGACGACCTCGACGCGGTCGCCGACGATCCGTGGGAGGCGGGATGGATGATCGCCATCGCGCCCGAGGACCCGGCTGAGATGGACGGCCTGCTCGACGCCGGAGCATACGCGGAGCACTGCGAAGAGGAGGCCTGACATGCCCTGGCTCCCGCACTCAGACCGCGACCGCCGGGAGATGCTCGATGCGATGGGCGTTAGCTCGGTCGAGGAGCTTTTCGCGGATATCCCCGCGGCTCTGCGCGAGACGGCCACCCCGGAGCTTCCCCCGCCGCTCACGGAGATGGAGCTGGTTGCGGAGGCGCGGAGGCTCTCCGCGCAGAACCGCGGCTGCGATGAGCTGGTGTGCTTCGCCGGCGGAGGCATCTACGACCGCTTCATCCCCGCGATCGTCCAGAGCGTCGCCGCACGGCCGGAGTTCGTCACGCCTTATACGCCCTACCAGCCGGAGGCCTCGCAGGGCACGCTGGAGGCGATGTTCGAGTATCAGAGCATGATCTGCGAACTCACTGCGATGGAGATCGCGAACGCGTCGCTCTACGACGGCGCGACGGCGCTGGGCGAGGCGGTGCTGCTGGCCGCGGACGTCACGCGCCGGAAGCGCGCCCTGATCGCCGACGCGCTGTCGCCCGCGGCGCGCGCAACCACGCGGACGTACTGCGAGGCGATGGGCATCGAGGTCGTCGAGTTGCCCTTCGACGACGAGACCGGCCGGACCGACCTGTCGGCGCTCGCGGAGATGCTCGACGACGACGTCGCCTGCGTGGCGCTGCAGCAGCCGAACTACTTCGGCGTGCTCGAGGAGATGGCGGAGGCGTCCGCGGCGGCGCACGACGCGGGCGCGCTCTTCGTCGCGATGGTCGAGCCGATCTCCCTCGGGCTGATCACCCCGCCCGGAGAGTACGAGGCCGACCTCGTCGTCGGCGAGGGCCAGCCGCTGGGCCTGCCGCCGGGCTACGGCGGGCCGCTGCTGGGGCTCTTCGCGTGCCGCGAGGAGTATCTGCGGCGGATGCCCGGGCGGGTGGTCGGCCGCAGCGTGGACGCGGAGGGTGAGGTGGCGTACTGCCTGACGCTGCAGACCCGCGAGCAGCATATCCGCCGCGACCGCGCGACCAGCAACATCTGCACCAATCAGGGCCTCTGCGCGCTGGCCGCGACCGCCTACCTCGCGGCGCTCGGGCCCGAGGGGCTGCGGGAGGTCGCGCTGCTGAGCGCCGAGCGCGCGCACCAACTGCGCGACCTGCTGGTCGAAGCGGGTTTCGCGCCGCGCTTCTCGGGTGCGTTCCTCAATGAGTTCGCGCTCAAGGTCGAGGGCGGCGCAGATGCGGTCGCGCGCGCGCTGGCCGACGCGAGCTACCTTGCGGGGCCGGCGCTGGGTCGCGACTTCGCGGGCCTCGGCGACTGCCTGCTGCTCGCGGCGACCGAGCGACGCTCCGCCGAGGAGGCGGAGGGGTTCGTCGCGGCCCTGCGGGAGATTGACGCGGCAGGATTCGGAGGATAAGTGATGGCTGAGCCAACATTGTTCGACATCTCGCAGCCGGGCAAGCGCTGCACGACGATGCCCGCGGCGCAGGCCGCGCCGGAGGACATTCTCCCCGCCGAGCATCTGCGCGCCGAGTCGCCGGGGCTCCCGGAGGTCAGCGAACCGGAGATCGCGCGGCACTTCGCGCGGCTGGCGGCCCGCAACTTCAACGTCGATCAGCACTTCTACCCGCTCGGCTCGTGCACGATGAAGTACAATCCGAAGGTGCACGAGGTCATCAGCGCCGACCCCGGCTGGGCGCGCCTGCACCCGGCCGCGCCCGACGAGCATGCCCAGGGCGCGCTGCGACTGATGCACGGCCTTGAGGCGGCGCTGGCGGCGATCCTCGGGATGGACGCGGTCTCGCTGCAGCCGCCCGCGGGCGCCGCCGGGGAGTTCACCTGCCTGCGCGTCTTCCGCGCATGGCATGACTCGCGCGGAGACACCGGGCGCACCCGCGTGATCGTCCCCGACACCGCGCACGGCACGAACCCCGCGTCGGTCGCCCGCTGCGGATGGACCGTCACCGTGCTGGCGTCCGGCGATGACGGCCGCGTCACCCCTGAGGCGTTCGCCGAGGTCATCGGAGAGGACGTCGCGGCGGTGATGCTCACCAACCCCAGCACTCTCGGCCTCTTCGAGCGCCATGTGCTGGAGATCGCGGCGATGGCGCACGATGCGGGCGCGCTGATGTTCTGCGACGGCGCGAACATGAACGCGCTGCTCGGCCACGCCCGCCCCGGCGACATGGGCTTCGACGCCGTCCACGTGAACCTGCACAAGACCTTCTCGACGCCTCACGGCGGCGGTGGCCCCGGCTCCGGACCGATCGGCGTGGTGGAGAAGCTCGAGCCCTTCCTGCCGGTCCCGAGGCTGATGGAACGCGATGGCCGCCTCGCCTGGGACTGGGACCGGCCGCAGAGCATCGGGAAGGTCCACGGCTGGTTCGGCAACTTCCTCGTCGCGGTGCGGGCGTGGGCGTACATCCGAGCCGCCGGCTCGGATGCCCTCTCACAGGTCGCACGGGACGCGGTGCTGGTGGCGAACTACATCCGCGTCGCACTGGAGGACACGCTCGATCTGCCCTACCCGGGCGTGTGCATGCACGAGTGCGTCCTGTCGGCCGAGACGCTGCACGAGCAGACCGGCGTGCGCGCGGCCGACATCGCCAAGCGCCTGCTCGACCACGGGATCCACCCGCCGACGATGTACTTCCCGCTGATCGTCGATGAAGCGCTGATGATCGAGCCCACCGAGACCGAGTCGAAGGCCACGCTCGACCGCTTCATCGAGGTGATGCGCCAGATCGTCCGCGACGCCCACGAGCGCCCGGAGACGCTGCACGAGGCGCCACGGAAGACCTCCGTCCGCCGCGTGGACGAGGTCTCCGCGGCACGGCATCCGGTTCTGCGCTGGAGAGGAGACTGAGAGCGCGGGAGTGGCGCCGACCCACCGCGCCCTCCCGCCACGGATATCTGAGGCTGATGAGCGAACGAGAGAATGCCGGGAGCGTCCCGATCATCGAACGCGCGTACTGCGACGGACTCTGGGAACTGATGCGGTCCGAGCCGATGCAGCGACTGCTTGCCGATCGCGTGGACGTAGTGGAGATCACCGCCGCAAAGACCTACGCCGGGAGGGCCTCGATGCGCAGGGGCAGGCGCCTGATCCGGCTGTCCATGCGCCATCGTCTCCAGAACGACGAGATGGCGTTCATCATCTGCCATGAGCTTGCGCATCATGAGGTCGGCCTCGGGCAACAGCACTCCGACGAGTGGCGCGAGGCCTGCGCGGAGCTGGCGCGCGAGGCGGGAGAACTCGGGCTGCTGTCACGCAGGCGCGTTAAGGAGGCGGTGCGGCTCGCCCTCGATGGCACCGCGACGATGTTCAGGGGATGGCCCGCGCAGGCGCAGAAGTTCGAGGAAGACCGTGAGGCCGCGCAGGCGAAGCTGAGGGCGCAACTGATCGAGGCGGGCGTTCGCGTCGGAGGGATGATCGGCTTCGAGTACCGCGGCCGCCCGGTCCGCGGTGAGGTCATCCGCATCAACACCACGACCATCAGCGTCGGCGAGAAGGGAGGCGACAGGACGCTGATGCGCGTCCCCTTCAGCCGCGTCCGAACTATCTACGTTGACCGGCCGCCGGACTGACGCCTGCCTGACCTACGCGCGAATCTCGATCGGGTTGGCCACGATCAGGTTCCCCGCACGGTCCATCGCTTCCGCCCGCACGAAGCCCTCGCTTCCCGTCACCTCGTAGTCGATCTCCACGAGATCGCGCCCGTCTGCCCACGCGATCGCCAGCCGTCGCCGCTCCGCGCTGAACTCTGCCTGCGGCACGCCGAAAAGCTGCAGCACCTCCGCGCCCTCCGCAACGAAACGCAACGAGCACCCGCGGGTTGATATCTCTCTGAAGCGCGCCCGGGACGCGGCCAGCGCGTAGAACGCGCCACGCTCGATCGCCTCACGCAGCGCCGCTCCGGTGCACTCCTCCGCGGCCACCATGATCCCCACGTCGGGCGTGATCGTATGCAGATCGTGGGAGTCGCTGGTGGCGAGCCCCCACACGCCCACCGGCGCCCGGCCCTCGCTGACCCGCCACGTCCAGACGGCGTCGAGCCGGTCGATCGCCATCTGGAAGCCGCTGCCGATGTTGTGTGTGTACACCTCGATCGCCGCGTAGCCCGACAGATCGCGGATCAGGTTGCTGCTGCTGACCGCACGGTCGGCCGCGTCGTGGCGGAACTCCCGCAGCTTCGGGTGCGCGATGACCGGGAAGCCACCCGCCGCGTTGACCGCGTCGATGACATCTTGCGGAGCGGGGACCTCGGGCCGCGCGACCTCAGCGAACAACGAGAGGACGTCTCCCTGCGGCGTGTTGAACTCACAGTTGGGCAGCAGCACCGGATCGCCCGCATCATCGCCGGGAGTGTGCAGATCGTGATCGGCGATCGCGGCGAAGTCGAAGCCGCACTCGCGCAATCGTGCGAGCACCTGCTCCCGGTCAGCGCGACCGTCGCTGGCGGTGGTGTGAATGTGCACGTCACCCTTGAACCACGCGCGGTCAAAAGCACCGTCGTAGGGGTTGAGTGTCTCCAACGTCGCCCTCCTCCTCGCAGGCTCAGGGCACGTCACTTGAACGTGGTCTGCGCCTGCGACGGCTGGAACTTCACGTGGCCGTCGAGGTAGCCGATGTTGATCGAGGCGTTGAAGGCCTGGTGCAGGGTCACGCCGTGGTTCTCCCGCGTCAGCTTGCACCATGCGTCCGACCACAGCCAGCTTTCGCTGTCCCACATCTCACTCATCACGCGCGGCTGATCGCCGGTCCGCGCCCGCGTGAACCCCCAGGAGATCCACGTGTTGTAATCAGGATTGCCCGGCGTCACCGTGCTCGGCACCTGATCGTAGCTGAAGTAGTAGTACCCGATGTTCCCCGCGGCGCGGTTCGCCTCGGTGTCCTGGTAGTCGGTCATCCACTGCGCTGTCCGCGGCAGTGACGGGCAGTAGAAGACGCCCATGTTCTTGATGTAGGGCATGATCTGATTGACCAGCCGCATCGAGGTGGTGCTCGAGTTCCCCGGGTAGTAATCACACGGCAACCACTCGTCGTAGTCCTGGGCGTACATTTTCGCAGCCAGCCCGAGCTGGCGCATGTTTGATGAGCAGACGGTCTTGCGGGCCTGCTCGCGCGCCCGGGCGAAGACCGGGAAGAGAATCGCGGCAAGAATCGCGATGATCGCGATGACCACGAGCAGTTCGATGAGCGTGAACCCGTCGCGCCGGTGCATTGAGGATCGTCCCTAACGTTATGACGGCTGTGTTACGACCTCAGCCCTGAGACGACTCTCAGGGCTGAGGTGTTCTTCGGTCGATGTATCTGACTCCTGACGGTCAGCGCAACCAGGCCACGAAGGGCAGCAGGTGAAGCGCGGAGACGAGCCGCTCGGTCCACGTCGGCGGTGTGG
>JBMNNW010000181.1:0-5400 GCA_050942735.1 Armatimonadota bacterium
ACAAAGGCGTGGCCGGGCACAGGTCCCGGCCCTACAAAGGCGTGGCCGGGGCGTCATGCGTTCTCGTCATGTCGCCCGAAGTGGTTCCAGCCGCCCGCGGGCAGCGCGATCTCGCGGCCCGATGCATCCACCGCCACCACGCCCTCGCCCGCCTCAAGACGGCCGACCACCGTCAGGCCGACCTCCGCGACCGCGGGCAGTGACCGCAACGCCTGAAGGTCCGCCTCGTCCAGCGCGATCAGCAGCTCGAAATCCTCGCCGCCGCAAAGCGCCCAGCGAAGCGCCGACGGGCTGTCCGCGCCATCGTGGGAGCAATCCGCGGCTTCCGCCACCTCCGCACAGCCCTCGGAGACCGGGACGCATTCGGCCTCGATGACCGCGCGCAGGTGCGAGCGCCCGGCGATGTGCCCGGCATCCTGCACGAGGCCGTCGCTTATGTCGATGGCCGCCGAGGCGAGGCCGGAGGCGGCGATGGCGCGGCCCGCCGCGATCCGCGGCTGCGGGTGGGCGAAGCGCTTGCGGACGGCCGCGTGGTCGTCGAGCGCGCCGGGGCCGCGGACGCTCAGCAGCGCCACCGCCGCGGCCGGTGCGCCGAGCGCGCCCGTCACCGCGAGAAGCTGCCCGTCGCGCGCACCGTCGCGCGTAAGCTGCCGCCCGCGCGCGACCTGCCCGAGCGCCATGATGTCGATCAGCACGCGGTCGGAGGCGATCAGGTCACCGCCGGCGAGCGCCGCGCCCGCGCCCTCAACGCAGCGCGCGATGCCGTCCATCAGCGCCTCCGCGCGTTCGACCGGCCAGTCGGGCGGGAGGCCGAGCGAGCAGAAGACCGCGGCGGGTGAGGCGCCCATCGCGGCGAGGTCGCTCAGCGCCCCCGCGGCGGCGCGCCAACCGACCTCGCGCGGCGAGAGCCAGTCGAGGCGGAAGTGGCGGTCCTCCAGCATCGCGTCGGTGGTGACGGCGAGAAGCCCCGGACCGCCGAGGTCGAGCAGCGCGGTGTCATCGCCGATGCCCAGCGCCACGCGTGGGTCATCGTCGGCGCGGGAGGCGATCGCGGCGATGCGCTCGATGAAGCCGAACTCTCCGATGTCGCGCAGCAGCATGGCCGGCGGCTCCTTTCGGCGGGCAGGTTCGCCACGGGCGGGCACGGCCCCTCCGGCATACGGCGATGGGCATGGATGCTGTCCTGCAAACGACAGGAGGCCAACGACTCCCCGGCGAGGGCGCCGGGCCCACAACCACAACGGCTGTTCGCAGGAGGGGCGGACACTCACGTCCCGCTCGCGGCATCTCCGGTGCAGGTCAACCTGTCCCCCGCCGGGAACGATCGCCGCGGAGGTGAGTGTCATGCGCTTCACCGCACGGATGATCACGAGCACCGCCGCACTGCTGATCACGCTCGTTGCGATCGCGGCCGCCGCGCCCGCCGCCGGCGATCTCGTCGTGAATGTCCGCCACGACCTCGAGCGACTGGCCGTCCACGACGCGAACGCCGCGGGCGATGGGGAGACCGACGACTCGCCCGCGCTGCAGGCCGCGATCGATCACGCCGCGGAGGCCGAGAGCGGCGTCGTCTTCCTCCCACCGGGGACGTACCGGATCGCCAACCTCGAGATGCGGCCCGGCGTGACGCTCGCGGGCGCGGGCAGAGAGGCAACCGTGCTGCGCGCGGTGGGCACCGCGCCGATGCTGATCCTCACCGGCGGGACGGTGCGCGACCTCAGCGCCCTCGGAACGCCGGCCGAGGACGTCTCGGGCGACAACTGGCGCATCACGACGCGGTCGGGGAGCGGCGGGACCGCCACCTCCTCACACATCATCACGGTGAGGGATGCGGTCAACCCACGGATCGAAAACGTGCGGGTGGCCGAATCGCGCTACGACTGCCTCTACGTGCGCGGCTCCACGGGCCTGCGGGTGAGCAACAGCGAGTTCGACCGCGCCGGCCGCAACATCGTATCGATGGTCGGCAATGACGAGGACTTCGTGTTCACCAACTGCCGGTTCGGCTCCACGTGGCGGCTCTACCACTTCGACATCGAGCCGAATGAGGATCGGTGGGTGCGCAACGGCGCGTTCGTGAACTGCGAGTTCGATGGCACGCGGGCGGGGGAGGGCGGCTCGGACACGTGGGGGCGGATGCTGATCCTCACCGGGCACGATGCGCTGGAGAGCCGCGACATCACGATCACCGGCTGTGTCTTCCGCGAGATCTCAATCCGCGTGCGCGGGATATTCCCGGGCGTGAGGGTGCTGCACAATCCGGTGCTCGACGGCTACGGCCCCTTCTTTCTGCGCGTACGGACGAACCCGGTCGGGGAGCTTCGGGACGCGCAGATCATCGGCAACCGGTTCCTCGATGGCGACGCCCCGGCTGAGAGGCTGCACCACGGCGTGACCTTCACCGGCGAGACGGTCTTCGCGGGCAACGACCCTGCGCAGTTCGATGAGACGGAACTGAGCGAGCCGGCGACCACGCAGGAGGCGGCGAAGGACAAAGTGGCGGATGAGTGAAGGCGGGCAGCCCCCGGCCGGTCGGTGAGCCGCACCTCTGCGTGCTTAAATGCAGCGGGGCCCGCCGGGACGCGGGCCCTGCTGCTGCACTGATGAGGAGCGAACAGAGTTACGGCATGGTGGATGTATACCGACATGCTCGAACTGGTGCGAGTATGAAAGCTCTCAGCGCCGATACGTGTTCGCCCGGCCGTAGCCGAACTGCCCCAGGCCGCCGCCGATGCTCGGTCCGGACTGATAGCCCGCGTCGTAGCCCCCGTAGTTGCGGCCGACGGCGCCACGGTTCCCGAAGGCGCTCTGTCCGAAGAACGGCGATGGGGCGATGACGGCCCCACCGAAGATCGAGGCGGCCGTCGCGGCGCTCATGTATTTCATGGGGATCACGACCATGACTTCGTCCCGCTCCTGCTGCGCCGATGCGCCGGTCGTGGCGAGCACGACGCCCAGGACCGCCATCAACGTGGCAACGATCAGAAGCCTCTTCATCGCGATCACCCCTCAGTACGATCGTTGGTGTGCATGAGACTGCGAGGGCGGAGGCCTGTCACGTGAAGGAGGGAGGGTTGAACCTTCGCGTGGATCACACAGCCGTCGCTTGTTTCAGGCGTTTCCGCCCTCGCATACTATGAGACGTAGTAGCCTTCGAGAAGGTTCAACGTTCGCGGAAATAACTTCGGCGACTTCGGGGCCGGGCGCAGAAAGAAAGACCGACGAAGGCCCGCACATCGCCGGGAGCGAATTCTCTGCGCACACACGAATCTTGCAGGCCTGGGATGGTGGCGAGGATGTCGCTGAGCGTGGGCGTCGTGGGATGCGGGTCGTTCGGGAGGCATTTCGTCGAGCTGATCCGCGATCATCCGGAGGTGAGCCGCGTCGCGCTGTGCGACCTCGACGGCGATAAGCTGGCCGAGTGCTCGAAGCAGTTCGCGATCGAGGAGTGCTACCCGAGCCTCGATGAGCTGCTGGTAACGGACCTCGACGCGGTGATGATCTTTACCCAGCCGTGGCTGCACGCGCCGCAGGCGATCGAGGCGATGGAGGCCGGGAAGCACGCGTACACGGCGGTCCCGGTCATTACCCTGGTGGACGGGGACATGATCCTCGAGTGGTGCGACCGGCTCGTGGAGACGGTGGAGCGCACAGGGCAGCTTTACATGATGGGGGAGACCACCTGCTACCGCCCCGAAGCCATCTTCTGCCGCCGCAAGGCCGAAGCGGGGGAGTTCGGGCATTACGCGTACTCCGAGGGGCACTACCTCCACGACATCTCGCACAACCTCAAGAACGTCGCGATGTGGCGGTGGGGAGACAAATGGGATGACAGCAAGCGCGGCGGGATCCCCATGCACTACCCGACACACTCGACCGGCGGGATCATCGACATCACCGGCGCGCACATGACCCACGTCTCGGCGATGGGCTACGCGATGCCCGACGAGGACTGGCACCTCCCCGACACCATCAGCGGGAACATCCACGGGGACATGGTCGGTCTCTACCGTATGAGCGACGGCTCGATGGCACGGATCGCCGAGATGCGCAGGATCGGCACGCCGTGCCTTGAGACCTTCCGCATCTACGGCACCGAGGGCGCGTTCGAGCGCAACTTCAACGGCTCGGTGTGGCTGACGAAGAACGAGCAGCAGCCGGTGGACCTCAGCGCGGTCGAGGACCCGCTGCCGGAGAAGCTCGCGGCGAACAAGGGCGGGCACGGCGGCTCACACGCGTACCTCGTGCACGAGTTCGTCAGCGCCTGCATCGAGGGGCGACAGCCGCGCGTGAACGCCTGGCAGGCGGCGCGCTTCGTCGCGCCGGGCGTGATGGCCTACAAGTCGATCCTGCGCGACGGGGAGATGCTGGAGATCCCCGACTGGGGCGACGCCCCCGACTGAGTGGAAGAGGTGAAGGCGTGAAGCGCGCAGTCGCGGCGATCCTCGTAGCGATGGCGGGCCTGACGGTTCTGGCGGCGGGGGCGTGGGTCTTCGCGCGCGAGGACGCGCAGGACCTGCGCCTGCGGGCGATCCGGCAGATCGACGCGGAGGCCTTTGAGCGGCACGCGCGGACGGTCTTCGAGCAGCGCCACCCCGGGGAGAAGCCGCTGAACTGGCGGATCGCCGAGACCGCCGAGCGCTTCTACCGGGAGAGGCCGATGGGGCGCTTCGTGCTGCATGAGAACGATTGCTCGGACTTCGTGGGCTGCGTGATCGACGAGGCGCTGGGGCCGGGAGCGCGCTTCAACCGCGGCAGCGGCGAACACGCGCTCTGCGGTGAGGGAGGCCGCGAGCCGCGGGCGCTCTTCGAGTTGCGGCGACTGCCCCAGATGGGCGCGGTGCAGCCGGGCGACATCGTGCACGTGCGGCACTCTCCGTGGTACCCGCCCCACGATGATTCGATCGGGCACGTGGGAGTGGTCGGCCCGGACGGGCGCGTGATTGATTTCAGCAAGCTCAAGAGCTGGCCCACCGCGCGATATCACCAGGTGGACTTCGCTGTCTTCATCCAGCACAACACGCCCGAGCAGGTCGTGATCGGGCGTCTGCGCCCGGAGTTCCGCTACCGGCTGATGGAGATCGGGTGAGGGGCGGGCGCAGCTCAGAGAACGAACCCTGCCCCACCTGTCGTTCGTGGGGCGGGCATTCGTGCCTGCCGCCGTCGCCGTCCGGAGCGACGCATCTTCAGATGCGTCGGCCGTTGCCGTCCCTTGCCTCTTTCACCAACGGCGACAGGCAGGGATGCCTGTCCTACAAACGACGACGACAAACGACTCCCCGGCGAGGGCGCCGGGGCCACAACGACCACGGCTGTTTGCAGGGCGGGGACCTTCCTTTGTTGTAGGGCGGGGACCTGTGCCCCGCCTGTCGTTCGACGTTGCCTCGTCCGTTCACCAAC
>JBMNNW010000007.1:0-86082 GCA_050942735.1 Armatimonadota bacterium
GGCCGCCGAGGGGAAAAACCAGCGTGGATGGGCGGTTGTTCAGCGGTCACATGATCGCAATGACCACCAGCAGTTCGATCAGGGTGAAGCCTCGTCGCATGACCGCCACCTCCGAAATGAGTATCGGCTGGAACGGCGCATAACGTCAGGCTGCATCACAGAGTATACCCCATTGTGACGGCAAAGTCACCAGGTTGATGCAGTTACGGGTGTGACCGAAAATGCGGGTGCGGCAACGACGGCCTCCCCCGCCCTCACACACGACATTCGGGCACCCCCTCCCCGAGAGTTCGCTGTGCGAACTCCGGCGGGAGGGGGAATGAGCCCCACGTTCCGACCTGTCAAAGCTTTTTCGGATCTCCGCTCACGGTTGTGTTCGCGACCTCGATCCCACGACCCGCGCGCAGCGCGGCGTCTCAGGGGGAGGGGCCAACCCCGAGTGCAGCGGCGGGTCGGGGTGAGGCCGACGTGAGCCGCCAGCGACAGCAACCTATATGATTCGGTCAGACCCGCCGTTACCGAGTGAGACCGGCACCCACCCCTGCTCCGGTTTCAGCGAAGCTTGAAGGAAATCGCCACCGCCCCGGCGCACATTGACCACCGGTACCATATCCATCGGCAGCGGAGGTGTCGTGATGACCGGAAGCCGGCCGAATGTCGTCTACGTGATGACCGACACGCTCAGGACCGCGTTCCTCGGCTGCTACGGGAACGAGACGATCCGCACCCCGAACATCGATCGCTTCGCCGCCGAGTCGATTCTCTTCACGCGCGCCTACCCCGAGTCGCTGCCCACGATCCCGGTCCGCCGCGCGATCCACACCGGCCGGCGGGCCTACCCGTTCCGCGACTACAGGCCCGTCCCGTGGGACATCGTCTACCTCCCCGGCTGGCAGGCGATCGATCGCACCGAGGACACGCTGGCTGAGAACCTCGCCAACGCCGGCTACCACACCGGCTTTGTCACCGACACGATCCCCTACTTCGCCCCCGGATTCAACTTCCAGCGCGGCTTCTGGCAGTGGAACTACGTGCGGGGGCTGCAGCAGGACCGCTGGGCCTCCGTGCACACCGTCACCGACGACGACCTCGCGCGCTACCGCAAGCCCGACGGGGCGGTCGAGACGCTGCACGGCAATGTGCGCTATCACAGCGCCAACTCGAAGGGCAGGCTCCGCGAACGCGACACCACGACCGCCGAAGTCTTCCGCTGGGCGATGGAGTTCCTCGAGGACAACCGCGACGCAGAGCCGTTCTACCTGCTGATCGACTCCTTCCGACCGCATGAGCCGTGGGAGGCCCCGCGGCGGTATTACGAGATGTATGCCGACGGAGGCTACGACGGCCCGATCATCCCCCACGCCCGCTATCAGCCGATGGAGCAGCAGGGGATGACCGATGCGATGCTCGCGGACATCGTCGCGCACTACTGCGGACTGGTGACGCTCGTGGACACATGGTTCGGGATGCTGCTCGACACGCTCGAGCGCCTCGACCTGCTCGACAGCACGATGGTGATCTTCACCAGCGACCACGGGACGCACTTCGCCGACAACCCGCAGCGTGTGGTCGGCAAGCCGGCCTTCTCTCTCTGGCCGGGCGTGATGCACCTTCCGCTGATAGTGCGCACCCCCGGCGGCGGGAACGGCGGCTGCGTGCGGACCGAGCTTGTGTACAACCTCGACACGACCGCGACCATCTACGACGCCGCCGGGATCGACGCTCACGAGCGAATCGACGGACGATCGCTCGTGCCGCTGCTGACCGGCGCGGGCGAGTGGGAGCGGCGGGAGTACCTGACCTCGCGGTACAACGACGCGCTCTGCTACATCGACGATGAGTGGTGGGTGCGCACCGATGTTGATGGTGCACCGGGGGAAGCCTTCCACCTGCCGGGCGACCCGTTCTGCCAGGAGGACCTGATCGACCAGTTGCCCGCGGATGTCTATGACCGGGCGTGGGAGCGCCTGCTGGCCGACGCGGACGGCGAACTGCCCGTCTACGAGAACCCGCGCCAGACCGACGCGGTGGGGCTGCGCTACTGAGCGGAGCCGGGCCCGCGGAAGGAAGCGGGCCGTCGCGCGGCGAAGGAACACGCCGCACCGATGAAGCAGCCGCCACGCGGACGGGAGTGCCCCATGGCCGAAAACACGCTCTACTTCGGCGACAATCTCAACATTCTTCGCGACTACATCGAGGACGAGAGCGTCGATCTGATCTACCTCGACCCGCCCTTCAACTCCAACCAGGCCTACAACGTGATCTTCGAGGAGGAGAACGGGTCCGGCTCGGGCGCGCAGATCGAGGCCTTCGATGACACCTGGCACTGGACGATGGAGACCGCCCGCGCCTACCAGGACTGCGTGGAGGCGGGCGGGGCAGTGGCCGAGACGCTGATGGCGTTTCGAAGAATGCTCGGCGAGACCGACATGATGGCCTACCTCGCGAACATGGCCCCGCGACTGGTGGAGCTTCGGCGCGTCCTCAAGCCCACCGGCTCGATCTTCCTGCACTGCGACCCCACCGCCAGCCACTACCTGAAGGTGCTGATGGATGCGATTTTCGGCACAGGTATGATTCGAAATGAGATCATCTGGGAGCGGTCACAGCCAAAGGGGCATGCCACGACCCGCTTTTCTAACGCGCATGACGTGATCCTTTTCTACGGGAAGTCTGAGACGGTCGAATTCAGCCCTCAGCACACAGAACATGATCCCGACTACGTTGAGAAGTTCTACAAGCATGTCGAGGAGGATACCGGACGTCGGTACACTCTCGGCGATCTGACCAACCCCAACAAGGATCGGCCAAACCTCACCTACGAATTCCCACCCGACAGCGGAGTGACGCGGGTTTGGCGATGGACCAGAGAGCGCATGATGAAAGCCTGGGAGGACGGGCTCGTCGTCATCCCTCCACAGGGAGAGGTAGCGCGGCTGAAGCGATACCTTGACGAGCAGGAAGGGACACTGTCAACCGACGTCTGGACCGACATCGAGCACCTGCACGGGAGCAGCCGGGAGATGCTCGGCTACCCCACTCAGAAGCCCGAGGCCTTGCTGGAGCGGATCATTGAGGCGTCGAGCAACGAGGGCGACCTGGTGCTCGACCCGTTCTGCGGCTGCGGCACGACCATCGCGGTCGCGCACAGGCTGGGCCGCCGCTGGATCGGCATCGACATCACGCACCTCGCGGTGAACCTGATGAAGCACCGCCTGCAGGACACCTTCGGCGTGGAGGTGCGGGAGGAGTACGAGGTGATCGGCGAGCCCACCGACCTCGCGGGCGCGCGAGCGCTGGCCGAGCAGGACCGGCAGCAGTTCGAGTTCTGGGCGCTGGGCCTGGTGGGCGTCCCGCCCGCGGGGCAGACCGGCCGGGGCGCGGACCGGGGCATCGACGGGAAGCTTAACTTCCACGACAACGCCGGCAACACGCACCGGATCATGGTCTCGGTGAAGTCCGGCAGCGTGGGCGTCGGCCAGGTGCGGGACCTGCGCGGGGTGGTGGAGCGGGAGGAGGCGGCCATCGGCGTGTTCGTCACGCTTGAGGAGCCGACCGCGCCGATGCGCACGGAGGCCGCGGCCGCGGGCTTCTGGTCCCCCGCGGCGAACTCGGTGAAGGCGAACGGGGAGCAGGTGAGCGTCCCTCGCATCCAGGTACTCACGATCGAGGAGTTGCTGCAGGGCGCCGGCATCGACTGCCCCTATCTCAAGCACGGCGCGCGCGGCTTCAAAAAGGCCCCGAAGAGCAAGCGGGGGCAGGGGCAGGGGAAGTTGCTGAAAGAGTGAGATGACGTTTGCCCGAGGTGATGGACCTTGCCCGATGACCGGATCCCCCAGCGCGATGTGATGATCCCGCTGCGCGACGGCGTGCGGCTGGCGACCGACCTGTACTTCCCGCCCGGCTGGAACGAGGACGCCGAGCCCCTGCCCGTGATCCTCTCACGCACGCCCTACGACAGGCGCGCCCAGGCCGAGATGGCCACCGGCGCTGCCCGCCACGGCTACATCTTCGCCGCGCAGGACGTGCGCGGGCGCTATCAGTCGGAGGGCGAGTTCTACCCATTCGCCCACGAGGGCCCCGACGGCTACGATGTCGTGGAGTGGCTCGCCGGGCAGCCGTGGTGCAGCGGGCGGGTCGGCACCATCGGCCAGTCCTACTGCGCCGCGGTGCAGAACGCGCTGGCGTCGCTGAACCCGCCGCACCTCTCCGCGATGGTCGTGACCTACGGGCCATCGAGCTACTACCACCACTCCATGCGCCACAACGGCGCGCTGGAGATGCGCTTTTACGTCTACGCGTTCACGATGGCCGCCAGCAGCCGGGAGGCGCAGGCGAACCCGACGCTGAAGGCCGCGCTCGACGACGCCCTCGCGAACATCTGGGACTGGGTGCGGGCCTGTCCGATCCAGCCGGGCGAGACCCCTCTGGCGCTGGTTCCCTCCTATGAGCGCTGGTTGCTCGATATCCTCCGTCACGCCCGCTACGACGACTACTGGCGGCAGCCGGGCTACGGTCCGCAGCCGTGGTATGACCGCCACGCCGATGTGCCGACGCTCTACATCGGCGGATGGTACGACTCCTACACGCGCGCGACGGTCACGAACTTCGTGGAGCTGAGCGCGCGGCAGAGCGAGCCGGTGCACCTGCTGATGGGCCCGTGGCATCACGGCGGCGCGGGCGTGGGGCGGGCCGGTGACGCGATCTTCGGGCCGGACGGGAGTCTCGATGACTACCTCGGCCTGCGCCTGGCGTTCTTCGACCGCTTCGTCAGGGGCGACGACGCGGACTTCGGGCAGGAGCGCGCGGTGCGCTACTTCATCATGGGCGGCGGTGAGGGGCTCACCGCGGGCGACGAGCGCGAGATCCGCCATGGCGGAGGGTGGCGCGAGGCCGACGCGTGGCCGCCTGAGGGCTGTGAGCCGACCGAGTTCTTCCTCCAGGCGGGCGGGCGGCTGCAGACCAGGCCGCCACGGGAGGAGAGCGCGGCCACCTCGTGGACGTTCGATCCCGCCGACCCGGTGCCGACGATCGGCGGGAATCTCTCGGCGCTGGGGGTGGACCCGGGGGCGTACGATCAGCGCAACGACGAGCGCTTCCCGTTCACCGAGGGGACGCTGCCGCTGTCGGCGAGGCGGGACGTGCTGTGCTTCGCGACAGAGCCGCTGGAGGAGGACGTGACGATCGCCGGGCCGGTGGAGGTCGTGCTGTGGGTCTCGACCGACGCGCCGGACACCGACTTCACCGCGAAGCTACTGGACGTCTACCCGCCCGGACCGGGCTATCCGGCCGGCTGCGCGATGAACCTGACCGACGGAATCATGCGTCTACGATTCCGCGAGGGATTCGAGCGCGAGGAGTTCGCCCAGCCCGGTGAGATCTATGAACTGCGCTTCGAACTCTACCCCACCGCGAACCGCTTCGTGGCCGGGCACCGGATCCGCGTTGACGTATCCAGCAGCAACTTCCCGCGCTTTGAGCTGAACTCGAACACCGGCGGGCCGCCGGGAGTTGACCGGAGGCGTCAGATCGCGCAAAATACCCTGCATCACGACACGGCGCGACCGTCGCGGATCGTGTTGTCGGTGCTTGCCGAGGGCGATGGAGGTGCCCGGTAGCCGCTGAGCGAATATCCGCCGGGGGTATGGTCGGAGCTGGATTGTCGCACAAGAAGGAGAGACTGAGGGGGGTGGCGAAGTGGGGCGGTTGAGGGAAGAAGTGCGCGCAGACGGTATGAAGCCGTTCGTTGACACGCTTGTGAGGCCTGTCGTATAATGCCGCACGCACGGGTGACCGTGGGCTCTGAAGGGAGCATATCCGGATGACGAGAACCAGCCGCGCCTGCGGACTTATCTTCGTGTACACCATGCTCGCAGGCCTCTACACGTGCGGAATCGCGCCAGCGCAGCAGATCAACCCCGACTTCACCGAGGGCGTGAGTCTCTTCCAGGAACGCTCGTACAACGCCGCGGTCAACAGACTGCAGCCGGTGGTGGAGGCGGAGCCCGAGAATGAGGCCGCCTGGTACTACCTCGGCGTGGCGAGGTACCAGCTTGGCGACTTCGAGGAGGCCCTTGATGCGCTGGGCCGGGCCTACGAACTGCGCCCCGGCCGGCCGGGCACACAGCTTTACATCGGGACCATCTACGAGGAGCTTGGGGCGTTCGAGGAGGCCGTGCGCGCGTACCAGACGGAGGTGCGCAATCGGCGCTTTAAGAACCTCCCTGAGGTCTTCACCGCGCTGGGCCGGGCCTACTACTACTCGGGCGACTACTTCAACGCCATCGAGCGGCTCGGCACCGCGATCGCCGGGAATCCCAACTACGTCGAGGCGCTGTTCTACCGCGGACTTGCTCACTACATGCGGGCGGATTACGACAGGGCCCTGCGCGATTTCGACGCCGCAATCACGGTCGTCGATGAGTGGGACCGCAAGAGCCGCCAGCTTGAGCAGATGATCCAGCGGGAGGCAGAGGCCGGCCTCGCCCCCACAGCCCAGCGGACCAAGCAGGGGCTGCAGGAGGAGCTGGCGCAGGAGTACTCGCGGGCCGCGGAGTTCGCGCAGGTGAAGGCCATGCGCCCGGTGCTCTACCTCGCGCAGGGCGACACGGCGCTGAGGCTCGAGGAGTTCGCCCGCGCGCGTAACGCCTACCGCAAGGCACTCGACTCCGAGCGCGGCGGCAACCCCGCCGACCCGGGTCCGCAGGTGAGGATAGGGCTCGCGCATTTCGAGGAGGCGCAGGCGGCCTTCTACAAGGAAGGCCTGCTGTGGATCGCGATCAGGAACGTGGACGCCGCGATCGACACGATCGAGGGCGCCCTTGAGGACGCGGCCAACCACCCCGAGGCGCACAAGGCTCTCGGCGACATCTTCCTCTTCCAGGCCCGCACGTACGTCTCCGACCCGACGCGCAACATCGTCTCGAGCGACTATCAGGACGCGCTCGACCGCTATGACGCGGCCATCGCCGTCGCGCCGGACTACATCGAGGCCTACCGCGGCCGAGCCGAGACATACAGCGCGATGGGCCAGCAGACGGATGCGATCAGCGATCTGAGGAGCGCGCTGGATATCGACCCGCGCGACGCCGACCTCTACGCGTCGCTCGCGATGGCCCAGACACTCAACGAGAGCTACGACGACGCGATCGCGACCGCGCAGATCGCGCTGAACCTCGCGCCGACGAACGCGCAGGCGCACAACGCCGCCGGCCTCGCCTACTACTACACGGGCCAGCTCGGCGCGGCGCGAGAGCACTTCAGCAGGGCGGTGGAGGCGGACCCGACGCTGCACCAGTCCTACACCAACCTTGGCAACACGTTCTATCAGATGGGCTCGTGGCCCCGCGCTCGCGCGAACTACGAGAAGGCGCTGGAGATCATCCCCAAGCCCGCGATCGCCAACACCGCGGTGCAGCGCAGCTACCTGCACTACCTCGTCGCGATGACGTACCACAACACCGGGATGTACGACCGCGAGGTGCAGGCGCTCAACAGCGCGCTGGGGCTCGACTCGGCGTATCTCGAGGCAATGATGCAGCTCGCGCGGGCGTACACCGCGCTCGGTCAGTTCCAGGCGGCCGAGCAGGCGCTGCGGAACGCGCTTGAGGTCTCGCCAGGGCTCGAGGAGGACGCGGCGATCCACGTGCAGATGGGCCGGCTCTACGAGGAGGAGGGAAGGCCGTATGAGGCCATCACGGCCTACGGCGCCGCCCTCGCTGCTCAGAGCGACAACCTGGAAGCTCGGGAGGCCCTTAATCGGCTGACCTCCAGTTGACGCGGCAGCGTCAGGGAAAGGGCCGTCGGCGGGCGCGCGAAGTCGCGCCACTGTCGAAACTGCTCGCCGCAATCATCGGAGCGGGCATGCTCGTGGCCCCGCCGCTGTGTGCGCAGGGGGCGGGTCCGCTCAAGCAGCATCTGCCGAACGGGCTGCGGATCGTCGTCGCCGACAACGATCACACCGCGACGGTCGTGGTCTCGGCGATGGTTCGAGTGACGGCGCTGCACGAGCCGCGCGGGGCTGGCGGCATCCGGCAGCTCACCCAGAGTCTGCTCGCGGGCGGAGAGGGCTGCCAGGAGGAGATGCAGCGGGCCGCGGTGCGGGCGGAGGCGGCGGTTGCTCCCGACTACGTGGAACTTTCGCTGGCCGCCCCGGCCGAGTCGCTTGAGGACTGCGCGAGGCTGATGCGCCGGATGCTCTTCCGGCCCGAGCTGTCGGAGGAGGCCCTCGAGCTGGTGCGCCCGCGCCTGGTCCGAAATCTCGCGGCGCGCGAAGAGGTGCCCGCGACGATCGCGATCGACCGGCTCTACCAGGCGCTGTATCCGGGCATCGGCTCGGGCGACACCGCCGCTGGCGATCCACTGGAGGTCGCGGCGCTCACGCTGGCGGATGTGCGGGACTTTCACGCGAGCCACTACCTGCCGAACGCGACCGTCGTCGCGGTCAGCGGAGGCGTGGACGGGACCCGGGCGCTGGAGCTTGTCGCCGCACAGATGCGGGGCCTGCTGCCGGGCGCCCTGCCCGCGAAAGCTCCCGAGCCCGCCCCCGGGAGCGCTGCGGGAACGCAGGAGATCGCAGTTGGGGGACGGACGAGTGTTTTCACGGTGGGTGGGCGAGCGGTCGCGCTCGACTCGCCTTCCTACCCGGCGATGGCGACCGGGATGGTGCTGCTGGGGTCGGGGATGGACAGCCGGCTCTACCGGGCGCTGAGGGTCGAGCGGTCGCTGGCGTACACCATCGCAGCCGAACTGACGCCGTCGGCCACGGCGCCCTCGGGGCTGGTGCTGGTCACATGTGATCCGGCGCACCTTGATGAGGTCGAGCAGGTGGTCGAGGCGGAGATCGCCCGGGTCGTCAGCGAACCGGCGCAGGCCGAGGAGCTGCGGAGGGCGAAGAGGTATCTGATAGGCAGACACGCATTGCGCCGCCAGCGGAACTACGAGATCGCGCACTATCTGGCGATGTTCGAGCTGCTGGGAGGGCCGCAGGGATACAGGCGCGACGCACAACTTGCCGGGGAGATCGCGTCGGTGGACGCGGACGCGGTGACTCGAGCGATGAGTGAGCTGTTCCGGCCCGCCTGGGCGGTTCGACTGCGGGCCGGTGGCACCGGGGCGGACTGATCCGATCTGTGGAAGCTGGAGGTACGTCTATGCGATCCGGTACGGCACTGATAGTCGCGCTCATAACACTGGCCTCGACGGCACTGGCCCAGGACACCACATGGTTGATGCGCTACGACGCTGAGAGTAGCGGCGTCACCGATGCCTCCATCGAGCTTCCTGCGAGCCTCCTGTGGAAGTACACCACCGAGGAGGAGAACTTCAACGCAGTGGCCACACCGGCGGTGGATGAGACCTCGATCTACGCGCCGGTGGGCGACACCATCTACGCGCTCGACCGCGGAACCGGCGCGCTGCGCTGGCAGCAGACCGCGGGCGACGAGATACTCTCCAGCCCCGCCATCGCGGACGGCGTGCTCTACTGCGGCACCCGGGACAACAGCCTGCTCGCGATCGACACCAGCAATGGCTCCCTGGAGTGGCGCTTCCGCACGCAGGGCCCGGTTGACGGCACGCCGGTGATCGCCTACGGCGTCGCCTACTTCGGCTCCGACGGCAACCGCCTGACGGCCCTCGACCTTGAGACTCGCAACGTCCTGTGGCAGTTTGAGGCCAACGGCGACATCAAGGCGCCGCCGCTGGTCTACCGCGACGTGATCATCGTCGGCACCAACAACGGCCGGATCTACTCCATCAACGCGCAGGGCCAGCCGCTCTGGTCGAACACCGTCGAGTCGGGCACGTTCTTCGCCTCGCCGGTGGGCGAGCGCACGAAGGTCATCTACGCCTCGGGCCGCGAGCTTGTCGCCCGCGACATCTACACCGGGCGGCTGGTCTGGGGGCGACCCTTCCGTGCGGGCGGCCTGATCATAGGCTCGCCGGCGGTGCTCGGCCGCACGATCTACGTCGGCTCGCGTGACGGCGCGATGTACGCGATCGACGCCAACCGCGGAGCGGCCATGTGGAAGTGGCCTCGCGACGGAGCGGTCGGGCCGATCTCCAGCTCACCGGTCGTCGCCGGCGACAAGATCATCTTCCGCGCGGGCGAACGGGATATCATGGCCATCAGCCTCGACGGACGGCAGCTTCTGTGGCAGTACACGCTGCCGGAGGTCGAGCAGCGGGTCTCGCAGGCCCAGCCGGGGATGTTCATGCCCGAGGACGAGATGATGATGGAGGGCATGCCGCCCGGCGCGATGATGGACGAGCCGATGGACGTCGGAGGGCCGGGGATGGACGGGCGCCAGCCCCAGCGGCGTCCGCGCACGTTCGAGGAACTGGTCGATCCGTCCGTCGCGGTGGTGGAGAACGCACTCTACACCCTCGGTGACGACGGGATTGTCTATGCGTTCGACTCCCTCGCGCCGGACAACATCGCGCCGACGATCGCCGATCCGGTGCTGGAGGTGCCCGGGGCGCAGCGACGGCGGGTGCAGTTCCACCCCGAGCTGACCGACCCGGATCGCTTCCCGGAGCGCTACGCCGACGAGATCGAGATCCCCGGAACGCCGCCGATCTTCCTCTCGGTGCTTGTCAACGACGAGGGCTCGGGCGTGAACCCCGAGCAGGTCTCGGTGACGATCAACGGCGAGCCGGCAAGTTACACCTATGACTCCCGCGAGGGTCTGGTGTGGTACATCTACGATCCGCGCGGCGCGGCGGCGAACCTGACGAACGGCGTCAAGCAGATCGCCATCGAAGCGGTTGACTGGCGCGGGAATCGCGCGACGAAGGTCGTCGCGTTCACAGTTGACAACTCACTCAGGCCGCCCACTCCGCCGAGGCCCCAGCGGCCTCAGTTCGAAGAGGGCTTCCCGATGGACATGCCGCCTGAGGAGATGCCGATGTGGTAGTCGTCCTCTAACTCCCAGCACTACGGCCAGGGGGTCGTACAATGGCACAGGCGATCGTGACCGTGCTGATCCTGCTCATCTTCGTGGCATACGCCGTGTTCTTCGCCATCTGGAACCCGGGTACCATCACCGTGGTGGGACTCTACCTGACCCAGGGGATGTCCTGGGGGGCGAGTGTGCCGTTGTTCGTGCTGCCCCTGGTGGGCGTGCTCGTCGGTGCGATCGTGATGGCAATCGCGATCAGCGCACCGTGGTCGTCGCTGAAGAGCAAGCTCGGTGCGGTCGAGGACCAGCTCGACGCGGAGCGAGCGCGCTCGAACGACGCTGCGCAGAAGGCCGAGGCGCTCAGGGACCGCGTGAGGAAGCTGCAGGCGCAGGCACAGGCCGCTCAGCAGCCCGCCGCCGAGGAAGGTCAGTAACCGGATCCGGCAGGCGACGTTCCGGCGAGCAACGTGAAGTTTTCATGGCCTGCCAGGAGGCCAGGCGAATGCCTCCTGGCGGCTTTTTCGTCCGGGGGACCGGATGCGCAACCAGTCCCACGCAGCAGACTGCCGGGGAGTGAACCATGGGGGAAGGCAACGCGTCACAATCCGAGGCATGGCTGCGCCTGAACGCCAGCGGCCTGTCGCCGAAGCTCCAACTTGCGCTGCTCGATGCGTTCGATTCGCCCGAGGCAATCTTCGGGGCGACCAACGAGCAGCTCCGTGCGGTCGATGGCATCGCCTCGACGCACCTGGGCAAACTGCGCTCGGCGGAAGCCGAGACCGACACTGAGGCGCTCCTTGAGTCTCTGGGCGAGCTTGACGCTCACCCGCTGCCGATCCTGGATGAGCGCTATCCGCCGCTGCTGCGGGAGATCGATGACCCGCCGCCGCTGCTTTTCGTGCGCGGAGGGTTCAGCGATCGCGACGATCTCGCGGTCGCGCTGGTGGGGACCCGCAAGCGGAGCCCTTACGGCGAGATGGTCGCGGAGCAGCTCTCCCGCGACCTGGTCCGGCGGGGCTTCACCGTCGTAAGCGGCCTCGCGATGGGAATCGACGCCGATGCCCACGAGGCCACGCTGGAGGCGGGCGGGAGGACGATCGCCGTCACAGCCTGCGGCATTGACGTGAACTACCCCGCGGCCAACGCTGACCTTCGCGAGCGGATCGCGCAGTCCGGCGCGGTAATCAGCGAACTGGCGCCGGGTACGCCGCCCACTCGCGACCGCTTTCCGCAGAGGAACCGCATCCTCAGCGGGCTCGCGCTCGGGACGGTGGTGATTGAGGCGCCGGGCAGGAGCGGGGCGCTCATCACCGCGCGACTGGCCGGGGAGACCGGGCGCGGGGTCTTCGCAGTGCCGGGGAATGTCACGAGCCCGGTGAGCCGGGGCTGCCATGAGTTGCTGCGCGACGGCGCGGTGCTCGTCGAGACGGCCGAGGACATCGTTGAGGGCCTCGGGATCATGCTCGAGGCCGTCCCCGAGCGGGAGCCGGAGGCCGAGCGGGCGCGCAAGCTCGCCGAGCTTCCGACCGACCAGCGCGAGGTGCTGGGGGCGCTGAGCCACCAGCCGCGCAATATCGACGACGTGGCGGGCGAGTGCGGGCTGCCGGTGCCGCAGGTCTCGGCGGCGCTCATGCTGCTTGAGGTCAAAGGGCTGGTCAAGCGCTTTCCGGGCAATCAGTTCGTGCGGACCGGATAGGATTCGGGATTCCGGTCTGACACATGAGAGTTCACATTACGCGGCGTCTGAGCCGCTTTCTGCAGGAATGATATCGTGGCATCCAGGAAAGCAATCATTGTTGAGTCGCCGACGAAGACGCGGACGCTCTCGAGCTTCCTCGGCGATGAGTTCGAGCTTCTTGCATCGATGGGTCATGTGCGCGACCTCCCCGATGGCGACATGGGCGTTGATATTGACGGAGGCTTCGAGCCGACCTACGTGGTGTCGGGGAAGAAGACCGTCAGCGAGCTGAAGAAGGGCCTCAAGGGCGTGGACGAGGTCTACCTCGCGATGGACCCCGACCGCGAGGGCGAGGCGATCGCGTGGCACATCATGGACGAACTGGGGCTCAAGTCGGCGCACCGGATTCAGTTCAACGAGATCACGCGTGAGGCGGTGCTGGAGGCGCTTGAGCACCCCGGTGAGCTGAACATGGACCGCGTCGAGGCGCAGCAGGCGCGTCGGATCCTCGACCGGCTCGTCGGCTACTCGCTCAGCCCGGTGCTGTGGAAGAAGATCGGCGGCGGGCGGCCCGATTCAGGGCTTTCGGCGGGCAGGGTGCAGTCGGTTGCGCTGCGGCTGATCACCGATCGTGAGCGCGAGCGGGCGGCCTTCGACCCCGAGGAATGGTGGTCGATCACCGCGCTGCTGCAGCCCGAGGGCAGCGAGCAGTTCGAGGCGGACCTGAAGACGATCGACGGTGAGGACGCGGAGCTTGGGACCGAGGAGCAGGTCACGCCGCTGGTCGAGGAGCTTCGCGAGGCGAGCTACGTGGTCGCGGAGATCGAGGAGAAGGAGCAGCAGCGGAACCCGAACCCTCCGTTCATCACCTCGACGCTGCAGCGAGCCGCCTCCAACCGCCTGCGCTTCGCGGCGCGCAAGACCATGCGCATCGCCCAGCAGCTCTACGAAGGCGTGGAGATGGCCGACGGCAGCCACGGTCTGATCACGTACATGCGAACCGACTCGACGAACGTGGCGGCCGAGGCGCGCAAACAGGCCGGGGAGTTCATCGCGCAGGAGTGGGGCAAGAAGTACGTCGGCCCCGGCGCGACGGGCAAGAAGGTCAAGGGGGCGCAGGAGGCCCATGAGGCGATCCGGCCGACGTCGGTGCTGCGGACGCCCGAGAGCCTCGTGGATGTGCTGAGCAAGGACCAGATAGCGCTTTACGAACTGATCTGGCGGCGCTTCGTGGCCTCGCAGATGGCTCCGGCGGTGGTGAACCAGACGGGCGTGAACATCTTGGCCGGCAGGATGGGCCTGCGCGCGACCGGGCAGGTCGTCGTGTTCCCCGGCTGGTACGCCGCGATGCCCCGCGATGACGAGGACCGGTCGCTGCCGGAGCTGACCGAGGGCGAGGCGCTTGGGCTGGTGGAGGTCACGCCCGAGCAGCACTTCACGCAGCCGCCGCCACGGTACACCGAGGCGTCGCTGGTGCGGGAGCTTGAGGCCAACGGCGTGGGCCGCCCGAGCACCTACGCGGACATCATCGACACGCTGACTCGCAGACGTTACGTGAGTACCGAGAAGCGGCAGTTCGTGCCAACGCCGCTTGGGCTGTCGGTTTCGGACTACCTCGTGGACAACTTCCCGGAGATCATGGACATCGAGTTCACCGCGCACATCGAGGAGGACCTCGACACGGTCGAGCGCGGCGAGCGCGACTGGCGGGAGGTGCTGCGGGAGTTCTACGAGCCATTCGGCAGTGAGATCGAGGCCGCGGAGACGGCAGAACCGGAGGTCCTGGAGGACAGGACCTGCGAGAAGTGCGGCGGCCGAATGCTGGTGAAGTACTCAAAGCGCGGCAAGTTCGCGGGCTGTGAGAACTATCCGGACTGCACCTTCACGATCGATCTGTCGGGCGATGTGCTGGAGCGGCCGCCGGTGGAGGAGACGGAGTTTGAGTGCCCCGAGTGCGGCAAGAACCTGCTGCTGCGGATGGGCCGCCGGGGCCGCTTCTTCGGCTGCAGCGGCTACCCGGAGTGCGAGTACACCGCGGATGTCGGCCCTGAGGGAGAGCCGAAGGAGCGCGCTCGGCCGATGGAGACGTCCGAAAGCTGCCCCGAGTGCGAGGACGGCGTGCTGCTGGTTCGCGAGGGGCGGCGCGGGAAGTTCCTCGGCTGCTCGAACTACCCGGGCTGCAGGTACACCCGCGACTACAGCGATGAGGAGGTCGTTGGAGAGGCATCCGCGGAGCTGGCGAGCCCCACCGGAGAGGGCGGTGGCAACGCCGTGCCGGTGACGTGCAGCAAGTGCGGCGCGCCGATGTCGGTCCGCACCGGAGGCCGCGGGAAGTTCCTCGGCTGCACCAACTACCCCGAGTGCAAGGGCACGCGGCCGATCAGCGACGCGATCGCCGCGGGGTGGGAGCCGCCGGCGCCGAAGAAGCTGGACGAGGAGTGCCCCGAGTGCGGGAAGGACCTCGTAGTCCGGGAGGGGCGACGTGGAAAGTTCGTCGGCTGCAGCGGCTACCCCAAGTGCCGCTACACGCGCGACTATCAGGAAGCCGAGGAGGGCGCGGAGGCTGAGTGAGACCATCGCTCCCCGCCATGAGCGCGTGCCCGGCAGCATCCTGGCGGGCGTCTTCCTCGTGGCCCTCGCCGGGCTGATCTTCGAGGTCGCGTTGACGCGCGCGTTCAGCGTGCTGCTGCGCTATCACTTCGTCTTCCTCGCGATCTTGGCCGCCACGTGCGGCCTCGGCGTGGGCGGCCTTGTCGACTTCCTGTGGCTGCGGCGCCGGAAGATCGACGACCGCGCGATCCTCAGTCTCCTCGCGGCGGCGCTCGCGGTGACCTTCGTCGGCGCCGTCGCACTGCTCTTCTCCAACCCGATGGCCCCCTACCTCACCTCGCTGGCCGTCGTGGGCGGCGTGTGCATCGTCCCGTTCATCTGCGCCGGCGCGTTCCTCAGCCACGCATTCGCCATCTGGTCGCACCAGGGCGGGCGGATGTACTTCTTCGACCTCACCGGCGCGGCGCTCGGAAGTTGCGCGGTGATCATCGCCCTGCAGCTCCTCGGCGCGACGGGCGTTCCTTTCTTCTGCGCGGCGCTGGCGGCGCTCGCCGCGGTCGTCGTGGCCGACAGGACATCGCTGCGCGCCCTGGGAGGCGTGCTGACGATCGTGGCGGTGGTCGGGGTGGCTCTGAGCGTCTCACAGCCGCTGATCAACCTCCCGCGCGTCCCGCCCGAGCTTGGCAACGACGCCAAGCCGCTCTTCAAGGAGCTGGCCGACCCGAACATCGAGGCCAAAATCGTCTACACCGACTGGAACGCCTTCGCCAGGACAGACGTGGTCGCCTACGCGCGCCCCGACGGCACCTACGAGCCCACAGACGACCTCTACGTCTACACCGACGGCGAGGTGCCGACGAATCTGATCCACTTCGAGGGCGATCTCGATGTCGTCGCCGAGAGGTACCGCACCTTCATCGGCTTCTTCCCCTTCCTCACCGCCCGCCCCGACAGCGTGCTGCTGATCGGCCCGGGAGCAGGCCTTGATGTGCTGCTCGCCCTGGCCGTCGGCGCGAGTGAGATTGAGGGTGCGGAGTTGAACCCGTCGATGCTGCCGATTGTGCGACGCTACCGCGACTTCAGCGGCCCGCTCTACGACTACGAGAACGTCAGCGTCGCCGTCGCCGAGGGCCGCAGCTACGTGCGCCGCGCGGACAGGAAGTACGACCTGATCTACATGGCGCTGACCAAGAGCGCGACCACCGCGTCGAGCAGCCTCGCGCTGGTGGAGAGCTACGTGCACACGATCGAGGGCTTCGAAGACTACCTCGCGCACCTCACCGACGAGGGGCAGGTCGCGGTCGTCTGCCAGCACCCGCTCGTGCAGGCGCGGCTGGTGCTCACCGGGATCGCGGCGCTGCAGCGCGAGGGAATGTCGCTTCAGGAGGCGCTTGCGCACGTCACGATGATCAGCGTGCCCCGGCGGCTCTACCCGCTCGGGCCCTACCGGCACCTCGTGGCCATCTCGCGTTCGCCGCTGACCGCGGAGCGCTCGGCGGAGCTGACCCGCAGCGCGATCGCGCTGGGGTTTGAGCCGGTCTTCATGCCCAACGCGCGAGAGGTGCCGCCTTACGGCTGGCTGACCCACAGCGAGGGGCTCGAGCAGTTCGCGGAACGCTTCGACACATGGTGGGGCGCCGGCGACGTGGACGTGCTGCCGGTCGGCGACGACCGCCCCTTCGTGATCGACTTCCACCCGGGAATCCCCGCGCACATGGCGAACTTCGTCTGGGGCGTCGCGCTGGTGGTGCTGCTCTTCTCACTGGGGACGATCGTCGTGCTCGCACGCTCCGGCGCGGGCAGGCCTGCTCCGCTGAGTGCGGCGGTCCTGTACTTCGCGCTGCTGGGCGCGGGCTTTATGCTCGTGGAGGTGTGCCTGGCGCAAAAGCTGATCCTCTATCTCGGCTACCCGGCGCTGACGCTGTCGGTGATCCTCTTCGCGCTGCTCATCGGCGGGGGCGCCGGGAGCCTCTTCAGCCAGTCGTGGCCGGAGAGCAGGATGCTCAAGCGTTCCGCGGTGGCGGCGCTGGCGGTCAGTGTGGCGGTCGTCGTACTCGTGTTCGTGCTGCGGCCGATGCTCGATGCCACGCTCGGGTGGTCGATCGGTCTGCGGGCGGCGGTCACGATGGCGTTGCTCGTGCCGCTGGGTTTCGCGATGGGCATCCCCTTCCCAACCGGGCTGCGTGAGGTCGGGCGGTGGAAGGGCGACATCGTTCCGTGGGCGTGGGGCGTCAACGGCGTCGTCTCGGTGCTCGGGTCGGTGATCGCGATGCTCGCCGGGAAGCTGTGGGGATTTCAGACGGTTTTGCTCGGGGGAGCCGCCATCTACGCACTGGTCTTCGCACTGACGGCGGCGGCCCACGCCCGCTCGGACTGGCTCGGCAGGTCATGAGCGTCCGGCGACGAATCTGAGGGACGACAATCAACCGGGGGCCGCCGTCCCCCCGCGCAATCATACATCGGCGTGATCAAAGGGACATACTGCCATGGCTCGAACCACCAGGCTTGAGATACGCAACGAACGCACCAGCACCGTCATTGAACACGTCAACGCGGAGATCGAGCGCTGGGTGAAGAACAGGCTCGTTGAACTGAAGGCCACTCACCGCACTCGAGCCGCCGCGGAGGGCGCGTACGACAGGGTCATCCGCAGCCGCAAGTGGCTGGTGGTTCCCAGGCACAGTGAGGAGGAGCGCTTCTTCCTCAGACAGATGCTGCTCTACCTGATCGCGCTCAAGCCCGGCCTGCAGGCGCGGGCGAACGAGGTGGCCAGCTACCTGTCGACCAACTACCCCTATGAGTGGGTGCAGTCGGACGTAACGAGGCTCGCGATCGCTCGCGCCCGCGATATGATCCTCTCCTCCGCCGAGTCGGAGTTCGGGGAGACGCCGATGTCCGGTCCGCTCGGCTTCGTCTACCACCACCACAATACGCTGAAGGTCCGCAACGTCTCGCACTACGGGGAGTGCTACGCACTCGCGGCGAACCTCGTCCGCCAGCGCCACTTCCTCAACCAGGACCAGCCGTGGCGCGAGAAGCTCGGCCTTCACCGCCTGCATGCGACCTGACCGGCCGGCGGCTACCCGTCGGCGGCGGCCGATCGGATCGCGGCGGCGATCACGTCGATGCTGCGTTGCAGCGCCCCCTCCGCGTCGGCCTCTTCCAGCTCGAAGGTCATCAGCCCCTCGTAGTCGGCTTCGAATAGAAGCGCGAAGACCGCCGCGTAGTCGATGATCCCCGTCCCGCACTCCCGGTGGTCGCGCACACCCTCCGCCTGCACGTCGTGAAGGTGCATGTGAAAGACCCGATCGCCGAGCGATCGCAGGTGGCGAACCAGCAGCGCATTGTATGCCCCGGCGATCGCATCGGGCCGGCGGTCATCGTCGCTGAGCAGCGCGCGCAGGTGGCCCACGTCCACGTTCGCCCCGACGGCAGGATGTGCGATCTCATGCACAAGCTGCGCGAACTCGTCGATCTCCGGCGGATAGCCCGTCTCGATCGTCACCGTCACGCCCGCGCCTGCCGCCACCTCGCCCAGCTCGTGGTAGAAGGCGATGACGTCGGCGCGGAAGTCGCTCAGCGGGCGGCTTACCCGCGGGATCACGTGCGTCGTGACCGTCGCCGCTCCGATCTCCCCCGCGACCTCGAGCGTCCGCCGCAACTGCGATCGCGAGGCCTCTCGGGTGGCCGGGTTCGGCGCGAAAGGAACCACGTCCCAGAAGGGCGCGTGGACGGCGACGCGGTCGAAGCCCGAGACGCTGCGCGCGAGCCCCTCCCGCTCGGGTGCCCCGAGCCGGTCGAAGAAGCGTCCGGCCAACTCCCCGGCGGTGTGCCGGTAGCCCTCGAATGCCAGCAGCTCGACGCAGCGCAGGCCCAGCGCGGCGCCCACGCCCAGGGCCTCATCGAGGGAGCGATCGGGCAGCGAGGCAGTGTTGTAGCCGATGCGGGCGATCATCTCGTCGGCGCGGCTTTGCATGGTGGGCCGGTCGCTCCCTGTGCGCATCAGAGTCGCTCGAGCAGGAACGTTCGGGTGGCCGCGATGACGTGACTCTCCAGCGCGACCGTGGAGTAGGTGTGATCGGCGCCCTCAACCAGCAGCAATTGGGCATCGTCGGCTCGGATGGCGTCCATGTACCGGTGCGCGTGCTCGACCGGGACCGCCTCATCGGCGTCACCGTGAACGACGAGCACGGGCCCGGAGTACCGCGCGATCTCCGCCAGCGGATCGACGCGCAGCGCGTCCCGCAGGAAGGCGGCGCCGATCTCGTGCGCGCCGCGCTCGTAGTACTCGCGCCCGCCCTCGACGCCCGGCTCAGTCGGCATCTCCCAGCGCTGGCGGATCAGCTCGCCCATCTCCGCGACCGCCGACCACAGCACCAGCGCGCGCACCTGGCTGTCGCGGGCCACGGCGCAGGCCGCGACGAGGCCGCCGAGGCTCAGGCCCAGCAGGCCGACCCGCTGTGGGTCCACGCTCGGCTCGGCGCGCATGACCTCCAGCGCGGCGCGCGCGTCCTCGATCTCCCGGCTGATGGTCATCTCGCGGAAGCTCCCCCCACTCTCCCCTGAGCCGCGGAAGTCGAAACGCAGGACACCGACGCCGGCCTCACAGAGCGCGCGGGCGGCCTTGACGAAGAGGAAATGCGCCTCCATCCGCTGCCCGGTGAAGCCGTGGCACATCACAAGCCCCGGGGCGGGAGTGCGCGTGGGGATGTGAATGCTCGCAGCGATCCGCTCGCCGCCGACCTCGAACTCCCGGAACTGCTCCATCAGATCGCCTCCTGCGTGCTCTCAGACCTCGGGATGCTCGACCGCGGCGTCATCGGGCGGTTGCTCATCCTCATCGCGCTCCAGCTCCTCAAGCTCCTCCCGCAGCTCGACGCGGAGCGCCTCGCGATCCGCCCTGCGCATGGTGCCGATGGCCGCGCCCACCGCGGAGAGGGTGATGCCGATCATCAGCGGCACGCGCATCTGCGCGGAGCCTATGTCATAGAGGTAGAAAAACAGCTCCAGGATCCCCCATGTGAGCAGCGCCCCGAGCACCGCCGCGGCGATCCCCCGCCTGCCCTGCCTGCGCCCGAGCGCGTTGCCGATGGCGAGCGCCAGCAGCCCGTAGAGCGCGCTGAGAAACCAGAATGCCGCCAGGATCGTGGTCATGTCCACGGTCATGCCGACGAACATCGCCAGCATGATGAACCATCCGCCGAAGCTGGCCGCCGCCAGCAGGGCGAATGTCGCCTGCAGCATCCCGCGTATCAGTGCCCGGTCAGCGGGCGAAAGCATCGGTTGGCCACCTGCATCTCTCCCCCCGGGCTACCCGTGGTCCGGTCTACTGCCGTCGAGCGGCGGAGATCAGCTTGACCATCAGGACCTGGCAGGCCAGCCCGAAGTTCGCGTTGTGCGCGAGCAGATCGGCGCGCACGTCCTCGATCACTTCGGAGGCCCACACAAGCCCCTCGGGGGAGTACCCGCGCGAGAGACTCCGGAGCTGCTCGGCCCGGTCGGCGTTGAGCACCAGCTCCGAAGCCGCGTCTGCGCGCAGCAGGGTCAGGTCGCGGAACCACGTCTGCAATACATCGAGCAGCTCGTTCATCTGAATCCGGTTGATCCGGTCGGGGCTCTTCTTCGCAAGCTGCTCGAGAGCCTCGGCGCGCATCTGCCGATCCTCCTCCGAGCCCCGCCCCGCCTCGGCCTCCACCGCTTCGGCGGCGTTCCACCACCGCTCGGGCATCTCCGCGAGCCGCTCCCCCATCCGCAGGCACTCCACCAGCGGTGCGCTCGGGGTGGCGGCGATGAGGTCGAGCAGCTCACCTCGCAAGGAGAGCACATCGGGCGCCTCCATCAGCCACTCGGCGCGACCGTAGCGACCGCCCGCCATCGCCATCGCGGCCTCCCGCAGCGCCTCGTCGGCGGCGGGGAAGCGCTCGGCCAGCGTCGTGAGCAACTCCGCATTTGAGAGCGGGTGGAACTTGAGCATCTGGCAGCGGGAGATGATGGTGTCGAGCAGCCGCGACGGATTCGCGCTGGTGAGCACGAAGGTCGTGTGCGGCGGCGGCTCCTCGAGGGTCTTGAGCAGCTTGTTCGCCCCGTCGGTGTGCATCCGCTCGGCCGAGGAGATGATCGCGATCTTCCGACGCGCCAGCGCGGGTTTCGCGGAGAGCTGCTGGATCAGCCGCTCGACCTGCTCTGTGTAGATCAGCGCGTCCGGCAGTTCGATGTACACATCGCGCGCGATCGTCCTCGCCCGCGGCTCATCGCTTCCGCGCCCCGCGGCCTCCTCGGCCGGCGGCTTCACCTCCACCCGGACTGCCGGCCGGAGCATCTGCAGGTCCGGGTGGTTCTCCTGCGCGATGCGTACGCAGTTGTGACACTCCCCGCAGGCATCGACCTGGTCGGGGCGCGGCCGCTCGGGCAGGCGCTCGCAGTTGATCGCACGGGCAAACTCGCCGGCAACGAGCGTCTTCCCGACGTTCGGCGGTCCCACAAACAGATACGCGTTAGGTATTCGCCCGGATGCGATTGCCTGGCGCAGAACGTCAATCGGTTGTTGGTGTCCGAAGATGTCGTTGAATCCCATTGCCCTGGTTGTTTCGCAGCGCGCGTCCGCGGCACCTGCATGACGGGGGTCTGTATCGAGAGTTTCAGAAAGAGATGGCAGCAACTGCATTGCGTCGCGCAGGTGCTGTTCTCCCTTCGTCCCGCCCCGACACTGCGTCGTCTGCAGCATCGAGGGCGGTATGTCCAGTCGTCTGGAGGGGCCGGTCTCCGTCCCGGCCCGTGTCGTTCACTGTCGGTCAGAAGTCAGGAGGGGATGGGCCTGCCGTTGCGGTATGTCCAGTCGCTGGGGTTGACGGTGCAGGCCGCCGACAATCCCGCCGTCGTTGTAGGGCGGGGACCTGTGCCCCGCCGGGTCGTTGTCCGGCCGTTCGTCGTTAGGGCGTGGGCCGGGGTGGAACCTCAGGTCCCGCTCGCTGCGCTCACGGGACCTGACCGCGCCGCGGCCCCTCCACGCTGGGGTTGACTTTGCGGGCCGAGGACCCGTGCCCCGCCGCGGTCGGTTGCTGCGTCGCGGTGAAGGCGGGCGGGGCACAGGTCCCCGCCCTACAGACGGCGTCGCTCGTAGCACCCTCCCTGCCCCCCCGCACATGAGGCATTCGGCAAACGTGGCCGCTTCGCAGGTCGTCGCTGCGTGGCCGCCTCCCGCCGACGGAGGAACCGACGCGGCGACGTCTGCAGCGTCGAGGGAGAGGAGGGCCGGGGGGATCAGGCCCGGCCTCCCGCCGCCGAGCGCGAGGCGATCCTTAGTCGCTGATGCGAACCCTGCATGACGACCGAAGAGCTGCGCGGTTTCGCGGCTCGTACATGGGGGACCGGGGCGGCTGGGGGGGACCGCCCCGGCGTGTCTGGAGGCTGCGAAGTCGGTGTGGGGGAGGTGTGACTTCGAGCCGTGAGTTATGATAGCGCCACCGGGTTAAGCGGCAGTTAAGCCCGCGTTAAGCCCACGTTAAAGCGATGCCCGGGCGCTTAAGCGGCTCCTCACGGGCGCTTCCGCCCGCCCGGCCCCTCACCCACCCGGCGGCCGATCGACGCGAGGAACTCGCGCAGGCTCTCCGCGCACGCGGCCGCGGTCTCGTTATACCCCGCCTTGCCCGGGTATATCCGGTACATCTCGCGGTAGCGCGACGGCGTGAGGTTCGGCATGATGACGTTCGCACCGCGCTCGAGGCCAAGCTGGCGTCCGGACCGCCTGTTGATCGTCGCAAGCGCCGTGGTTGACGGGAGGTTCGCGTCGGGGCGAACGATCCGCGTAAGCGCGACGACTTTGTACGCCATCGTCTCGTCCGGCGCAACCTGCTCGCCCTCGGGAAGCTCCGGCGGCTCCAGCCCCCCGCAGCCAAGCGGCGCGTCGGGGTTCGAGATGTAAGGCCCCACGCCGATCATGTCGAGGTCCATCGCGCGGAAGAGGTCGATGTCCCGCGCGAGTATCGCGTAGCTCTGCCCAGGAATGCCGATCATCACCCCGCCGCCTGCCTCGTAGCCCAGTTCCTGCAACCAGCGAAGGCGCTCGACGCGGTCGGGCTCACCGGGCCGCAGCGGCGGGTGGATCAGCGCGTAGAGCGCCGGGTCGGATGTCTCAAAGCGCAGCAGGTAGCGGTCCGCGCCCGCCTCCCGCCACGCGACGAGGTCCTCCCGCGGGCGCTCGCCGAGGCTCAGTGTCACCGCCAGCGGGGTCTGACGCTTGATCTCGCGGATGAGGTCGGCGACCCACTCGCGGGTCAGCCCGTAGTCCTCGCCCGCCTGCATCACGACACTGCCCCAGCCCAGTTCGGCGGCCTGCCGCGCGGCGGCGAGCACCTCGTCGGCGCTGAGCCGGTAGCGCGGCAGCGAGGCGTTCTCAGCCCGCAGGCCGCAGTACGTGCATAACCGCGCGCAGTGGTTGGAGACTTCCACGAGGCCGCGGATGTGCACCTCGTCGCCCACATGCTCACGGCGCGTCTCATCGGCCACGCGCCACAGCTCGGCGAGGCGGTCGGGGTCATCCTCGAGCAGCCACGCCTCGATCTCCGCGACGGTCATGTCCTCACCGAGCATACGCGCCGGCCTCCCGCATCCTCGCCCTCCACGCCTCCTGCGCGGCTGGGAAGGGCGCGAGCGCGCGCTCGGCGACCCCGAGCGTGTGCGCGATGATGACACCGTAGTTCGTGATCGGCACACCCGCCTCCCGGCAGCGCATCAGCCGCGAGAGCATCTCCCGGCGGTTGTGCATGCACGCGCCGCAGTGTATGACGAGCGAATACTGCGCGAGGTCGTCGGGGTCGGTCGGGAAGTCATGCCCCTGCACGGTGGTGAAATCCAGATCTCCGCCGATGTGCGCGGCCAGCCAGCGCGGGATCTTTACCCGGCCAATGTCATCCTCGATCGGGTGATGCGAGCAGGCCTCGGCGACCAGCACCCGGTCGCCGGGGCGGAGACTCTCGACGGCCGCCGCGCCCTCCGCCTGGGTCACCAGATCGCCGCGAACGCGGGCGAAGAGGATGGAGAAGCTCGTCATCGGCACCTGCGGGGGCGTGTCGGCGGCGACCTGCAGGAACGCCTGCGAGTCGGTGACGACGAGGTCGGGGTCGCCCTTGAGCCGCGCGAGGGCTTCAGGAAGCTCGCTCTCCCTGACGACCACGCAGTACGCATGACCGTCGAGCAGATCGCGGATCGTCTGCACCTGCGGGAGGATGAGCCGCCCCTTCGGGGCTTCCTTGTCGATCGGCACCACCAGGACCGCCAGCCCGCCCGCGCCGATGAGATCGGCGGCGATCGTGGGCGTCTCGAGCGCCTCCGGCGGCGCGGCGTCGAGCAGGGCCTGGCGGAAGTCGAGGACCCCCTCGCGCTCGGAGGCCACGGTGCGCACCTGGGGGATGCCGCGCTCGTCGAGTTCGGCGACGACCTCCGCGGGCGGCTCGCGCAGATCGACCTTGTTGAACACCACGATGATCGGCACGTCGCGCCCGGTGAACTCGTCGAGGATCCCGCGCTCGAACTGCCCCCAGTCGTCGTCGGTCACGAGCACCGCGAGGTCGGTGCGGTCGAATGCGTTGCGGGTCTTCCGCACCCGCAGCTCGCCGAGGGTGCCCGCGTCATCGATCCCGGCGGTGTCGATGAAGAGCACCGGGCCCAGCGGCAGCAGCTCCATCGGCTTCTCCACCGGGTCGGTGGTCGTCCCTGCGTGGTCGGAGACGATGGAGACGCTCTGACGCGTGATGGCGTTCAGCAGGCTGGATTTGCCGACATTCCGCCTGCCGAACAACCCGATGTGCAGTCGAAGACCCTTCGGTGTTGAGCGCATTGCGATCTGCCAACCCTCAGCGGACGGCGTCTGCGTGGCACGGAAACGGTCGACTCCCCCTCAGATGTACAGATCCCGCTCGCCCTGCTCGGTGCGGCGCAGCTTCTCCTCGGTGCGCTGACGGATCGCCTCGGACTCGATCTGCCCGATGTGCTCGGCGATGATCCGCTCGCCCTCGGCGATGGTCTCAGGACCCGCGTAGTCGAGCAGGTACTCCTTGAAGGAGATCAGCGCGTTGGGCAGGCAGAAGGTCTGAATCTCGCCGGGTTTCGCAAGCTCCATGAAGTGCTCGCCGGTGCGCCCGGAGCGGTAGCACGCGGTGCAGAAACTCGGCAGGTAGCCCTGCTGGCAGAGGTTGAGCATGACCTCATCGAGCCCGCGATGGTCACCGAGCTCGAACTGCCGCGTGTCATCCTCGTCCGGGTTATGCTCGGTGTACCCGCCCGGCGAGGTCTTCGAGCCCGCGGAGACCTGGGAGAAGCCGATCTCCATCAACTCGCGCCGAAACTCCGGCCGCTCGCGGGTGGTGAGGATCATCCCGGTGTACGGCACCGCCATGCGGATGATCGCCACGAGCTTCTTGAAGTCATCGTCGCCGACCAGCCACGGGGAGGTCGTCGAGAACTCCGAGCCCAGCGCCGGCTCCAGCCGCGGGACGGAGATCGTGTGCGGGCCGACGCGGTAGCGATTCATCAGATACTCCGCGTGTGCCAGCAGCGCCAGCGTGTCCCAGCGCCAGTCGTAAAGGCCGTAGAGCACGCCGAGGCCCATGTCGTCGATCCCCGCGGGGAGGCAGCGATCCCAGACGCTCAGCCGCCGGTCGTAGTCGGCCTTCGGGCCGACGGGGTGCATCCCCTCGTAGGTCGCGCGGTGATAGGTCTCCTGGAAGACCTGGAAGGTCCCCAGGCCCGCGGGCTGGAGCCGCTCGAACTCCTCGCGGGAGAGCGGTGCGGCGTTGACGTTCACGCGGCGGATGCGGTCGTCATGCTCGCCGACGCGCACTGAGTAGCACGCCTCGATGGCGGCGATCATCTGCTCGACGTCGTTGTGCGGGTGGTCGCCGAAGACCAGCAGCAGGCGCTTGTACCCGTGCTCAACGAGCCAGCGGGTCTCACGCCGAATCTCGGTGGTGTCCAGGGTGCGTCGGTCGAGGCCGGTGTTGTCCCGGCGGAAGGAGCAGTAAAGGCAGTTCCCCACGCACTCGTTGGAGATGTAGAGCGGGGCGAACAGCACGATGCGGTTGCCGTAGATTCGCTGCTTGATCGCGCGCGCGGTCTCGAAGATCTCCTCAAGATGCCCCGGGTCGTCGATGAGCATCAGTTCTGCGGCCTCAGCGAGGCTCAGGCCGCCGAGCGAGCGAGCGCTGTCGAGCAGGTCGCGCAGGCGCGCCTCATCAGGCGCTCGCGCCTCGCCGAGCGTGCGGGTGATCGCGTCTTCGTCGATGATGTGATCGGTTTTCGTGTCGCGTGTGGTCATCGTCTCGCGGCGAGCCTCGCCGCGTTCACCTCGGTCGGGCGGGACTTGTGCATCTTTTCACAAGGGGCGACAGAAAGCGAAGCCCGCAGACGACGGCGACCGCGGGCGGCGCAGCCCGGGATATGACGCGTACCTCCCGGGGGCCGGCCTCTCCGATCGGCAGACTACGACCGGATGATCGCGTCGAACTTGCAGGCCTCGTAGCACGCGCCACAGGCGGTGCACACTTCGCTGGTGATCGTGTGCTCCTCGCGCGGCTCGCCGACGATGCAGTGGACCGGGCAGACGCGCTTGCACAGGCCGCAGCCCACGCAGCGCTCCGCGTCCACCTCGTAGTGCAGCAGCGACTTGCACGTATGCGCCGGGCAGGAGTGATCGACGATGTGCGCCTGGTACTCCTCACCGAAGTGCCGCAGCGTGCTCAGCACCGGGTTCGCGGCGGTCTGCCCCAGCCCGCAGAGCGAGGCGCGGGTTGTCGCGTCGCAGAGCCGCTGGAGTCGCTCGAAGTCACGCTCCTCGCCCTTCCCGAGCGTGATGCGCTCGAGAATCTCCAGCATCCGCCGCGTCCCCTCCCGGCAGGGCGTGCAGCGGCCGCAACTCTCGTCCTGCGTGAACGTCAGGAAGAACTTCGCGATGTCCACCATGCAGCTTGTGTCGTCCATCACGATCAAGCCGCCCGAGCCCATGATCGCGCCGGCCTCGCGCAGCGAGTCGTAGTCGATCGGCGTGTCGAGATAGTTCGCCGACAAACAGCCGCCCGACGGTCCGCCGGTCTGCGCCGCCTTGAACTTGCGCCCCTCCGGGACGCCGCCGCCAAGGTCGAAGATGATCTCCCGCAGCGTCACGCCCATCGGCACCTCGACGAGGCCCGTGTTGTTGACGTTCCCCGCCAGCGCGAAGACCTTCGTGCCCGTCGAGCCCTCGGTGCCGATCCCGGCGAACCAGTCGGCGCCGTTGAGGATGATCGCGGGGATGCTCGCCAGCGTCTCGACGTTGTTGATGCACGTGGGCCGGCCCCACAGGCCGCTCACCGACGGGTAGGGCGGCCGCGGGCGGGGCATTCCCCGCTTCCCCTCGATCGAGGCGATCAGCGCGGTCTCCTCCCCACAGACGAAAGCGCCCGCGCCCAGCCGAAGGTCGATGTCGAAGGCGAACTCCGTGCCGAGAACGCTCTCGCCGAGAATCCCCCGCTCGCGCGCCTGCTCGATGGCCCTCTCCAGCCGCCTGATCGCCAGCGGATACTCCGCGCGGACGTAGACGTATCCCTGCTCCGCGCCGATCGCGAAGCCCGCGATAATCATCGCCTCAAGCACCGAGTGCGGGTCGCCCTCGAGAGTCGAGCGGTCCATGAACGCGCCGGGGTCACCCTCGTCGGCATTGCAGATCACGTACTTCGTCGCGGCCTCCTCGGCCCGGGTGAACTTCCACTTGAGCCCGGTGGGGAAGCCCGCGCCACCACGGCCGCGCAGCTTCGAGTCAGTCACCGACGCGATGACGCCCTCGGGCGTCATGCCGTCGAGGACCTTCGCCAGCGCGGCGTAGCCGCCGATGGCGAGGTAGTCGTCGATCTCCTCCGGGTCGATCCGCCCGACGTTCCGCAGAGCGATGCGAAGCTGGCGCTGGAAGAAGTCCACATGCTGCCAGTCGCGCGTGAAGACGTTGACCTGACCGGGCCGGACCTCCTCAACAGGGCGCGCGGGCTCGCCGAGACGCTCACCCTCGTCGAGCAGCCACGCCGCGATCGGCTTGCCGCCCGCGATATCCTGACGCACGATCTGCTCGGCGCGCCTCTCGTCCACCTTCGTGTACATGCGCGGCGGTTCGTCGGGCATCCGCACCTCGACGAGCGGCTCGAGGCTGCAGCGCCCGACGCAGCCGACCTGGACGAGATCGACCTCGTCGGTCAGTCCTCCGGCCGCGAGCGCCGCGGCCAGCGTCTCGCGCGTCTTCCGCGCGCCCGCGGCGTTCGCGCAGGTCGCCACGCCGACCAGCAACTGCGGCCGCTCGGGCTGCAACGCAAGATGCGGCTGTGCGGTCTCTCTGAGTTGTTGGAGCGTCTCGGTGGCAGTCATTATCAGACCCTGACGTACTCCCCGTTCCCGACAATCTCACAGACGCGCTCGGCAAGGGCCTCGAAGTCCACCGGCGCGTTCATGAACTCCTCGACCTTCAGCCAGTGCGGCGCTCGGCCGTCGCGATCGATGCGAAAGCCCGTCTCCGTCGTGACGCTGGAGACCATGATGACCGGGATGCGGCTGGTCTCTTCCTCGAACTGAAGCTCACTGAGGATCGAGCAGCCCTCGGAGAGGTCGTCCATCACCAGCCCGAGGATGATCAGATCCGGATGCTCGCGCTTCGCCGTCACTGCCGCGCGCGGCTTGCCGTTGGCCACCAGCACCTCGAACCCCCTCGCCTCGAGCGTCTCCCTCGCCGACGCGATGAACTGCGGATCGTCCTTGACGATGAGCACTTTCTTGCCGTCCATCAGTCTCGTTCCTCCGGTCGGATGATGGTGCTACCTCTCGTGCTGGGCGCGCGCGTCAATCTCAGCCAGTTCCTCCCGAGCCTGCATCTCGCGGCGGGCCTCGGCGATGTACCCGGCCAGTATGTCCTGCACATCCTGCGGCTGGACGTTCGCATGCACGTCATCGTCGATCATCATCACGGGCGCCTGGCCACATGCGCCGAGGCACCGCGCGGAGTCGCTGACAGTGAAGATCAGATCGTCGGTGGTCTCGCCCGGCCCCACCTCAAGCTGCCGGCAGACCTCGTCGAGCACCGCCTGCGCTCCCCGGACGAAGCAGGCCGTCCCGAGGCAGACGCTGATGGTGTACGCGCCCCTTGGCTCAAGCGAGAAGTACGAATAGAAGCTGGCGACGCCGCAGACGTAGGAGGTCGGAACGCCCATCGACTGCGCGACGTGGTTGACGGCCTTCGGCGGAATATACCCGAAGCAATCCTGCACGTAGTGCAGCACCGGAATCAGCGCCGTCTGCACGGCCTCGGGGTTCTCCCCCCGCTGCCGCTCGATCATCTCGTCGAGCCCCTGCCACCAGTGCGGCGTGTCGAGCACCTCGCGCTGATACAACATTACACCTGAGCCTCCTGCGGCCGGATCCCGGGCGGCACCCGCGGGTAGTAATACGTGTGCAGCAGTTCATGCGCACGGTGGCTGTTGGGCGCCTCAAGATACTCCTCGTAGATCCTCCTGATGTCCGGATTGTGGTGCGAGCAGCGCAACTGCCGGTCGCTGTCGAGGTCGTAGAGCGCCTGCGCGCGGAGCTTGAGTTTCTCCTCGTCGAGAGGCATCTCACGCTCCTTTGCGTAGGGCTGGCCGCCGCCGCCGATGCAGCCGCCGGGGCAGGCCATCACCTCGATGAAGTCCACCGCGTCCTCGCCGCGCTCGACGCGGTCGAGGATCCGGTTCGCCGCGCCCAGCCCGTGGGCCAGCGCAATCCGCACCGTCGCCTCGCCGAACGGGACCTCCGCGAAACGCAGCCCGTCGAGACCACGCACTTGCTTGAACTCGATCGCGTCGGCGGGCAGGTCCTCGTCGAAGACCATCCAGTACGCGGTGCGCAGCGCGGCCTCGGTGACGCCTCCGGTGGTGCCGAAGATCGCCGCTGCACCCGTTGACTCGCCGAGCGGGGAGTCGGGCTGCTCCTCGGGCAGCGACGTGAAGTCGATGCCCATGTGCTTCATGACCCACGCGAACTCGCGCGTGGTGAGCACGCAGTCCACCGCCGCCATGCCCTCGCTGCCAAGCTCCTCACGCGTGGCCTCGAACTTCTTGGCCGTGCAGGGCATGATCGCGACCGAGTAGATGCGCGAGGGGTCAACGTCCATCTTCTCCGCCCAGTAGCTCTTGATGACCGCGCCCTGCATCGACATCGGCGACTTCGCCGTGGACAGGTGCGGGAGCAGGTCCGGATGGAAGTGCTCGGCGTACTTGATCCAGCCGGGGCAGCAGGAGGTGACGATCGGCAGTATGCCATCGTTTGTGAAACGCTCCACAAACTCCGCCGCCTCCTCCATGATCGTCAGGTCGGCCGCGAACTGCGTGTCGAAGACCACGTCCACGCCGAGGCGGCGCTGGGCGGCGAACATCTTCCCCTCCCACGCCACGCCCGGCTCGAATCCGAACTCCTCGCCGACCGCCGCGCGCACTGCCGGGGCGGTCTGCATGACCACGATCTTCTCCGGGTCCTCCAGCGCATCGAGGAACTCGCGGGTGGAGTCCTTCTCCACGAACGCCGCGGTCGGGCAGACCATCGCGCACTGACCGCAGCCTATGCAGACGGTCTCGGAGAAGGGTGCGTCGTGCGCGGGCATGACCACCGTCGCGAAGCCCCGGTGGACCTGGCTGAGGCACGCGGCCTCCTGCACCTCGCCGCAGATTCGCACGCAGCGGCCGCACAGCACGCATTTCTCGGGGTCGCGGATCAGCGCGGGGCTGGAGAGATCCTTCTCATAGCGCTTGCGCTCGCCCGCAAAGAGTCGCTCGCGAATGCCCATGTCGCGGGCCAGCCGCTGCAGTTCGCAGTTGCCGTCGCGCTCGCAGGTGTTGCAGTCCTCGGGGTGGTTGTCTATCAGAAGCTCCACGATGTCGCGGCGGAGGCGCAGGATCTCGGGGGTGTTGGTGCGCACCACCATCCCGTCCTCGGCGGGGAAGCAGCACGACGCCGCGAGCTTGTTGCTGCCCTCGACCTCCACCACACACACCCGGCAGGCGCCCTGAAGCGAGAGCTTCGGGTGGTAGCACAGTCGCGGGATGTGAATGCTCGCTGCATCCGCGGCCTCCATGATCGTGGAGCCCTCGGGGACCGTCACGTCAAAGCCGTTGATCGTCAGCGTGATATCTGCCATGATCGCCCTCGCCCGGCGGGGCTTGTGACATATTTCACATGAGGTGTCATTATAACGAGCCGCGCGAGAAATGCAAGGCCTCGCGCGTATTTTGCGCAAATTCCCTCGTACGACGCAGAAGGGCCGCGTGGAGGGGGTATTCCCAACGTTCGGTTTGTGCGCTGAGGTGCAAAGTTCGCGGCTCGATTCGCCACGTCATTCGACAACGCTCGTGGCACTTCGTGTCGCTCTTCACAATATTAGACGCAGACGGGCATCGGTTCGTTCACGGCTCAAGGGGTTTCCCATGGCAATCTCAGCGCCGGGTGCGTGGTAGCTCAAGCACGGGAGCATCGCGTGCGCCGCGTCAGTCCTCTCCGTCGGCCGGCCCGGGCAGTGAGCGAGAGCGGTGTAATGGCGCTCCGCCGGCCTGCGACAGGCGCGAGGGGTGTTCGGCCGTCACCTGCGCGGGCCGGCAGTGCAACGGTGATCGGCGGCCTCAGGTTCGTCTGCGACCGCACCCGCACGGCAGTTGCTCGCACTTGGGGCAGCCGGCCGCGAAGCGCTCCGCCGCCTCGGACATGTCAACACCCGCCAGAGAGGCGGTGGTGGTCAGCCACGCGAGCACATCCGCGAACTCCTCGACCTTCCGCTCGTGGCTCTCATTGCGCAGCGCCCGCGCCAGCTCCCCCACCTCCTCGACCAGCCACATGAACGTGCTCTCGAGCCCCCGCCGGGCGTCGCGCTCGCCGTAGGTCTCATCGATGGTCTGCTGGAACTGCTCGATGGTCATGGTGCCTCCAGATCGCACAGGCTGTTGCGGCAGATCGGCTTTCGGCGTACAATGGCCCCCGGCCTCCTCGCGAGCGCGCGCGGAGAGGATTCGGGCGACGGGGGAGCGAACGTGGACTCGACGGGGGACGGCATCCTTGCAGGAGACGAAGCGACATTCGATTGACCGAGGCCGCGGCTTCACACTGGTGGAGCTGCTGATCGTGATCGCGATCGTCGCCATCTTCGCGGCGATCCTGCTGGCGGTCTTCCCGCAGGGGCGGGAGATGGCGCGCCAGGCGGCCTGCGTCTCGGGCGTGAAGCAGATCGTGGCGGCGGCGAACATGTACGCGCACGATCATGACCGCCGGTTCATCCCGGCGATGACGCGCGGCGGGTCGCACGGGGCGCGAGGGTATACGTGGTGCGTGATCATCCAACCGTACCTTGAGAACGAGGAGATACTCATCTGCACCAATGACCCGGACCCGCGGGCGACTGAGGACTTCGTCTGCCTGCCGCACAGCTACGGGCTGAACTACCGCTACACGCAAAACACGGCCTTCGGCTGGAGCCCCGGGGCGCTGACGTCGAAGCTGACGAACGTCGATCAGCACAGCAAGAGGATCCTGCTCTTCGAGATGGGCAGTTTGCCGCGTGATCCGGGGGCAAGCTACGCGGCGCACCGGCTTTCACGTGTGGCTGCGCGGCATCGCGATCGTGCGGTCTTCGGCTTCATCGACGGCCACGCGGAGGCGCTCCTGCCCGAAGAGACCGTGCGGCCGGAGAACATGTGGGAGTGAGTCGTAGCGACGACAGCGACGGCGGAGGACGAGCCAGTGCATTTCAGGACCGGAATCGAAACGACGGTCGAGCAGCTTGAGCACTGGATGGAACTGCCATCCGAGGACGAGCACATCGAGTTCAAAGAGGCTAAGGGGAGTTTCGCCTTCGATGATGCGGCGAATTACTGCATTGCGCTGGCCAACGAGGGTGGAGGCAAACTGATACTCGGTGTCAGCGATTCCCCGCCACGTCACGTGGTTGGCAGTCGAGCCTTTCGCAACCCTCAGAAGACGCAGAAGGGCCTGCTGGACTCGATCCACCTCAGGATCTTCATTGAGGAGATTGAGCATCCTGACGGACGAGTTGTTGTGCTGCACGTTCCGAGCCGGCCTATCGGAATGCCGCTCGCACGTAACGGCAGGTTCCTGATGCGGTCAGGCGAATCACTGGTGGGGATGACTTCCGACCAGATCCGACGAATCCACGATGAAGGACGGCCTGACTTTTCAGCAACGATCTGTGAGCAAGCGGAGGGTGCGGAGCTTTCGGCAGCAGCAGTTCAGATCCTACGCGATGAATGGCGAAGGAAGTCCGGCAACGTTCGCATCGATGAACTCACGGATGAGCAGCTTCTGGCGGATCTTGGTGTTGTCCGACCTGATGGTGTTACGTACGCGGCGATTATTCTGTTGGGGTCGGAGGACGCTGTTCGCCGGCATCTTCCATGTGCCGAGATCATCTTCGAATACCGATCTGACGAATACACTATTCGCCATCAAGACCGAATCGAATTCCAGCGTGGATTTCTCCTGTGTCATAATGACATCTGGAGCGCCGTGAACCGGCGTAACGATACGGAACACTATCAGGACGGATTGTGGCTTCGGGACATTCCGGTCTTCAGCGAAAGCGTGATACGTGAGGCGGTCCTGAATGCCGTCAGTCATCGGGACTACCGGCTGCAGGGTCCGGTGTTCATCCGCCAGTTCCCGCGCAAGCTGGAAGTCCTCAGCCCCGGCGGGTTACCCGAGGGTGTGACGGTCGAGAACATAATGGACAGGCAGGTTGCGCGGAACCCGCTCCTGGCTACCGTGCTTGAGAGGTGCGGGCTGATTGAGCGATCGGGGCAGGGAGTGGACCTCATGTTCGGCAACTGCCTTCGTGAGGGGAAGGCTCTTCCCGATTACTCGCGGACCGACGAACATCAGGTCTTTCTCACGCTACCCGGCGAAGTACAGGATGCGAACTTCGTGCGGTTTCTGGAGACTGTCGATCGTGATAGGCAGATCGGCTTTACAACAGAGGATCTGATCATACTCGATCACCTCAAACACAAGCGAACTGTGCCCCAACGTCTGAGCAATCGGTTGGCACGACTCGTTGAGGCTGGTGTTGTTGAACGACGCGGACGGAACCAGCATATTCTTTCGCAGGAGTACTATCGCTTTGTTGACGAAAGAGGCGCCTACACGCGCGTTGCGGGATTGGATCGGGAGAAGTGCAAATTGCCTCTTCTGCAGCACATAGAAGAGAATCAGGATGACGGCAGTCGAATGAAGGATCTCATGGACGTGGTGAATCATCTGACACGAAGTCAGGTGAGGACGCTCCTTGATGATCTGCGTGAAGACGGGCGTATTCACTGCGTCGGCGTCACCCGAAACGCTCGTTGGTACCCGGGGCCAGATCCAGATAGCAACACGTAGCTATCGAGAAGTGGCGTATTGCGCGATGGTCTTCCCGTGCGCAATAGAAACGCAATAGAACCAATCAGCAACCAATGTCTCGCAATTGAACGACATCCTGTCCTTTGGACGTAGTGCCCACTAAGGCACCAATACAGCGAATACGCCTGTCGATGTCTCTCTACCTGGGGGATTGGCAAGCACCTAATCTCAGCCAAACAGAACGCAATGCACACGCAATCCAGATCCAATACACGCCTGGGCCCTGGATGATCCGCCGCGGGGGAGCTTTGCCGAACACGTCATCAAGACCGGCAAGCGGATCGTGTGAGAGTGCAGAAAGCAGTACCATCGACCGCGGGGCAGGAGGTGGCGTGGATGCGCAGAAGCTCAGTCACCCGTCGCTCCCGTCTCGCCGGCGCCCTTGCGCTGGGGGGCATGCTGCTCGTCGTGGGCGGCTGCGAGGAGCCCGAGGATGCCGATGTCGAGTTCATCTACGAGATGGCCGACTACGACATGGCCGAGAACGCCGTCACCGGGCAGGTCCGCAGCCGCCTCGAGCGGCAGCAGATCGAACTGCGCGGCCTGTGGCTGGGGCTCCGCCCCGTGGAGGACGGCCCATCCACGCTCAACGCCGATGTGGATGTCTACGCCGAGGCCGATCAGGCGGAGGAGATCGCCCGCCTCGTCGCTGAGGTGAGCCTCAACGCGCTGCCGAGGCACGAGCTGGTGCAGGTACGCGTCTTCTGGTGGCGCGACACATCCGGCGAGGACTATGCGCACAACGCAGGCACCTGGGTGTGGAACGCGGGGGGCGAACTAATCCGTCACATTCGACCCGAATAGCCGAGACCGTGATCGTCGAGCGGTCGCGCGCCGACCGCTCCCGCACGCACAGGTTCACGTAGAGGAGATTCTTCGATGGCACTTGATGAACGACAGATAGCCGTGTCCGAGATGGACGACGACCAGCTCCAGGCCGTGCTCGACGAGCACGGTGTCGGACTCACCGTGGGCGAGGCACGGCGGATCGCCGAGCTGATCGGCCGTGACCCGACCCTCGTGGAGCTGCATATCTTCAACGTGGAGTGGAGCGAGCACTGCTCATACAAGTCGTCGAAGTCCTCGCTCGGGCTCCTGCCCACCGACGCCCCCAACGTGATCCTCGGCCCGCAGGAGGACGCGGGGATCGTGTTCTTCACCGAGCACGAGGGCAGACGCTACGGGATCGTGATGGCGCACGAGAGTCACAACCATCCCTCGCAGGTGCTGCCGGTCGAGGGCGCGGCCACCGGTATCGGGGGGATCGTCCGCGACGTGGACTGCATGGGCGCGCGGGTCTTCGCGACCGCCGACCCCCTTCGCTTCGGCGACCCGGAGGGCGAGAACGCCGAGCGCACCCGCTGGATCGTGCGCGGCGTGGTTGACGGCATCTGGCAGTACGGCAATGCGCTTGGCGTCCCGAACCTCGGCGGCGACATCTACTTCGACGAGACCTTCGACGACAACTGCCTCGTGAACGTCGTCGCCCTCGGCGTGGTGGCCGAGGAGGATATCATCCACTCGGCCGTGCCGCCCGAGGCGCACGATGAGCCTTACGTGATGATCCTCGTGGGCAAGCCCACCGACGACTCGGGCTTCGGCGGCTCGGCCTTCGCCTCGAAGATGCTCGACGAGGACGAGCAGGCCGACGACAGGGGCGCCGTCCAGGTCCCCGACCCCTTCCTCAAGAACGTGCTGGCGATGCGCAAGGCCAACGAGGCCGTCCGCGAGCATGCGAAGCAGAAGGGCATCGTCATCGGCATGAAGGACATCGGCGGCGGCGGTCTGGCCTGCGGCACCTCCGAGATCGCCGCGGCCGGCGGCTTCGGCGTGGACGTGAACCTCGAGGAGATTCACACCGGGCTTGAGGGTCTGCTGCCCGAGACGATCATGTGCGCGGAGACCCAGGAGCGCTACGTGCTCGCCGTGCCCGAGCACTTCGCCGGCGAGGTGCTGGAGATCTACAACCGCGACTGGGACCTGCCGAACGTCTATGAGGGCGCCTGCGCGGTTGTCGTCGGGCGGATCACCGAGGAGTCGGTGTACACCGTGCGTGTCGGCGACACGATCGTCACGCAGGCGCCGATCGAGGCGGTCACCTCCGGGATCTCCTACGATCGAGAGGAGCAGCCGCGTGAGTGGACCGAGCCGGAGCCGGAGTTCGATCGTCCCGCCGACCTCGCGGAGACACTGCTGACGGTGCTGGGCGGCCCGAACGTGTGCTCGCGCGAGTACATCTACCGCGCCTACGACTCAGAGGTGCAGGGCAACGCGGTCCTGCGGCCGGGGGAGGCGGGCGCGGGCGTCTCACATCCGCTTGAGGGCTCCCTGGCGGGCGTGGCGCTGTCGGTGGACGGCAACCCGCGCTACGGCCGCATCGACCCCTACTGGGGCGGTGCGACCGCGGTGGCCGAGGCGATGCGCAATGTCGCATGCGTCGGGGCGGTGCCGCAGGCGCTGACCGACTGCCTCAACTTCGGCAACCCCGAGAAGCCCGAGCAGTTCTGGGAGTTCCGCCAGGGCGTCAGGGGCGTGGCCGACGCCGCGAGCAACCTGTGGCTCAAGGGCCACGAGGAGGGCACGCCCACCCCGGTGATCTCGGGCAACGTGAGCCTCTACAACGAGTCTGCCGGCGGAAGCTCGGTCGCGCCCTCGCCGATCATCGCCTGCGTGGGCGTGCTGGAGGACTACTCGAAGGCGGTCACCGCGCAGTTCAAGCAGGCCGGCGACGCGATCTACCTGCTCGGCGCGCGGAAGGACGAACTCGGCGGCTCGGCGTACTATCACGCGCTGGGCCTCGGGCTCGGCGCGAACGTTCCGAAGGTTGACTGGGAGGCCGAGCGCGCCGGGATCTACGCCGTCACCGACGCGATCGACGAGGGGCTCGTCGCCGCCTGCCAGGACATCTCCGACGGCGGGCTGGCGGTCGCGCTGGCCGAGATGTGCATGGGCCCGTTCGGTCGTGGCGACGTCGGCGCGGACGTGGACATCGAGCCGGTGCTGGGCGGCCTGCGGCCGGACGTGGCGCTTTTCAGCGAGTCCGGCGGGTTCGTGGTCGAGGTGCGGACGGGCGCGGAGGAGCGCTTCGAGGCGCTCTGCGCGGAGCATGGCGTGGAGGCCGTGAGGCTGGGAGAGACCGACGAGGACGCCGGGCTTGAGATCGAGTGCGGCGACGATGACCTCGTGATCCTCTCGATCCAGAGCATGGCGGAGGAGTGGCTCAACGCCCTTCCGCGCATGTTGCAGTCGTAAGACACACCGTGGTCGGGCGCGGTCGTCAGTCGCTGAAGCGCGTGACAGGGCGCCGCGCCCTCTGTGTGGAGATATGCAGCAAGGTGACGAGCACGAGGGAGGCGCAGAGCAATGGCTGAGGCACAGATTCCCGAGACGATGACGGCCCTTCAACTCACAGGGGTCGGGATGGAGCGGGTGGAGTTGCGTGAGGTGGCGGTCCCGCGTCCGGAGAGAGACCAGGTCCTCTGCCGCGTGGAGTGTGCCGTCGCCTGCGCCTCCGACAGCAAGATCATCGACCAGGGCCCCGAGCATTCGCTGATGCACGGCTGGGACCCGGCGAAGTGGCCGGTGACACTCGGCCACGAGGGCTGCGTGACGGCGGTCGAGGTCGGCAAGAACTGGGAGGACAAGATTGAGGTCGGCCGGCGCTACGCGGTCCAGCCCGCGGTCCCCTCCGCTCCCTCGCGCCACCGCGACCGCTACGCAAACGACGGCCGGGGGATTCGCAAGATCGCGGTCGGTTACACACTGCCGGGCCTCTTCGCCGAGTACGTGATCATCGACCCGGAGGTCATCGCATGCTCCTGCATGGTGCCGCTGCCCTCGGATGATCTGTCGCATTACGCGGCGGCGCTCTCGGAGCCGATCTCCTGCGTGGTAGCCGCGCAGCAGCACAGCTTCCACATCATCAAGGACGCGCCCGATGCCCCCCGGCAGCCGCATATCGGCCTGCTGCCGGGCGGCACCACGCTGGTCCTGGGCGCGGGGCCGATGGGCCTGTGGCACGTGGAGATCGCGATGAGCTACGCGCCGGAGACGATCATCATCTCGGAGCCGAACTCCGCGCGGCGGGAGACCGCGCATGAGTTCTTCGCCGCCCGGGCCCGCGACGCGGGCGTCAGCCTGGTTCTGACCACCCCGGATATGCTCGAGGACATCATCGCGGACGTGACCGGCGGCCGCGGGGTGGATGACTGCATCGTCGCGCTGGGCATCCGCGCGGTGCAGGAGAAGTCGTTCGACTACCTCGGTGAGGGCGGTGTCACGAACCTCTTCGGCGGCGTGAAGGCGGGCGAGGAGATGATCGCGGTGGACGCCCGGCGCGTCCACTACGAGTCGATCTCGGTGGTAGGCTCATCGGGCTCCGACCCGTCGGACATGGCGCTGGCGATGGAGATGATCGCCGAGGATCGCATTCAGCCCGGGAAGTATGTCTCGGCCGTCGGCGGGCTCGACGCGGCCCGCGACCTGCTTGGTGCGGTCCGCGAGCAGCGGATGGAGGGCAAGGGCGTCATCTACCCGAGCCTGCGCAAGCCCCTCGAGGAGATCGACGGCTGGTCGGACGAGCAGGAGCGGGCGCTACCGGGCGGGTAAGAGCGGAGAGGGCGGTGCCGAACAACCGACGGACGGGGGAACGCCCGTCGCAAGAGCGAGGAGATGCTACTGTGGACTGGACCATCCAGGGCGTCATCGAGTTGGGCTGCTGGATCGGACACTTCCCGCACCGCTGGCCGACCGGCCACGATGCCGAGGACTGCATCAACGCGCATACCGACTGCAACATCCGCCACCTCGTCTGGGAACTGGGTCGCAGCGTGCTGACATATCACAGCGACCTGCCCGGCGCGACCTGCAAGGGTTTCCTCGATGAGGGGCTCATCGGGGGCGCGCAGGGCCGGGCGGTGCAGGCGATATACCGCGAGCGCTGCCAGCTTCGCGCCGCGCTGCAGTACGCTCGCGAGCATCCCGAAGGGCCCTGCACCGTCTACGGCCGGCTGAGCATGAACCGGCATTACTCCCCGGGCGCGCCGCACCGCGGGCAGTTCGCGCAGAATCACCCCCAGTTGCTCGAAGTCCACCGCGACGGGACGCTTGATGTGACCCGAATCTGCTACGCCGCTCCGGAGTACCGCCGCGAGCGCGTGGCGATTCTCATGGAGGCCGCGGAGATCGGCTGCGAGGGCCTCTGCCTCGACTTCTGCCGCCAGCCACCGGCGGCGCGCTACCACCCTTTGCTGGTGAACGCGTGGCGCGAACGGACCGGACGCGATCCGCGCGAGTTGACCCTTTCGGCCGACCGCGATGAGTTCCTCGCGTGGTGCACGTTCCGGGCCGCTGCGGTGACGGAGCTGCTGGTGGAGCTGAAGGCCGAACTCGATCCGCTGCGGGAGCGCTACGATCGGGCGATCCCCGTGCAGGTGCGCATCCCCAACGACGGGATCGAGGCGAACCTGATCTGCGGCTTCGCGGTGGAGGAGTGGTGCCGGCGGGGGCTGATCGGTGAGATCGCGCTCTCGGAGCTGCGCTGGATCGAGGAGTACCAGCAGTGGGATGATGAGCCCTACCTCGCACTGGGCCGCGAGCACGGCATCCCGGTCTACGCGGGCAACAACTGCCTCCCCACGCAGCACAGCGGCTGGAGCGGCGAGTGCAACCCGCGCGGGGTGAACCCGTGGGTGATGGCGAAGCGCGCTCTCGATGCGCATGAGGCGGGCGCCGCGGGCGTGTGCGTCTACCAGAGCGACCTGGGCGTCCAGTGGCCGGGGCAGATCGAGGCGCTGACGACGTTCGCCGACCCGGAGGCACTCCGCGCGTTCGTCGAAGATCCTGGTGTGCGCGCTCTTTACCCGGTGACGGACGAGAACCGCACCTTCGGGATCGACAACCACTCATCGCCGCCCGGCCGGTTCATCAGCGCCGACGAACTCTGATCGCTCCGCTGACCGGCGCGATTCCATCCGGTTGCGTGGCAGGTACGCACGGACGCCCCGCCCTTCGCGCGAAGGGCGGGGCGTTGATTGTTTCGAGGCGGCGGCTTCTATCCCCTGCGCCGCCGGCGCAGGACGATTGCCCCGAGGCCGGTAGCCATCAGGACCATCGTGGTGGGTTCGGGTGTGCCGAACTCGATGTTGTCGAAATCAGCGTCCGCGAGGACTCCTTCGCTCTGCGTGACGACGCCGACGCCGCCGAAGCCGGTGTTGTAGTATGTGGTGACCCCGGTGTCGAGGTGCCAGGCATCCGGTTCAGCCGAGCCGTCGGCCCAGACGCGAGCCTGCAGACGGGTGTCGGCATCGGCTCCGGTGGCGAAGAAGCGGAACCAGACATCGCTGTACTCGCTGAGGATGGTGACCTCACTGGTGATTGCGGGTGTGCTGACGTCATCCAGCCGGTAGAGAGTCGCGGTGATGTTGTCCGCCGCGTTGTGCGCGATGGCGAGGGCATAGCCGGTGCCGAAGCCACCGATGCCCGAAGGCGTGTAGCGCAGCAGCGAGAGCGCGGCCCAGCCGTTGGCGGTGACCCGGGAGCTGTCCACCCATCCGGTCATCCCCTGGTTGCCCTCAAGAACGCTGACGTAGGCGCCGGCCCAGCCGGCACCCGCCGCCCCGAGGTAGGTCCCGGTCTGCCGGAAGACGTACTCCCCGCCACCGGTATCAACGACGGAGTGAGTGAAGCCGCCGGGCCCGCCGAATGTCGTCCATGTGGGGTTACTGGTGTAGTCGCCGTCCTGGAAATCATCCTGCCAGAAGATGGTGTCCCATGTGTCCGCGTAGCCGAGGGCCCCGCAGACGAGGAGAAGAACAACCGCAGCGCACGTCAATCGCCAGACGCCAGAATGGCCGAGCATGGCCCTGCCCCTCCCTGTGCATGTCCAGCAACGTCACAACTGTGCGGATAGTATACTCAGATAGCAGGCTCTTGCCAAGGTCCGTGACGAAATAATTCACCGAAATTTTTCGTTTCGCCCGATCATCGCCGAGAACGCAAGCGCGCGGCGCGCAGGATTCGGGGGCTCGACCGCGAAGTATAAGGTAGCTGTACCAACCAGGAACACAAAGGAGCGGTGGACGATGGGCAAGGAAGTCGTCATCTTCCAGAGTGAAGAGAAGGCCGACAGGGCACGTGTGTGCTCGTTTCTGCGCGACCTCGCCGACCGTATCGAGCAGAACAGCGTCGTTCTGAAGAAGGGCGACGAGGAGACGCCGGTTGACATTCCCGAGATGGTCGAGCTTGAGGTGAAGTTCGAGGAGGAAACCGGCAGCTCGGGCAAGGAGTACAGCATCGAGGTCGAGCTGGAATGGCCTGAGGGCGGGATGAAGGGCGGAGCAGTCAGCCTCGGCTGAGCCGCCGAAGACGGAAAGCGCGCAGGCGGCCGGGCCCCAATCCGGCCGCCTGTGTTCCCCGGGACGACTGCCGCGACGGAAGTCGCGGCCGGTTCGTGTGGCACGCCTCAGATGCTCGCGCGCCTGGCAGCGACACTCTCCCGAGCCATCGCGATGAAGCTCGCGACTTCGAAGGGCTTGTGGAAGAAGCCGACCACTGACGCCTCAGTCGCGCAGATCTCGGCGGCGTCAACGTCCATCCCACTCACCAGGATCACGGGAACCCCCTCGGCGTTGCTCTCCAGCCATCGGCAGAGTTCGAGACCATCCATCTCCGGCATATCGATGTCGCTGACGACCAGATCCACGCCACCGTGCGCCGCGTGCGCGGAGACCCCCTCGACACCGTTCCCCGCCTCGATCACGCCGAAGCCCTCGTCCTCAAGCAGCATGCGAAGTATGCTCAGTACCGATGGGTCGTCATCCACGACAAGAACCGTCGCGTCAACGTTCGCTCGCCCGGCAGGCGCATCAGGCGCCCCACGGCGATCGCTCCTCTCAGACATCCGGTCACCCCCGACACAGTCGCCTCCCGCGCTCCTCTCCCGGGAATGCCTCGATCAGTGTAGCATCCGGCTCGATCGGATCTTTCCGCGTGGTCCGGGACAGGCGGGTCTACTATAGATAACGTCGCTTCTGAAGATATGTTTCCTCTGTATTGGGCTTATTAACGCAAAGACTCGAGTAAATGCAGATAATGATGAGGAGAAGAGGAGCTATGAGAACGAAATCTGAGGCGCTTCTCGACGGCCCGGAGGGGTGGCGCCGTGCATGCTGAGGCTGGGGGCCGTATCCGTCGGCGAGGCGGTGCGGGCGGCGTGCCCGGAGGAAGGCTGGCGGAGGCGCAGCGTCATCTGAGCGTGGCGCGGCGATGGGCGATCGACGCCGGCAGTGCCTCGAAGCCCGAGGTCGCCGCGCGCAGGGGCGGGGCGCACCGGCGCTGAGGCGGACGTTCGCGGCGCGCCCCGTCAGCGACGGCTTCGCCGGTCGGACCGGGCGCCGCGCGAGGATCGCGACGGCGGCGCGGCCGACGTTGAGCGTGGACTGCGCCGGGACCCCGACCCCGACCCCCACCCCGACCCCGACCCCGACGCCGACGCCGACGCCGGTCGCGAGGGCGATCGGCGGCTGAGGCGGCTCGTGCGCACGGCCTGGGCATGCTGCCTCTGAGCCTGCTCGAGCCGCCGGGAGGCAAGTTCCATCTTCTCCGCCTGGGACTCGAGTTCTTCGGCGGTGAGCGGGCGTCGCGGCTGCCCGAACAGCAGCATGCCCGCGAGGATGATGATGATCGCCAGCAGAGCGTCCGTGAGTGTCATCTGCTGGTAGATCCCCAACTCATCCACGATGAGCCACCTGAGTATCTGAGCCCCGGGGAAGAACAGCAGCAGGCCGACCAGGAGGCCGAACAGGCGTCGCATCATCCCGACATCACCCCTCACGGATCACATCTGCGGCTGCAGGAGCAGCTCAAGAATCGAGTTTGCGAGCACGCTCCGCGCCTCCACGGAGAGTTCCCCGTCGTCGTCACGCACGGCCTCTGCCGTCAGACCGTCGGCGCGCAGCGTAACCTCAGTGCGCACCACCGGCAGCGAGAGCAGCTTCGCGAGCCGCTCCATCTCGTCGAGTGCCCGGCGGCCGATGTCGGTACGTTCGGGGTCGCCGACGGCCGGACCAACCAGCACCACCAGCGCGTCCGTCTCCTCCAGCAGCCGCTTCACCAGGCCGGTGAGCCCCTCGCGGAAGCCCGCTGGATCCCACTGCTGCATATCGGTCCCGAAGGTCACAATCACCACGTCGGGCTCGGCCTCGGCGGTCATGCCGACGTAACCGGATTCGGCGCTCGGCTCCAGGCCGTCCGTCGTCATCGCAGTGACGGAGACCTCGGCCTCATTGGGGCGAGCGAACGCGAGCCTCTCGGCCACGAGCTGCGGCCACGTGCCCTCATCGCACGAGGCGAGCGAGTCGCCGAGCACCGCGAGTGTGAGCTGGCGGTCGTCGTAGAGCGCCCAGCGGCGGAAGAGCCGCAGGTCGCGGGTGCCGATCAGCGGATCGCCGGTCGGCTCCGCCATCTGCTGGATCACCGGGGCCGCGCCGGTCGGGCTGCCGAAGACTTCGACCTCTCGGCAGAAGATCGTGTAGTCGCCACCGAGCCCTCCGCCCCAGGTGTTCATGAACTCCACGCGCACGAACTGCGCGGGGCGATCGTTGAAGCGGTGGTTGAGCGTGAGCGGCTCACCATCGGGAAAGATGAACTCGCGCAGCTTCTCGTACTGCACCCCGTCCTCGGAGCAGGAGATCACGATGCCGCGGGTGTTGCCGTTGCCGGAGCTGTGAACCGCGACACGGTTGATGTTGCACGGCCGCTCGAGGTTGATCGTCACGGTCTTCGGGAACTGATTGTCGTTCGTCGTGGCGAAGCAGCCGGGCGCGCTGTCAGAGTCGACGACACCATCGACCAGCCCCGTCCAGCCGTCCATGACCTCGGAGCTGCTGGTGAAGGGCCTCCCCTGAGCGACATTCTGCCCGGCCGCTGCCAGATCCGCGACCAGCAGGACCGTCGCCACCGCCACCGGCCATGCGATTCCGGCCCGAATGCGCGTCATTCGGATTCCTCCCGGGGTCTCCGCTCAGTCACGCAGTTCAAGTTCCAGGCTGATGTCCACCGCCGGGGCCGAGTGTGTCAACGCTCCGACGGAGATCAGATCGACTCCGAGCAGCCCGACATCACGGACGCGCGCGAGTGTCATCTCTCCCGACGCCTCGACCAGCGCGGCGCCGTCGATGATCCGCACGGCCTCTGCCGTCATCGCGTCGTCCATGTTGTCGAGCATGATGATATCCGCGCCGGCTTCGAGCGCCTCCCGCACGTCGCTCAGGTGGGTGGTCTCGACCTCGATCTTGAGCGTGTGCGGTGCGCCCGCGCGGGCGCGCTCGATCGCTCGGGTGATACCCCCGGCCAGGCGGATGTGGTTGTCCTTGATGAGGATGCCGTCGTAGAGGGCGTAGCGGTGGTTGCTGCCCCCGCCGGCGACGACCGCGGCCTTCTCGAGGGCCCGCAGGCCCGGCGTGGTCTTGCGGGTGTCGGTGACGCGCGCTCCCGTCCCCTCAAGCGCGTCGGCGAACTGCCGAGTAAGCGTGGCCACGCCGCAGAGTCGCTGCAGGAAGTTCAACGCCACGCGCTCGGCGCCGAGCAATCCGCGGGCGGTCCCGTCGATGCGGCCGAGGTGGTCGCCATCGCTGAAACGCTCACCGTCCGGGAGCAGTTCGGAGAGGGAGCACGCGGGCTCGTTCTGCCGGAAGCACTCCGCTACGACCGCGCCACCGGCCATCACGCCGTCCTGCTTCGCGAGCAGCACACCGGTGGCGGCGACGTCCGGTGGGATCGTCAATATGCTGGTGAGGTCGCCGCGACCGATGTCCTCACCAAGGGCCAGGCGCACGATCCGCTCGAGGGTCCGGGGGTCGATGGCCGCGCATCCGCGCGGGATGTCTGCGATGTGTTCTGCCATCACTGCTCCACGAGTCTGTTGTTCTCATCTACGTGTGCTACATTCAACACGACGTCCGCGGCTTCCTCCCCGTCGAACAATCCGTAGCACAGGACATGCACAACGTCGCCGACGTAGGCCATGCGCGCGGCCGGTCCGTTCAGGCAGATGACGCCCGAACCTGGCTCTCCTGCTATCACATACGTCTCGATGCGCGAACCGTTACTGAGATTGACGATCTGCACCAGCTCGTTGGGCAGAATCCCGCTCGCTTCCAGCAGGTCGGCGTCGATGGTGATGCTCCCTTCGTAGTACAGCTCGGCCTGGGTCACGGTGGCACCGTGGATCTTGGCGAAACAGATCGTGCGCAGCACTTCGATCATCCTTCAACCACGACGTTATCAATCAACCGGGTGCTTCCAAGATACGTCGCCACCGCGATGACCATCCGTCCGCTCCGGCCCTGCATCGGCTGCAGCGTGTCGGCGTCAACGGCGCGTACGTACTGCGGTTCAAAGAGCGGTTCCTCCCCAAGCTCGGCGGCGACGATCCGCTCGACCTCGGCAGCCGTGGCGCCCTGCCGCGCGGCGTCGGCGCCCGCGATCAGCGCCTCGTGCAGCTTCGGCGCGACCTCCCGCTCGCGTTCGGTGAGGTACCGGTTGCGCGAGCTGAGTGCGAGGCCGTCGTCCTCGCGGACGGTGGGCATGCCGATGACTTCGACGGGCATGTCGAGGTCGCGGACCATCCGGCGGATGACCACGAGCTGCTGGTAGTCCTTGCGCCCGAAGTATGCCCGGTCGGACGCGACGATGTTCAGCAGCTTGCATACCACCGTGGTCACGCCGTCGAAATGCCTCGGGCGGAATGCCCCGCAGAGGCCCTCGGTGAGCGCCTCGACGCTCACGACGGTGCAGGAGTCCGCGGCGTACATCTCCGCGGGGTCGGGCGCGAAGATGAGATCTGCGCCCTGCGATGCGAGCTTCGCCGCATCGCCCTCAAGGTCGCGCGGGTAGGCGTCGAGATCCTCACCGGGCCCGAACTGCGTCGGGTTGACGAAGATACTCACGACGACGAAGTCGCAATGATCGACGGCCCCGCGGACCAGTGAGAGGTGGCCCTCGTGGAGCGCGCCCATCGTGGGCACGAGGCCAATCGAGCCGCCCTCGGCCCGCGCTGCCGCAACGGCGGCGCGCACATCCTGCTTTGTGTGGACGATCCGCATCTCGAACTCACCCGCAGGTATTATACACGGTTGCGCGCCGGAGCGCACATTGACTCGCCCGGCAGGTGGTATCAGGATCCACGCGGCGGGGACGGCGTCCGGGCGGGGGCGCCCGGACGCCACGGTCTTCGCCGCACCGTGTCCGGACTCCGGGCGCCCTCCTCGCCTGGAGCGTCGTTCTCGGCCGCATCCCGTCAACGATTCGCGCGGCGAAAGAGGTAACGCAGCCGACCGCGGAGCAGTTAACATCTATATAGAGGCGCGACGTGCGGCTGTTCGGCATGACCCGCATCACGGGGGTATCACGATGCGAAGCCGACTCGCTCACGCAGCGGTGTTCATCGGCGCATTCTGTCTGTTCCTCGGCTACTGCGAGTGGTGGAAGGATCAGCGGGGGCCGGAGGTGAACTCGCAGTCGCCACCGGATTTCGCGGCGCTCACGGTGGCGGGAGCCGCCGACGAGTCGTTCAATGGCGTCTACGTGCCGATCCCCAGCCACGATGCGATGCCGTGCTTCATGAAGGAGGCGCCGCGTCGCTTCCTGTGGCGTTCCGCCTTCAGGTGGCACCTCTCCACGGAGCTGGGGATGATCAGCGAGGGCTACATGTCCGAGTATGATGCTCCCCTGACAGGACCGTGGCTGCCCGATGGCGCCCCGGAGCCCTGCCCGACCATCGAGGCCCCGAGCGACCTCGCCGCGGGAGGCCGGGTCACTCCCCCGGTGTCGCCGCCAGGATCTTATTCAGCGCGTCGCGGCGGTAGTCGCGCCATGTCTCAAGGCTGAACTCCGCCTCGATGTCCTCGATCGTCACATCGTCCATCTCCGAGGCGAGCGTGAACTTGCCCTCCGGGTGAGGGATGCTCAGCGACACCCCGCGACCGTACTTCTCGCGAATCGCATCCCAGTGCCGCCGATTCTCGTCCTGGTGGTAGCACTCGCGGTCGAAGTTCACGTCCGCGCTCGCGATCGGATACTGGTAGCCCGTCCTCACCAGCGGCGTGCCGGTCATGTCGATGATCGAGTTGATCTGCCCGCCCCACGAACTGACCACGTAGAACCCGAACTCCTCCGCCCAGAACTCAAGCTGCCGCCCGGCCTCATACATCGACGGCCACAGAACGCACCGAGCGCCGTTCTCCTGCAGCCGCTGCGCCACCTCGGGGAAGTTCATGTCGAAGCAGATCGCGAAGCCCACCACGCCGAAGTCCGTCTCGAAAGCGGGCGCGTCCGAGCCGGGGGTGATCCCATTCTCAAGCTCCCCGCGCGTCGGGCGCATCTTGTGGTAGACGCCCACGATCTCGCCGGCGCGGTCGAGCAGCGCAGCCGCGTTGTAGAGCCGCCCGTCTCGCTCTTCGATGGTCGTCGCCACCGCGTAGCAGTTGTTGCGCCGGCAGGCCTCCCCGACCGCGTCCGTCGTCGGTCCGGGGATCGGCTCGGCCCATCGCTCATACGCCTCGGAGGTCAGGTGCCGCTGGGCGAAGATCTCCGGCATGCAGACCAGGTCCGAGCTGTCCTTCGCGGCGCGATCGATCATCTCCACGGCCTGCCGGCGGTTCGACTCCTGCTGCTGCGCGCCCTCGGCTTCCTTCCGCGGGCTCCACGAAACGGTGGTCAGACGGGCGTAGCGTGCCATGTTGGCGCACCTCCGGGTAGATGTCGCGTAGCTGGTGGGGAGTTCGCCCCCGCGCCGCTGAAGCCTTCCAGCAATGCAGGGCAGTGGCCGAAGGTCTGGTGCGTTTGCGAATGAATTGGGTATCCTGCGTACACGTCCTACACAAAATGCCAATAGGCGAGGTGCGTGTGATGAAGCGCGAAGGTTTCACGCTGATTGAGCTGCTCGTGGTCATTGCCATCATCGCGATCCTGGCCGCGATCCTCTTCCCCGTCTTCGCGCGCGCGAGGGAGAAGGCGCGCCAGACAAGCTGCCTGAGCAACCTCAAGCAGCTCGGGACGGCTCTGCAGATGTACGTGCAGGACCACGACGAGATGACCCCGCCGCACACGGATGATGAGCCCGATCCGCCTCCCGCGTACAACTGGCGCTGGGACGGCTTCCCGCTCCGTCTGCAGCCCTACATCAAGAACTATCAGATCTACCGCTGTCCGAGCGATGACGGCTGGACGGCGCCGGCGGAGAGCGCGACGGGGCGCTGGTCGAGCTACGTGATCAACAACCTCGGCAGCGTGGCCCGCAGGCCCGACTCGGCGTTCCATGACCCTTCGGGAACCATCGTGCTGCTCGACGGCAGCGAGGCTGACCTCGGGATCGAGGGGAACGACGACCTCCCCTACCAGGTCCCCAACTCGGCCGCGTACAACCGTCACAACGGCGGGCTGAACGCGAACTTCTACGACGGACATGCGAAGTGGATGCAACCCACCGCGGTGACGTACGAGATGTTCACGCTGGCGATGGACTGATTGCCCTGCGGCGGATCTCGACCCGACACGGCATGCCGCCGTGTTGCGGGGCATCGGCGGTGCGCGGCAGTCTCGCGCAGAAAGCGCCTGCGATCACCCGCCATGCGGTTGTCGTTGCTCCGACTTCGTGGCATAAGTCCCGGCGAGGGTCGGCTCCGGTTTCCATCTGCCGCCCGCAGGCCGGGTGTGACCGAATAATGTAGGTGCGGCAACGACGGCCTCCCCCGCCCTCACACACGACATTCGGGCACCCCCTCCCTGAGAGTTCGCTGTGCGAACTCCGGCGGGAGGGGGAATGAGCCCCACGTTCCGACCTGTCAAAGCTCTTTCGGATCTCCGCTCACGGTTGTGTTCTCCCCCTTGTATGATGGCAGTGTGCAGTTTGATGGAGGTGCGGGGGAGGCCGGGGTAGCACCTGGCCCCAGCAACCTACACAATACGGTCAGCCGCCCGCAGGCGCGCTTTCTTGACGCGGTCCTTCTACGCGTGTATGCTGCCTGCAGGTTCGCCGGAGCGTCTCTTTCGGCGAGGAGAGGAGATTCCACGTGCGCAGACATCCATTCATGCTCCATGCGGCGGCATTCGCCGTCGCGCTCTGCATCTGCGCCGGCGCCGCCCCGATCCTCGATCCCGCGAAGGTCACCGACCGCACTTTCGACAACGGCTTCCGGGTCGTGGTCAAGGACGAGGACGACTGGGGCCTCGCCGCCGCCGCATTGTACATCAGGGCCGGCTCGGCACAGGAGGCCGAGGGGCAGGTCGGCGTCGCACATCTGCTCGAGCACCTGTTGTTCGAGACCACCGACGCCCGCGACGACCGCCGCGTCGGCCCCGCGATCGAGTCGCTGGGCGGGTACGTCAACGCGATGACCACGCGTGACTTCACCCGCATCGAGGTCACCGTCGCAAGCCAGTATCTGCCGCGCGCGATCGAGCTGATCGCCGAGGCGGTCCTCGACCCCGACATCAGATCGGCGGCAGTCACGCGCGAGCGCGAGGTCGTCGCTCGCGAGCTGACCGACCGGCTCGATTCTGCCGGCGGAACGCTCGATGATCTCATCTGGACGACGGCCTACCGCCAGCACCCCTACGGCCGGCCGATCGGCGGAACGCCCGAGCAGGTCACCGCGCTCACTCTCGAGGACGTGATGGACTTCTACTCGCGCTACTACGTCCCGGCCAACATGGCGCTGATCGTCGCCGGTGACGTGGACGCCGAGGCGATCTACGCGCAGGCCGAGGAGCTGTTCGGCGCGGCCGAGGCGGTGCCCGCGCCGGATCTGACGCTCCCGTCCGAGCCGCCTCAGACCGACGTGCGTGTGGGGGCCCAGACGCGCCCGAGCCGCGCGCTGCTGATCAGCTACGCATGGCACGCGCCGAAGGTCGAGAACTTCGAGGACGTCTGTGCGATGGACCTGATCTACACGATCCTCGGCGAGGGGCAGCTCGGCCGCCTCCACCAGTCCCTCGAAGCGGAGGGGCTCGCGCTGATGTCCAACTGCGACTTTCTCACCCAACGCGACGAGGGCCTCGTCATCATCACGGCGATGACCGTCCAGGACAAGGAGACGGAGGTCCGCACGGCGATCCTCGACGAAGTCGAGCGCCTTCGCGAGGAGGCGCTCACTGAGGAGCAACTGGCTGAGGCGAAGCGCATCTTGCGCATCAGCTACGCGTTCAGCAACGAGTCGTTCAGCGACCAGGCCGGGGCGCTGGGCTTCTACGAGGCCATCGGCGGCTACCGGCGGGCCATCCAGTACATCGACACCGTCGAGGCGGTGACCGCCGAGCAGCTCCGGGAGGTTGCGAGGAAGTACCTCGGCCCGAACGCGTACACGCTCGCGATCATCCGCCCGCAGGCCGCTCCCGGTGAGCAGGAGGAGGCGATGGCGCCATGCGACGCATCCTCGCTCTCGGGCTGATCGCGCTGCTGTCCGCCGCGGCCGCTCAGGCCGGGCCCGCCACCCGCACCGTGCTGGACAACGGCCTCACCGTGCTTGCGGTGCAGAGCGATCATGTGCGCGTCGCCGGAATCGCGCTGGTCATCGAGGCCTCCGGCGGCCACGAGACCGATGCGGATCGCGGTTCACGCGCGCTGCTGCAGCAGATGGTCTCCGTCTCAAGTCACAAGGCGGTCACGGAGGACCTTCGTCCGATCTCAGCCATCATCCGCTCCGGCTCCTCGGGGCTCGCGGTCAACACCAACTGGGACTTCGTGGAGACCACATTCACCGCCGCGGTCGAGGAGCTTGACGCGGGGCTGGCACTGCTCGCCGACGAGGTCTTCGAGGTCGAGCTGACGCAGGAGAAGCTCGACGAGGCGCGCGCGCTGGTGGAAAGCACGTGGGACGCCTCCCGGCAGTCCCCCGTGCAGGCCACATTCGATCTCTTCCGCCAGGCGCTCTACGGCGACAGCCCGATGGCCCGGCCCCAGCAGGGCGACCCCGAGAGCGTCGCGGCAATCACGCTGGAGGGGCTCCAGCAGTTCCGCGACACGCACTATGTGCCCGCCAACGCATGCTTGTGCATCGTCTCACCGCTGACCGCCGCCGAGGCGACCGGGGCGGTCGGGCGCGCCTTCGGGGAACTTGCCACTCGGCCGGCCCCGCCGGCGCCGCCGGCCTTTGAACTGCCGACGCAGTCGCGGATCGAGGTCGGCGACAGCGCCGATCTTCTGCAGGCGTCGATGGCTGTCGGTGTACCGCTCCCTGCCTACGGCGATCCGGCCTTCCCTGCCGCGGAGGTGGTCGCGGCGCTGCTTGAGGGCCCGGGCGGGCGGCTGCGGCGCGACCTCGGTCTGCTGCAGGGGCTGGGGCTGGCACTGCCCACGCGCCTGCTCGAAGAGCACTACCCCATCAGCGTCCTCACGATCCCGCAGGCCCGTCACCCCTACCTCGCCGTGCATGTGCTCGCGGCGCCGCGCTCTGTGGAGCGCGCCCGCGTCGGCGTGCTCAGGCATCTGCTGGCACTGCAGAGCGGCTCGGTGACGGAGGCGGAGATGGAGCGGGCGAAGGCCCGCGTGATCAACCTGCACCGACTGCGCACTCAAAGTCCCACGGAGGCTGCGCTCTACCTGGCCCGCCGCGCGCTCTTCGGCCTCGGCGGCGCCGACGAGGCCGTCGCCGCCGTCGAAGCGCTCACACCTGAGGACCTCACCGCCGTCGCCGTCGAATACTTCGACCGCCACGCGGTCGCCCTGCAGATGCCGGGCTCGTAGCTGGAGGACAGCGATGATCGATGGAGTGCGAATCAAGAAGCTCGTGCGGCATGTCGATGAGCGCGGCTGGCTGATGGAGATTCTGCGTGACGACGACGAGATCTTCATCGACTTCGGCCAGGTCTACGTCTCCGCCTGCTTCCCGGGCATCGTCAAGGCATGGCACTGTCACGAGATCCAGACCGACAGCTTCTGCGTGCTCGCGGGCAACGCGCGCATCGGGCTCTTCGACGACCGCGAGGCGTCGCCCACACGCGGCGAGACCCAGTCGGTCGTTGCCGGTGAACTCAACCCGGTCGTGGTGCAGATCCCGCCGCTGGTGTGGCACGGCTTCGCGGCGGTGGGAGGGCGGACGGCCGTCGTGCTCAACGTCCCGACCGAGCATTACAACGCGGCGCAGCCTGACGAGCTGCGCCGCGATCTCGATGACCCGGAGATTCCCTTCGACTGGTTCCCGAAGGGCGGGTAGCGTCGCCGCACGATGTGTTCTCTTCGCACCCGGGCTGCCGCCATCCGCGGCAGTCCTGTCCGTCTGTCGCGACACAGCGGGAGGTGGCCGGCGTGTTCACGCGGTCAGATCAAAGCAGGATGCGCATCCTCGTCGATCACTACCACGACTCAGGGTGGAGCGGTGTTCGGCGCGAGCTGAGCAGCGGCCCCGAGCGGATCACGATCTGCCGCGAGCCGCTCAAGTGGAGCGTGTTGCGGCGCTACCACGTCGTCATCATTGACGCCACCGCTCCCGCGCGGGTGGGGCCGGCGGAGTTGAAGGCCGTCGAGCGCTTCGTCGCCGAGGGCGGGGGCCTGCTGGTCGCCGGCTCCGCGCCGCAGTTCGAACTGGTGACGGGCGATGGACCATCGAAGATGCCCGCCGCGCGCTTCGCGGAGCGCTTCGGCGCGCGCTTCGTGCCCGCTGAAGACTCCGGGGGCGAGCTGCAGATCGACCGCGAGTTCCGCGTGGGCTATCATGAGGACGATGTCGCGGTGACGGAGGGAGTCGTCGAGGGCTTCGGACCGCACCCGCCCGGCGCGGAGACGTGGACACCGCTGCGGCTTCCCGATGGCGCGCGCCCGCTGCTCGTCCATCGGCAGACAGGCGAACCCCTCGCGGGCCTTACCGAGCACGGCAGCGGGCGCGTCTGCGTCTGCGCGGTCACGCTCGAGCGCTTCAATGTCCTGGCGCACCTCCAGCCGCTGCTGCGCGCGCTCGCCCCGGACCCGGCCGAGCGGGGGGGCGACGACCTGCCCGTGGAGATCGGCCCGCCACCGACCGCACGCACGGTGCACGGCCTCAAGCTCATCTGCGACGAACCCGTCGTCGAGCGCGCCGACGAACTCGCGGGCCTCATCCGCCGCTTCGACGAGTTCATGGTCGGGGTCTTCGGCACGGACTGGGCGACGCCCTCGGTCATCCGCGTGTTGCAAACCTCACGCCGCCCGCGCCCCTGGGATGACGGCCTCTTCCTCGCCGCCACCGGGCCACGCTGGGCACTGGCGTACAACGCCGCCCTCGCGATCGCCAACGCCGCCGTGTGGCATCGTCCATCCGGCCACCTGCTCGTGAGCCTCTTCCCCGAGGCCACGGTGGCGCGCCATCTGGCACTGCGCTTCCTCGATCACCTCGGGTTCGCCGACGAGGCCGACCGCCTCCGCGACCGCCTGGTGCGGGCGCTCGACGCGAGCGACCCGTCACGCACACGGAAAGACCTCTCGCGCATCTACGCCGCCACCGAGCAGTGGCATCCCGGGGGCGCATGGCTGCTCGCCGAGCTTGAGCGGCGCTCCGGGGACGACCTGCTCGGCCGCCTTTTTGAGGTTCTCCCGAAGAAACGCGAGGAGGACCGCCTGCTCGCCGCGTTCGCCTGGCCTGCCGACCGGCTGGCATACTACCTCGGGCTGGCCGCGGGCGAGGACCTCAGCGAGTTTCTCGCTCAGATCGGCACGACGGTGCACCCTCTGCCCCTGGTCCGGCCCGACGACGACGGCTTCGACGCGGCGATGCGCGGCGTGCTCGTTGAGGCGCTGCTCGCCGATGCCCCCGCCGTCGAGGCGAGCCGTCGCATCGAGGCGCTGAGCGATCTGTCACGCCTCAAGCCCGAGGAGCGCGCCGAGCTTCCCGACCGCGCGCGGAGCATGGTCGAGGCGTTCGAGCGCTCGGTGGCGTCGGATGAGCGCGCGGCGGAGCCGCTGGAGGCGCTCGCGGCGGGCGATCAGCCCGAGGACGCCGCGTGGGCTGCGCTGCAGCTCGTGACGATGGGGCGGTCGCAGTGGGCCGATCGCCTCGCCGGGCTGTTGCCCGGTCGCGATCTGCGCTTCCGGCTGATGGGGGGGCACGCACTTCGCAGGCTCGGCCGCGAAGCGCCGGAGGGATCGCTTGAGGGGCTGACCGACGGCGGAACGCGTGTCGGTGAACTCGAGATCGCCGCCCGCGACATGGTGATCGTCCACGCGAAGGTCGAGGGCTACGAGATCGCCAACGTACTCGCCGAGAGCGGGCTGAGCGGCTTCCCGCACGGGCACTGGGCCACCCGCTTTTACGTCTACTGGGTGCACACCTCGCCGCAGTGGCGGCGCAGCGGCCTGTCACGGCGGGCGTTCGCGGCGGCGATGCAGCACGAGGAGGCGCTGCGCTGCTCGTGCTTCGCGCTCAACACCGGCACTCGCAACAACGCCCACGCGCTCTACCGCGACTTCGGCTACGTGGACATGGACCGGCGGGAGCGAGCCGTCAAACTGCTGTGCCTCGGGACCCCGTGCGTCTCCCCCGACGGCGTCGTCATCCGGCCGATCGGCAAGGATGACCGCGAAACGGTCCGGCGCTATCTGCTCGACTACCACGACGACGCGTTCACGCTCTCCCCGCTGCCGGTGCCGCACCTCGGTGAGGGGACCTTCGCGGCGCTGGCCGAGCGCGATGGCGAGCTTGTCGGCGTCGCGCTGGCAAGCCACGAGGAGGGCGATCGTGCCACGCTGCTCGACGTGGCGGTCCGTGAGGGCGAGGAGGCGCGCGCCGAGATCGGCGCCGCCCTCCTCGCGCGGGTGCATACGCTGCTGGCTGGGGACGGTGCGAGGCGCGTGACCGCGGACGTGTGCTCGGACGCGGGCCTGCTGACCGACGTGCTGTGCCGCTGTGGGTACTCGCGCGAGTCTACCGGCGACGTGAACATGTTCGGCATCCGCGACCTCGCGCAACTCCTCGGGGAGATACGCCCGCTCTTCGAGCGCCGCCTGCGCAAGACGCCCTTCGAGGACTGGCGAGGGCGCGTGATCCTGCTTGGAGAGCGCCTCCGATCGGGGCTGGAGTTCGAGGATGGCTCGGCGCGCGTACTCGACACACTCGACTCGCGGCCGACGGACATCGCGCTGCGCACCACCGACGAGCGCATCACGCGGATCGTGACCGGGCGGGAGACGCCGCTCGAGGGCTACCTTCAGCGGGAAACGACCGTGGAGCCGCAGGTCAGTCCGCCGGTCATGAGGCTGCTGGAGACGCTCTTTCCCCGGATGCCCTTCGTCCTGCGCTGGGGATGGTGATCGAGGGCCGCGCCCGCGGGGGCCTGCGACGAGGCGCCGGGGCGTTGTGGAGAGGGCGGATCTCGCTCCGGCCTGCGCCCTCGTCGCCTCTCGTTACCCCCCGAGCCACCGAAGGATCGGCTCCGCCACCAGCGGTGTCCACCAGTCGTCGTAGAGGAACTGCACGCGCCCGATCAGCAGCGAGACGCGCGCCATCACCGTGTTGCCGAAGCTCGCGCCGAAGGCCACCATCAGGAAGAGTATCCCAACCTTCGAGGCGACCCCGAACGCTCCCGACTGCGCGCGGGAGAAGTAGAAGTACGCCAGCGTGCAGAGCAACCCGACGATCAGCAGGAAGTTGCTGATCGCGGTCCAAAGCGGCACCTCGACCCCCGGCCAGATCGGCAGCATCGTCGCATAAAGCTGAGGCAGCAGGTCGGCCTGCACCGACGCGGGGATCGTCAGGCCGGAGTAAAGGCCCATCACGAACGCGATCGGCCAGCGTGAGAGCCAGTCGTAGCGCGGGAAGAAGCGGCTGAACATCATCAGCCCCAGCACACCGGGGATGATCACGAGGTAGCTCGGCGCGGCCATGTCCACCCGCTCCGGGCGGAAGAGCGGGTCGATCAGCAGCGGGATCACCGCCTCGTGCCAGGTGATCACCACGCCGTAGCCCGCGGAGACCCCTACGAAGAGGTGCTCCGCGAACTTGTAGATGGGGTTGTCCTCGTAGAGGAAGCTGAAGATCGCCAGCGTCAGGAACGCGGCCAGCCAGACGCCGATGATCTCCGTCGAGATTCCCCAGATTTCAGGTGCTGCCGCCTCAGGCATAGGTCAGCTACCAGTCTCCTGCAACTCGTCAACGATCCACATCGCGACAGCCCCCTGCCGTGCCCCGGCCCTACCCCTCGGCCGGCTTGCGAATCTCCAGCCACCAGCCCACGTCCGGCTCGGTGATCAGCCGGCAATGCTCGATCCCGGCCTCCCGCGCCAGGTCCACCATCCCCTCCGCGGGCCCCTCCCAGCCCTCGGGGATGCGGCCCTCCTCCCAGCGCCTCAGGCGGTCCTCAACGAGTCGCGCGCGAATCTCAGGATCCAGCAGTGTCCCCCAACCGCCGTGGCCGACGTACGCCACGCCGCCGGGCTTGAGAATGCGGTAGACCTCACGCATGAACTGCACCTTATCGGGGACGAAGGGAATGACCGCGCGGCTGAAGACGAAGTCCGCGAGGCCCTCACGCAGCGGCATGTCCTGCGCGTCGCCCTCGATGGGAATCACCCGACTGGTCAGCCCCGCTTCGTCAACAAGCACACCGCACAGCCGGATCGCCCACGGGTCGAGGTCGAGGTTGTACACGGTCATCTGCGTCTGCGCGGCAAGCGCAATCGAGAACGCGCCCGCGTTTCCGCCGATCTCCACCGCGACGCCCTCGTCGAGGTCGTACTCCATCACCATCTGCCGGGCCAGCGGCTCGTACATCGGCGCGCGGGATCCCGTCATCGTCTGGAAGAAAGGAACCTTCTCTTTGAGCTGCTCGACGTAGCCGTCGGCACTCGCCACCGGGGCGATCACCGCGACCATCCCCGCGGCCGCCAGCAGCAGCGCAATCCGTTCGAATCGAAGCCTCATGATCTATCTCTCCACTGTCCGACGGACGATACCACGCGCTCCGACACGGCCTACCGCCGGCGGTGCCGCCCGGACGCGAAGTATGCGATGTTCCCCACGATGACCAGCACGATGATCAGCAGATGCGCGATCGACTGCGCCGACATCCCCAGCATCCCGGGCGCCTCCGATGGCTCAAGGTCAATCAGCCGCTCGTACTCCGCGGCCCCCTTCAGCCCGTTGATCAGCCCGATGAGCTGCCCTGACTGCAGGTAGGGGTAAAGGTCGGTCGCCATCACGGCGGTGATCCCTGCGACGAGGTCCTGGTTGTAGCGTTCGCGGGCGTAGGCGATCCACGCGAAGGGGATGTTCCCCGCGGCGAAGTCCACCACCAGCGCCACGTCCGCGTAGGTCTTCACCCCGTCCATCACCTGCAGTTGGCTCGTCTTCCGGCCGTCCGCGGTGGTCGGGTAGACCTGCTCGATGCTCTCGCCCATCCCGAGGATCACCTGCGAGCCACCCGGCTTGAAGCCAAGATGCACGTAATCCACGCCGTCCACGGCCCCAAGCTCGTCTCCGACCGTCGCGAGGACCTCGCGCCCAAGCGCCGTCCCCTGCGCGTTGAGCGAGACGCTCAGAAGGCGAAGGTCGCGCGTCAGAATGTGACGTACCACCGCGTACGCCTGCGGATGCAGCTCCGGCATGCTCGAGGGCGAGTAGTCGAATGACACCATCACGACCTCGCCGGGTTCCAGCGCCTCGATGTAGTCGTACACCGCGACCGTCGGAGGCGCGGGCTTGCCCTGCGGGAGCGCGTAGCCCGTGACGATCGGGATCACCACCGCCAGCGCGATCCCGACGAAGATCCAGCGACGATCAAGATCCAGCAGACGCTCCCACACATTCACGCGCCACCACCTCCGCCGCCGCCTCCAAGGTGCGAGCGCTCGATGCCGACGATGATGCGAAGGGCGGTCGCGATCGCGCCCAGCGCCACGCCGAAGATGATCCCGCGCTTGCCCGCGACCGTCGGGAAGCTCATGATCCACTCCGACACGTCGGGCATCGTTGCGTGCAGCCACAGCCCGGGGCCGGACTCGCCGAAGACCACGATCAGCGTCTCCGGGACCCGTCCGAGCATCACCACGATCGCCGCCACCAGCAGCAGCGTCGCCTCGGTCGAGCGGGCACGGAAGGTCCGGAAGGCCGCCGAGGCGATGAAGAACGCCAGCAGAGAGAACATCGTCGCATCCAGCGGCACCTGCACATGGCGGAAGATCCAGTCAAAGCCGGTCCCGCGTTCGTGCCCGAACCCGATTCCGACGACGACCATGAGCCCGAAGGAAACGATCGCAACCATCGAGTAAGGCCAGTCGCGGCGCCGCCGGCGAATCTTCTCCACATGCGTGCGCAGCAGGCTCTCAATCCCGAGCACCAGCGCGAATGCGGCGACGATCCGCCCCCAGTTGAGCAGCTCGGCAAAGGCCGTCTGCCCCAGCTCGTGAGGGACGAAGAACTGCACCGCCATGAACACGCCGGCGAGAAAAGTTATAACCAGCGGAATCTGAAGACGCATGTGTTGGCTTTCAGAGACGAGTTGCAGCCGACCGACCTGCGACCGGCGATGAACTTACACGCCGAACCACTGCACGAACGCCCGCGCCGCGTCGGCCAGCCAGCCGGTTGCGACAGAGGCGTAGGTTGCGGCCGCCACGCCGGCCACCAGCGCGACGGCGATGATGAACTTCGCGATGTCCTGCCCGCGAAGCTGCGCGACCAGCAGCGGCTGGCGCGACAGATACGCGCTCGCGGCGTAAAGCTCCTCACCCATCAGCGTGTAATCACACGCGGTGATGAAGAACGGAAGCTGCGTGTCGGCATCGGTGCCGGCGATCTGAATCGCGCCGGTCTCGTTGCCCGTCTCCGCGAGGATCAGCGCCTCGGCGAAGAAGTACCCCATGTAAAAGCACGCCGCGGGCTTCTCACGCAGCATGATCCCGTCCACCGCGGCGACGTAGCCGAACTGACTCTCGGTCACGAAGAAGATATTGTCCGGGCGGTACGCGTCGGGCTTGCCCGCCTCGGTGTATGCCTGCCGCACGATCTCCCGCTCGGTCGTCATCACCAGCGGATCGTTGCACGGCACGAGTATCTCCGTCTCATACGCCGCCGAGCGGCGCGACAGGTGGCCGAGGATCAGCATCGACGCGATCGTCGAGATGCTGCCGATCCCCGACAGCCCCGAGACGTAGACGATCGGCTTGCCCATCTCCGTGGCGCGACCGATCGCGTCGTTGACGGCCTCGAGCCCCGCGATCGGCCGGATGTACACGTCCTCCGCCCGCCCACGCACCCGGTAGATCGTCACGATCACGATCACGCAGATCAGCACCGACAGCGCGAGGATGTTCGTGTACTGCGGATTGAACCACGTGCCCTCCGGCCGCACCGGCCCGACGATCGCCGCCTCGATCACCGGGGCCACGGTCGCCGAGAACCCCGGCGCGCGGGCCAGCGGCGCATCCGGCGGAGGGAACTGGTACTCGATCGTCACGCCCAACTCCCACCGCGGCCACGGCCACGGCTTGAGACCGCCGACCGGCGTCGATGTGGCGCCGAGCGGCACCACCGGGCCTCTCTGCCAGCCGCCACCGACCTCGCGAAGCAGGATGCGCTGGCCGACCGGCTCCAGCCCCCGCAACTCGAGGGGCCGCTCCGGCGGCTCCCAGGTGAGCGTCATCTGAACGCCGCGCGGCTCCTCCTGGTCATCGACCGCCTGCACGTTCGACGGAACGACCGTCTGCGCCACGCACACGGACGCCGCCATCAGAACGCAGAGGCCGATTGTGCACAGCCGGAGAGCGTTCATTCCTCGATGATCTCCATGTTCGCCCGCGGCACTACGATGACCTCGCCGGTCCTGTCCAGCCGCACCCGCGCGACGCGCACCCGCGCCTCCGTCTCGATCTGCGTGGGCTCCTCGGGCAGCTCCACGATCACCGCAAGCTCCCCGAAGGTCGGCGGGCGGATCAGCCGCACCGGGCTGCCCACCGCAAGCCCCCGAGTCTGCATCTCGTCGCGCGCCTCCCACGTCGCCCCCGGCTCAGGCACCACGACCTCCGGCCGGATCACGCCCGCGCGGATCTGCGTCGCGCCGTTCACCGACGCGCGCCGTCCATCCCGCTCGGCCAGCAGCTCGAAGGTGCGCGCGCGCATCGGGGTGTCGCCGAATCCCTCGGTGAGCACCAGGCTCAGCCCGAGGTCCTCCTGCCCGGTGATCGCCACCCCCAGCGGCTCGCCTACGAACTCGTCGAGATCGCGGTCGTCAATCGCGCCGGTGACCACCGCCGCGACCCCGGCCTCCCGTGCGGCCATCAGCGCGTCCAGCGTTACACGCCCGCCACCCACGAGGACGCAGTCGCGGCAGTCATCAGAGATCAGCTCCGCGGTGCATGCCTGCCCGGGCGCGTCGCACAGCACCCTCAGCACGCCGTGCGCCTCCCCGCCCACGCCGAGAATCCCCTGCGCAAGCGCGCCGCGAGTCTCGACCACGACCGCTTCGCGCCCGTGCACCTCGACGACGACCCCGTCGATGTACGCATCGATCTGCACCTGGATCGGCTCGCCGCGGATCAGCACCTGCCCCGTCACGCCGCTGACCGTCTCGATCGTCCCCGAGATCGGCGCGCGGGCGATCGCGTGGAAGAGCCCCCAGAAGCTCTTGCTCTCGGCGATCACCTGCCGCAGCTCGACCTCATCGCCCTCCTCCACCAGCAGATAGTCCGGCACATCGTCGGGCGTCATCGAAAGCTCATGCGCCACGTTCACGTTGACGACGTTGCCGGGAAGCTGCGTGGAGCCGATGAGCTGCTCGGCGCGCACCTCCTCGCCCTCGCGCACGTGTATCTCGCCCGGCAACGGCAGCCGCCGCAGCCGCCGGATCAGCGCGCGATCGGTGATCCGCAGGCCCGGAGTATACCCGTGCGTCGTCGCGTTCACCGCGCTCATGAGCCGCCCTCCCCGGAGGGCTGAGCCGGCGCCGGCGGCAGGTCGGGGTAGATGTCGAGTTCTCGCTCCCAGCGGCGAATCGCCTCCGCCCGCTGAGCATCGTCCTCCGGAAGCTGCAGCGGCCGTCCCCGCGCGTCGATGATCAGGCCGGCCACTCCGCCCTCAAGCTCCGCCTTGACGGGCCGCCCTCGCCCCTCCCCGGCGTCAAACGAGCGCGTCGGCTCGATCGTCACCCGCACTTTCTCACCCTCGCCCAGCGTCGCGAGCCTAATGTCACCGAACGCCACGTCAATCTCCTCATCCCCCGAGGCGCGGTGCACGATCACCTTCACGCACGCAGCGCCCTCGCGCCCCCTGCCGACCGGCGCGATGCACGGGCCCAGCGGGATCAGGCAGTCCCGGTAGAACACCTCCGTCGCCGCCTGCTCGTTGACCGTGGCCAGCACGCCGAGCTGAGGCATCATGAAGATGCTGTCCACCGCCAGCCGCGTCACGCCCGCGGGCTCGAAGGCGTCGATCATCATCATCGCCGACTGGCCGCGGCGCGGCGCGTGGGAGAGCACTCCGCCCGAGCCGACGATCAGGTCCAGCGCCATCATGTCAACCAGCGTCTCCGCGCCCCCCGCGCCGAACGCGTCGGCGATGTCTCGCTGGCGCTGCACGCCCTTGAGTTCGCTCGCCAGCATCTTGTGCTGCGCGAAGGCCAGTCGCAGCGCCTCCCGCGCTACGGCCTGCTCGACCATCAGCCCGAGAAGCTGCTGGGGAATCGTCGTCGGACGGATCATCTTGTTGCGGATGTCATTGCCCAGCCGCCGCGGGTCGGGGTGCGCCGCCACCCAGCGGAGGATGTTGCCCAGCCCGGCCTCGGCCAGCACGTTCGAGATCGAGTAACTCATCCCGAGGTTCGCCGAGACCGTCCGGTTGAAGGTCTGCTCGAACACTGAGAAGACGTCCGTCGTCGCGCCACCGATGTCCACGCCCACGACGTTGATGCCATCGCGCGCGGCGACCGCCTCGATCAGCGCGCCCACCGCCGCCGGTGTCGGCATGATGTCCGCGTCCGCCCAGCCCATCAGCTTCGGGTAGCCCGGCGCCTGCGCCATCACATGCTCGAGGAAAAGCTCCTGAATCTCCGCGCGCGCGGGCCCGAGGTTCTCCTCCTCCATCGTCGGGCGCAGGTTCTCCACCACGGTCAACTGCGTCGCGCGCTCAAGCGCCTCCCGCACCGGCTCGCGCGCACCCTCGTTGCCCGCGAAGATCACCGGCAGCTCGTAGCCCACGCCCAGCCGCGCCTGCGGGTTGGCCGCCGCGACCAGCTCGGCCATCTCCACCACCCGCCGCACCTCACCGCCGTCGGTTCCGCCGGAGATCAGGATCATGTCCGGACGCAGCTCGCGCATCCGCTCGATCCGCTCGTAGTCGCGGCGGCCGTCGTCGAGCGCCACCACGTCCATCACGATCGCGCCGGCGCCCAGCGCCGCCCGCTGCGCGCTCTCGGCGGTCATCGAGCGCACCAGCCCCACGACCATCACCTGCAGACCCCCGCCCGCCGAGCTGGTGGAGACGTAAGCGTCCACGCCCTCGTCTCCGCTGTGTGGCCGGATGATCTCACCGCCGCGGATCAGCCTCCGCCCCGACAGCTCCTCGACCTCGCGCACGGCGTTGAGCACGCCGACGGTCACGTCCTCGTAGGGAGCTTCCACGGTCGTCGGCGCTTCACCGCGCACCCTCAGCCGGTACTCCCCATCAACAAGCTCGATGAGGATGGCCTTGGTGGTGGTGGAGCCGCAGTCGGTCGCGAGGACCGAGCGAAGCTGCGTGGAGTGCGACTGCGCGTACTCTGACACGTCGGAACGTGGTCCTTCCGGTCGATGCTGTAAGCTTCGGGGGGTGCTTCGACTCCCCGGGTCGGGATACCTTCATGCGCCCGGCACCGGGCCGCCGCTGTCATGCCGGGGCCCTGCGGCAGATGCAGAAGACCCTCCCGCAACGCCTGCCGGGCGGACTGAAGCCGTCCCCGTCGAGCACCTGATGTCGCAGACCCGCGGCGCCGAGCATCTGCCGCGCGGGTGCCTGAGCCGATGCGTCCACGAATGCCGGTGCGTGTTGTAGACGTCGGCGAAGTCAGGCCCGTAGATCGTCATGGTGCGGACCTCACGCAACGGCACAGGTCGGCGGGGAGGCCGACCTCTCCGGACGGCATGTGGAGTCCGCGGAGCGGAGAGAACTCCAGGACCTGCGAGCGAAGCGAGCAGCGTCAACGGCAACGACCTCGCGGCCGTTGCCGTTGCCGGTCACTCGCAGCCCGTCGCTCGTCGCTACAACACGTGCGGATCGGGGCCCTCAGCCGCCTCGCCGTGCTCGCGGGCGCGCTCGCGCAGCAGCAGCGCGTTCACCGCGTTGAGATAGGCCTGCGCGCTCGCCTCGATCACGTCGAGGCTCGCGTCCTGACCGACGGCCTCCTCATCGCCCATGCGCACGCGGATCGTCGCCTCACCCAGGGCGTCCTGTCCCCGCGTGATGCTCCGCACGCTGTAGTCGGCCATCTCAAGGTCGGGCATCCCCACGGCGTTGCGGATCGCATCGGTCACCGCGTCCACCGGCCCGTTCCCGTGGCCCACCTGCGTGATCGTGTCCCCGTTGCGGCGCAGCACCACCAGGCCCATCGGCTCGAGCCGGGTCCCCGTCGCCACCTGCACGCGCTCGAGGTGCCAGACCTCCGGCATCCCCTCCGTCGAGGCCTGCCGCATGATCACGTGCAGGTCCTCGTCGTACACGCGCTTCTTCCGGTCGGCGACGGCGAGGAATCGCTCGTAGACCTCCTCCATGTCCTCCTGCGAGACCGCGTAGCCGAGCTTCTCCAGCCGACTGCGCAGGCCGTGCTTGCCCGAGCGAGGCCCGAGTGTGAAGACCGACTCGGTCAACCCGACGTCCTCGGGCCGCATGATCTCGTAGGTCTGCCGATCCTGGATCATCCCGTGCTGGTGGATCCCCGCCTCGTGCGCGAACGCGTTCGCGCCGACGATCGCCTTGTTCGGCTGCACAACGAAGCCGGTGAGCGTGGAGACCATCCGCGAGGTGTTCATGATCTCCTGCGTGTTGATGTTCGTGTCCGCGTCGAACTCATCGCCGCGGGTGCGCAGCGCCATCACGATCTCTTCGAGCGAGGCGTTGCCCGCGCGCTCGCCGATACCGTTGACGGTGCACTCGACCTGCCCCGCACCGGCCCGAACGGCGGCCAGCGAGTTCGCCACCGACATCCCGAGGTCGTCGTGGCAGTGCACCGAGATCACCGCGTCGTGGATGTTCGGCACATGCTCGAAGAGGTAGCCGATCGTCTCATACATCTGCCACGGCGTCGCGTAGCCGACCGTGTCGGGGATGTTGACGGTCTTCGCCCCGGCCTCGATGACGGCCTCGACAACGTCGCGGAGGTACTCCAGCCGAGTGCGCAACGCATCCTCGGCGGAGAACTCGACATCGTCGCAGAGGCTGCAGGCGAGCGTCACCCCGTCCACGGCCATCTGCAGCACCTCCGCCTCGGTCTTGCCGAAACGCTTCTCAACGTGGACCTTCGAGGTGCCGATGAAGGTGTGGATGCGCGGCTTCTCGCCGTGCCGAACCGCCTCCCAGCAGCGCTCGATGTCCTTTGGCAGCGCCCTCGCCAGGCCGGCCACCGACGGCCCCCTGACCTCCTGCGCGATGGCCTTCACCGACTCGAAGTCCTCCGGCGATGAGATCGGAAAGCCCGCCTCGATGACGTCAACGTTCAGGCGCGCGAGCTGGCGGGCGAGCTGAATCTTCGCGCTGTGGTCCATGGAGGCGCCCGGCGCCTGCTCACCGTCGCGCAACGTCGTGTCGAAGATCGTGATTGATCGTGGCATGTGAGACTGCCTCCTGTGTGCGGAACGTGAGATACGCGTACTCGTGCCGGGATGCGCCTTCAGCGCCGAGGGTGGCCGGCACGGGGCCACCCGCCCGCTGCGTCAGAGGACGCAAGCCTTAGGTCAAGCTCAGGATCGTCCATGCGGCCACCTCCCTGTCAGTGTTCACCGACCGGCATCCAGCGGCAGGCTCAGGCACGGCAACGACGACGGCACACGGCACGACCCCCGCCTGCCTTCCTGCTGGTAGCTGCCGTTAAACTCAAAAACCTCCATCTCATCGCGCTTTCGCGCTAAGAGACGGAGGCAGTGAATGCTGTCCGCGGTACCACTCTCATTGGCTGCCGATGGCAGCCCACTCATCCGGCGCGGCGAGTGTCCCGATGGTTCGGGAGTTGACCATCCGATGCAGCCTCGGCGGTCCTCGCGATGCCGTCCTCAGGGTAACGGTCGAGGTCTCCGGCGCCACCTACTGGGCGAACGATGCCTCTGCATCGCCCACCGTTCCGCGCGCGACTCCGGGGCCAGTTCAGCGGTTGGCGGCGGTCGCCTTCCAGCCAGGGCCTGCGTCGACCACCGGGCGACCTCTCTTAATGGTCCCAAGGACCATCCGCCGCGTCTGCGCGTACTACTCCCCATCATCGTCTTTGGCGCACATCCGTGCGCTGCGACCGATTGTGCTGGCATTGTAGAGCGCGGAGCGGATTGTGTCAAGATAGTCGTGGTCCAGGGGTGTGAGTCTCGATCGTCGGTGCGGGCGCACCAATCACAGAGATGCCTCCGATCGCGCATGCCGGGTGCCGGTGCTGGACGGGCCGCTCGCCCGGGCGGCCCGTCGTTGCGGATGTCTGCAGGTTGCCTGTCATATACTCACGAGGATTCCGGTCGAGAAGCACCGGAGGAGCCGTGCGCGATTGGCGAGACGAAGGCCTCCCGGCAGGTCCCTCCCGTCCGCGTGTGGAAGTCACGGGCCAGTATGAGCCCACATGAGCCGAGACGCTATCGCAGACTCGTCACACCTGAGGGCCTTGTCGCCTTCGAAGTCGCCGTCGGAGAGACCGATCTGATGGTCCTCGCCGAGCGAGACCTCCGCACAGAAGCCCGCGACGCCGCCCGAGCGGTCCGGCGGCAGATCGAGAGCCACGCCGCGCTGCATCCCCAGTTCCTCAGCGCCCGCGCGCCTCTGCCCACTCCCGAGCGAGCGGGCGAGATCGTTGCCGCCATGTACCGCGCCGGTCGCATCGCGGGGACCGGCCCGATGGCCGCCGTCGCGGGGACGGTCGCCGAGCATGTCGCGAGAGCGCTCGCCGAGCACAGCGCCGAGGTCATCGTCGAGAACGGCGGCGACCTCTTCGTCATCACGCGGCGGGAGCGCCTGGTGGCCGTGACGGCGCCGGGATCGCCCATGGATGGCCGCATCGCGCTGGCAGTCCCTGCCGGCGAGCGCGCCATCTGCACCTCCTCGGGCACCGTCGGGCACTCGGCCAGCGCCGGTCGAGCCGACGCGGTGGTCATCGCCGCGGCCGAGGGCGCGGTCGCCGACGCGGTCGCAACCGCAACCGCGAACCGCGTCGCGCGTCCCGAGGATGTCGAGGGCGCCATCGACTGGGCGCGCGGGCGCGCCGAACTGCAGCACATTCTGATCGTCTGCGGCGACGCGGTCGGCGCGTGGGGGCAGTTCGAGCTGCGCAGCGCCGGGCGCGGACAGGCGCCGGGGGCGGAAGACGGTGTTTGACAGCCTGCTGCTCAGCGGGATGCTGCTGAGCCTGCTTGCGGGCCTCTCCACGGTGATCGGCGCACTTATCGCACTCATCGCGACGGCGAGAGGCCGTCTGAGCAGACGCTGGCTCTCCGGCCTGCTGGGCCTCGCGGCGGGCGTGATGATCGCCGTCTCATTCGTCGAACTCTACCCCGGATCGGTCGAGGAGATCGGGCTGATCCGCGCCAGCATCGCGTTCTTCCTCGGCTTCGGCGCCATCTTCCTTGTCGATGTGCTGGTGCCGCATGACTACCAGACGGAGCGGACGAGCAACTCCGACCCCTGCCCACTTCCCGAGTGGCCGCCACCGGATGAGGAGGACATCGCGGTCTGCCGCGAGCGCACCGGGATCCTGACGGCGTTTGGGATCGCGATCCACAACCTCCCGGAGGGCATCGTGATCGTCGCGGGCACAGCCGCCTCCATCGAGCTTGGCATCCTGCTTGCGGTCGCGATCGCGATGCACAACATCCCCGAGGGGATAGCCGTCGCGGTGCCGATCGTTGAATCGACCGGCAACAAAGCGAAGGCCGTGTGGTACACGTTCCTGTCGGGGATGGCCGAGCCGCTCGGTGCGCTGCTGGGAGCGCTGATCCTGCAGCCCTACCTGACCCCGGGGGTGATCGAGGGGGTGCTGGCGGCGGTCGCGGGTGTGATGGTCTTCATCGGCCTCGACGAACTGCTGCCGACAGCCCATCGCTACGGCGAGGAGCACGCGACCACCGTGGGGGTGCTCGCGGGCATGATCGTGATGGTCGTGACGCTGGCGATTCTTGGCTGAAAGGAGCGACCGATGGACCCGGCACTTCAATACGGGCTGCTGCTGAGCCTTTTCGCCGGACTGGCAACGACAGTCGGCGCGGCGATCGCCTTCGTGGTCAGACACTTCTCCAACCGCGCACTGTCGGCGCTGCTTGGAGTCGCCGCCGGGGTCATGATCGCGGTCTCGCTGCTCGAACTCTACCCCGAGGCGGAGGAGCGGATCGGCGGCGGCGCCACGGCCGTGGCGTTCTTCATCGGGTTCGGCCTCATCTTCCTCGTGGACGTGCTTGTCCCGCATTCATACGAAGTCGGCGACGATGAGCCGGAGGATGCGCGCCTGCATCGCACGGGCGTGTTGACGGCGCTTGGGATCGCGATCCACAACTTCCCGGAGGGGCTGGTAGTACTCTCGGGAGCGGCCGTCTCGCCGGAGCTTGGCATCACGCTCGCGATCGCGGTGGCGATCCACAATATCCCCGAGGGCATCGCCGTGGCCGTGCCAATCACCGCCGCGACGGGGAAGAGAAAGCTCGCGTTCTGGTACGCGTTCCTCTCGGGGATGGCCGAGCCGTTCGGAGCGCTCCTCGGGGCCCTGGTGCTGATGCACGTGATGACGCCGGTGGTGATGGGATGGGTGCTCGCCGCCGTCGCGGGGCTGATGGTCTTCATCAGTCTCGATGAGCTGCTCCCCGCGGCGAATCGCTACGGGGAGGAACACTGGGCGACACTCGGCGTGGTATGCGGCCTCGCGGTGATGATCGCCACGCTGGTGCTGCTGCACTGATGCTCAGTCCGCTCGGGGGGGGGCGCCCGGACCATGTGGGTGACGCCAACGGCGACCTCCCCCGCCTGACGCATGTCGTGTGCGCGTCCAGGGGGAGGAGCCAACCCCGAGCGCAGCGAGCGGGTCGGGGTGAGGCCGACGTGAGCCCTGGCCCCGGCAACCTGCACAAGTCGGTCAGCCCCTTGCTCGGGGCCGATCTTGACCGCACCGGGACCATTCACTATAATACGTGCGGGAAGGTGCAGCTCTAATCCCCGCGACCGAACCGCTCCGAATCGAACGGGGCGCGGAATGGACGAAGCATGGATCGACAACGGCATCATCTGCGCGGGTGCGCTGGCGGTATTGTCGGGCTGTCGACTGCAATTGGCGAGGCCCCGTGTAAGCGCGGCCACCGGTCCGCCAATACCCCCCCACTAACCCACTTCTGAAAGGGGTCGTCTCATGTCCAACGAGGAGCGGAACGACGAGATGGTTGACGAGACCTCCGACGCAGAAGACATCGAAGCCACCGACGACATCGAAGACACTGAAGCCACCGAAGAGCCCTACAGCTACACCAGCAGCGAGTCCCGCCGTTCGGGGGGAAGCAGCGCCGGCATCTGGGTGATCATAATCCTCGTGATTGTCGCCCTGATCGGCGTCGGATGGTACCAGTGGAACCAGACCCAGCGGCAACAGGCCGAGCAGGCGCGGGTGGAACGAGAGCAGACGCGCGAACGCCAGATGCAGACGGTCGTCGCCGGCCTCCCCGAGGCTGAGTCCGCTCTCGCCGCCGGCAACATCGATGTCATGGTCGATCGCCTGAAAGAGATGGATGAGAAGATGGCGATCATCGCCGCCGCCGCCAACCAGGCCGGCGACGTCGAGGCGGCCCAGCGCATCACCGCACAGCGCAAGACCGTGCAGAATGCCATCGAGGAACTCGCTCCTGTCTACGAGGAGATCCAGGCGAAGCGGGCCGAACTGAGGGCGCTTGAGGACAAGCTCAAGAGCACGGCACAGTCGAGCCTTGAGAGCGTCCGCGGCACCTTCGGAGAGCCGCCCGCGGAGCCCGGCGCTGAGGAGCCTGCGGTCGAGGAACCGGTCGCCGATGAGCCCGCGTCCGAGGACGAGGCCGCCGAAGCGGAGGAGCCGGCCGAGGAAGCCTCCGCGGACGATGAGAGCGCCGATGACGCAGAGCAGGCCCCTGAGGAAGAGGACGCGGACGAGGACGCCGAGTAGGCCCCCCGAACGCTCGGCAGCTGTGAACTCCGGCCACCATCGGGCGCGGTGCGCCAGCATCGCGCCCGACAGGTCGCCGCGGTTCGGACCGGTCGCCGCCGCCGAAAAGGCGGGGCATCATAGTGTACGCTCCCTCCAATGAGGACCGGTGGCCCGGCGGACACTCCCACCGCACCCGCTACCCGTCCATTCAGAAGCCGAGGATAGGCGATAGATGAGTTCAGCGAGCAAGAAAGCTACCACTCTTATCTCCAAACTGCGAGCGAAGAGTTCCGCATCCCGCGACAACGTACTCTCCGACCTGGTCGAACTGGGCCCGGACGCGGTGGAGCCGCTGATGGAGGCGCTCGACCACAAGGACTACAAGGTCCGGATGGCCGTCGCCGAGGCGCTCGGCCTGCTTCGGGATGAACGAGCCATCCCCCCACTGATCGATGCACTCAGCGACTCGAGCAAGAACACCCAGGAGGCCGCCGCCGACGCGCTCGCAGAGATCGGCGGCGCGGCCGTCCCGGCACTGCTCGACGCGCTCATCGGCAGCGACCAGGCGGCGCGCAAGTGGGCCGCCGAAGCGCTTGGAAGCATCGGCGACGCCTCCGTCGCGCAGGAGCTGATGAAACGGCTCAATGACCCGAACATCGAGGTGCAGCGCGCAGCCGTGACGGCGCTTGGCGACCTCAAGAGCAAGCGCGCGATTGACCCGCTCATCGGCGTGCTGCGCGAGGACAACGTGGACCTCGCGAAAGCGGCCGCCGAGGCGCTGGGGAAGATCCGCAGCGAGGTGGCGATCGAGCCGCTCATCGAGGCGCTCGCCTCCCCGAGCATCGACGTGCGGACGGCCGCCGCAAGCTCACTGCAGCGCGTGGGGTCGGCCGCGGTGCCGAAGCTCATCGAGGCGGTTCGCGAGGGTGACTCGCTGCTGCGCCGCTGGGGCGTCGAGGTGCTGGGCGAGATCTCCGACGACCGTGCGCTGGAGATGCTGGTGGAGTCGCTCGACGACGTGAATGAGCGGGTGGTCCGCTACGCGGCCGTCGCACTCGGGCGGCTGGGCAAGGAGTCGAGCATCAAGTATCTCGAGCCGCTGCTCGACCACGAGAACAAGGACATCCGCTACGCCGCCGTCGAGGGGCTCTCGGGCACGTGCAGCTACCGCGCGGTGGATGCGGTGGCCCGCTGCCTTGAGGACGAGGACTGGGTGGTCCGGATGACCGCCGCCTGCGGCCTCGGGGAGATCGGGTCGCGAACCTGCGTGGAGCCGCTGCTGAAGGCTCTGGAGGACTCCGAGTGGAGTGTCCGGCGCCACGCAGCACTCTCGCTGGGGCGCGTGGGCGTCAAGAAGCGCGCGGTCGAGGCGCTCGTGGAGAGGCTCAAAGACCCCAAGGAACTCGTCCGAAGCGGCGCCGCGGAGGCGCTCGGGGAGCTTGGGGCCGAGGAGGCCATCCCGGACCTTGAGAGGCTGCTCACCGACGATGACCCGAAGGTCGTTGCGGCCGCCGAGGACGCGCTGATGAGGCTGGGCGTGGAGCTGGAGTAGCGCGGCGAATTCCGCCGGAGCCGCCCGTGAGGGGGGCCTGAAAGTGGAGCAGCGTGGATGTGGATGCGGGAACAGTATTGCGGCGATCATCATTGCGATGGTCGCCGCACTTGCTATTGCAGGGTACTACCACTGGGAGACCGCGCAGAGGGAGCAGGCGCGAGCCGAGGCGTCTCAAAGACAGCGGCTTCGCGAGCACCAGGTGCGCGCGGTCGTGGATGATCTGAACGAGGCCGAGCGGTGGCTGGAGGAGGGGGAGCCGAGGATGGTGCTCACCATCCTCCGGCACATGGATGAGAAGCTGCAGATCGTCGCCTCCTTCACGAACCTGACGGGCGACGCCGAGGACGCGCAGAGGATCGCGACGCTGCGGGACCCGGTGAGGCGGGCGATCGCCGCCACCACGAACGCCGCCGATGACCCCGAGGGGCTGCAGACCGTCCGGGACTCGTTCGCTGACATACGCGCGGCGTTCGCCCGTGACGCGATGGTCGAGCCCGCGGAGCTGGATGCGGGCTCCAGCCCGCGTTCTGCGCAGACCGCCGCGAGCGCGCGCGACGCCGCAAGCGAGGAAAGACGGCTCGTGCGCCGGCGGCAGCTTGAGGCGGTGGCCGGCGACATCGACGAGGCCGCGCGGTTTGTCGCGGACGGTCATCCGCAGTACGCGCTTGAGAAGCTGCAGGAGATGGAGCAGAAGCTTCATCTGGTGGCTTCGGCAGCCCGCGCCTCGGGCGACGCCGATGACGCGGAGCGTGTTCTCGGACTCCACGGACGGGTGGTGGAGGCAGGCGCGCGGATCGAGGGCGCCGAGGGGGAAAGCGAGCGCCTGGAGGCCGCCGAGACGGCTCTGGCCGACCTGAGGAGCGTGTTTGCGGAGTATCGGCAGGACGAGGGGACGACCGGCGACTGAGACTGTGGCGGTTGCTTCGCGGCGTTGTACGACCCGCGAGGGCAGCGCGGCAGCACCGGCCCTGGGTTACGTGAGCAGGTGTGCCCGCGATCCGTGGTGTTCGACTGATGGTCGATGGCGTGCTACTGCGATGGAGGGCGGCTCGCGCAGTAGCGCAGACCTGCAACCTGCACAACCAGGCCCGATCCGGCTGGCCCACTGCAGGGCCGATCGGCGTCGGGGAAGGTCAGAAGAGGGTGAAGCTCTTCGCGATGGCAGCAAGGTCCGGGGCCGCCTCGGCACGCAGCTCATCGCTCGTCGTGAGGCTCAGCACCCACAGCACACCGTCGCGCAGGAAGAACTTCGTCTGACAGTGCAGGCCCGCCCGGGAGCTGATCGTCTCCGTCCGCAGTATGCCGCGGCTGGGCGCTCCCGGCAGCACCGGCGTCTGCATCAACGCGTCCTGGAAGCTTCCCTGCCAGTACAGCTCCACGAGCTGCTCGAGCCTCACCCGATCAGGAGCCCAGGCCGCCCGCAGGTGTGCGAGAACGGGCCGGTAGCGGTGGCGCATCAGCAGCGACGAGGAATCGTCGGTCGCCACGAAGTCCCAGCAGGCCGGCAGTTCGAGGCTCACTCGCATCTCAGGGTCGAAGAAGGTTCGTCCGGTTGCAGGAGGCATCAGCGCCGGGCCCGGGAGCCGCTCGGGCGCGCTTCTCCCCGCCAGCCGGAACGCCTCGCGCACCAGGTCGCTCATCAGGCCGCGCCGGGCGGCGACGAGATTCCCCTTCAGACGCTCAACCATCAGTTCGCATTCCAGCGCCTGCGCCCGCGCCTCCATCCCCAGCCCGCGGTAGGCCTCCGGCAGGCCCTCTTTCGCGGACTGGCTTGCAGGGTCGTGCGCCAGCGCCGCCTGGAAGTACTGCAGCGCGGGCGTGAACTCCTCCTTCTCCAGCAGGATCTCACCCGCACGGCCCCAAGCGGCCGCCGCCGCGAGTGAATCGCCACGCCGCTGGAGCGTCTCAGCAAGCCGCGCCTGGTAGGAGGCGTTCCGGGGGGCCAACTCCGTCGCCCGCGACAGATGCCGCACCGCGTCATCCAGCCGACCGGTCGCCAGCGGCACCTGCGCGAGCATGTACGCCTCATGCGCCTTCGCGTTGCGGTAGCTCTCCACCTGGCTGAGCCCCTCGATCCTCCCCGACTGGCAGATGCGTGTGTTCGGGTCGGCGTCATCGTACACCGCCAGCAGGTTCACCAGCGACCGAGCGGGCGCAACGATGGTCGAGCCGCGGTAGTAAAGCCCCGTCGAGCTGCCGCCGTCGAGGTTGATCGCGTACACGCAGCCGAGGCCCTTCATTATCTTCGCAAGCTCCCAGAGGCTCACGCTCTCGCGCGTGGCGACCATCAGCAGCTTGTTCTTCGCCGTGAGCCCGACCGCCGTGCGGCTCGCGCGGCCCAGCACCCGCGGGTCGCGGAAGTTCTCGTGTGCGGGAGCCAGCGCCACATTCCCGTTCTCAAGCAGCATCGGCCCGGCCGCCATCACCGTCTCAAAGGGCCCCCAGTCCTGCTTCCGCCCCCACGGAATCCGCCGGAAGCTCGCGCGGTTGTCCGGCGTGATCGCCAGCGCCGAGCCCATCCCGCCGAAATGCACCAGCCTCCCGTCGATCATGATGTCCCCGACCGGCAGCATGCTCGTCTTCGAGAAGAACGTTCCCGTGATCGCCGCTACCGGCCGCTCGCGCGCGCAGATGCTGCCCAACGGCTCCGCACCGCCGGGGTAGCGCAGCGACAGCACCGGGGTGACCTTCACGGACGGACTGCCGAGGTTCACCTGCACCACGTGGCAGCCGAAGCCGTTGACAAACTCAACGCGGTAGCCGACGGAGCCGGCGTGTGCGGGTGTGACGAGGAGAAGCGCGAGCGCGGCGAGCGCGACGGTTGCACCTGCTGCGGAGAGACTGCGGCGGCGAGTGGGCTGCAGCACCTGGAGCCTCCTCAGAGTCCGATGATGGCGCCTTCACTTCTTTGACGACGTCGCACGGCCTCAGGTTTTCACCCGATGCCACGGACTCACCTCTCAGCACCCCGCCCCCGCCACGAAAGATCGGCGCCTCGCGCGACCTCCGCCGTGATCAGCGCGCCCATGCACTCGATGCCCTCCTCGCGCGCGCTCAGGGCGCGGGAGACGCCGTCGAAGCCGTCGAAATGATAGAAGATCGACCGCGCGCCTGACCGCGCAAGCTCTGAAGCGCGCTGAAGCGCCCGATCGGCGTCCTGCGAGGGGTGGATCGCCGCGACGATCTCACGCGGCCAGCCCTCGAGGGAGATCGGCACCCCGCTGATGCTCGAGTACATCGGGGCCCGCGCAGCCGCGGGGACGATGATCGTCAGCTCGTCGCGATGCTCGGCCGCGAACGCCGCGATCTCGCTCAGCGGCGCCTCCGACCAGGCCAGCGGCGCCCCTGGCACAGGGGCCTCCACCAGCGGCGGACTGACGAAGAGGTATCTCACGTCCAGCCGCGCGACCGCCTCCTCCATCGCGGGGCGCGCCCCGCCGGGCGTGTCGCCGCTGACCACAAGCACCGGCTCGATCCCGACCTCGCGCAGGGCCTCCACCGCCGCGCCATCCGCGACGCCCCCGGAGGCGTCGTGCGGCGCCAGCGCCATGTTCAGCTTCATCCGCGCCAGCTTCCTCGCGGCGTTCGCGCTCGTGGCCGCGGCCGACAGCCCGTGATCGGAGCCGATCCGCCACGGCAGCGCGGGAGCCTCGCGCGCATCCACCGCCACGACCCGCGCCCCACCACCGGGGTCGGCGCGGATCAGGTCCAGCAGCGTCATCATCCCGCGGAAGGCGCCCTCCTCGGCCGGAGCGGCGATCGTCACTCCGGCCTCGCCCACGCTCAGCCGGTATGACTCGCGCTCCGGCCACCCGGTCGCCTGCGGCTCATCCACCGAAACGCTGACCGCCCCCGCCACGCGCGTGGTGGGCGCGCCGGTGAGGTCCTCGATCGCCTCCTGCAACATCCGTGCCGCAACGGGCAGGAGGCTCGGCCTGAAATCCGCATCAACTCGCAGGCCCTCTCCGCTCGCCAGCAGCAGGTCGCTCCCTGAGTAGTCCGGCCTGCGGGCGTGGTGTGCCGCGACCGGCCGCGCGATGGTCACGCGATCGACCAGTGCGCGCCCGCCGCTCTCCCCCACCACGCGGACCATCAACTCCGCCGGCCCGCCCGTGCCACTGTCAAATGCCTGCGCGAGCACGCCGCGCTCGATACCCCCCACCACGACCTCCGCCAGCACCACGCCGTCGGCCGCCCGCGTCAGCGTCGCGACCACCGCGCACTCGGTGTTGGTGTGGCAGGTGGCGAGCATCCGGAGGCTCAGACTGCGGTTCGGCGGCAGCTCCACCACCTGCATCACGCCGCCGTCGCCCTCATCGAGCAGTTGCAGGAAGAGCGAGTACTCTCCGGCGTCATGCAGCCTGCGGTGCATCCGAAACGCGCCCGGCAGCGGCCGCCACCTGTCGGCGTAGGACATCCCACCGCTCTCGAACGACGAGTTCTCGACGACCCCGAGGTCCCGCTCGGGCGCCTGCGGCCCGACAAACACCTCCGCGCCCGCAACCGTGCAGGCGACCATCACAGCCAGCAACACCACCGTCATCCTGCCTGTCATCAGCTCACCAACCTCCCGGCCCGCCACGATGCACCGACGCGCCCCGTCAGTAGTACGCCGCCTCAGCGCCCTGCCAGCCCGTCGCACTGACCACCATCCAGCGCCCGCCCTCGCGCCGCAACTGCGCGCTGACGGTCAGGCGCGTCATCTCGGCACCGTTCACATCAACTCTGGCCGTGAACCGCGCGGTGTCGCCGGTCACCTCGACCTCCGGCACCTGCACCGACAGGTTCACCCGGCGCCGGTCGCGCGCTCCCGCGATGACCATCCGCTGGACCATCCGGTAGTTGAACCCGTGCGGGTCCTCGTAGTCCTCGGAGATGTGCTCCATCACTCCCGAGACCCGCCCCTGCTCAACCGCCTGCTTCACGTCCACGACCATCCGGAGGATCTGCTCGCGGTCGGTCCCCTGGCGCGGCGGGCGGTAGATGGCGAAGTAGTAGTACGCCCCGCTGATGATGGCAATGACCAGTGCGATCAGGACTGCGCGGCGGTCCACACCGATGCACCTCCTTGCGCTCCGCACAAGGGGTTCACCGTCCGTCGGCGCCCTTCCTGCCACCGGGACCGCCGGCCGCGGAATCAGGAAGCCCGCGCCACGAGGACGATTGCCCCGTTGCGCGGGCTTCCGATTGCTCAACATCTCACGGCCGCAGCCTTCGCTCCCGGCTCAGAACACGACCGGGTACTTGTTGAAGCCCTCGCCCCCGTACGAAGCGATGAGGCTCCAGACCGTGCCCGCCGCGAAGAACTCGCCGACCATTATCCCGAGGAAGAAGGGGATCAGGCGGTTGTACGCCCCCATCCCGCCGATCCGCAGGGTGGCCGACTTGATCAGCGTGACGAGGATCAGCATGCCCCAGCCGTTCTCGGCCGCGCCGGTGAAAGCGAACACGAAGCCCATCGGATGCAGCGGGAATTGCACGAAGAGCCGCCGCAGTAATGCCAGCAGCACCGTCCCGCCAATCCCCACTCCCATCGCCACCTGGTGCGATCGGTTCGGCTCCTGCTCGCCCCGCATCCAGCCGGCGAGCGAGTTGTACGCCGCGTTCATGAGGTTGACCCGCGCCCCGCCGGAGGTCGCTCCACCCTCAAGCACGTTCGAACCGTAGTCGTAGGCGGTCCCGATGTGCAGCCACCAGCTCACCAGCGAGCCCAGCACCACCGCCCACAGCATCAGCTTCGCCATCTGCCGCACATCGACTTTGATCTCACCCGCGAGCTTGAACGCCTCGAGCGGGAATGCGGAGAGCTGAGGGATATACCCGCGCGACATCCAGTGCTGCAGCGAGAGCAGCGTCAGCGTCCGGAAGTTCCCGCCCGGCGCCAGACGCGCGCTGCCGACGAAGTCGATCAGCACATCGCGCTCCTGGTCGAGCGGCTTGATCCAGTGGTGCGGGTAGCCCGTCAGCGCGCGCCCGCGCATGTACCCGATCGCCGAGGAGAGAATCAGACCGTAGTAGACCACCGTCACGATCGGGCTCATCCCCGCCACGATCCAGAAGCCCAGCACCACGGCCGTGGAGAGCAGCAGACCCACCGGAAGCCAGAGCGGAACATCGTTGCGCTCGTAGAGCCGGCGGAAGACGTCCGCGATCCGCTTGCGCGCCCCGTAGATCACCACGAGGGTGATCCCCACCATCGAGCCCATCGACTGCTTGCGGTAGAAGGGGAACTGCGGGTTCTGCACACCGGTGACCGCGCCGTAGAACGAGAGGCCCTTGATGTACACGAAGTAGAAGATCAGCGTGGAGACGACGATATCCCCCGGCATCAGGTACGTCATCCCGAAGACAAGCGGACGGTGGCGCCAGACCAGCGGCTGCAGTGAGTTGAGTGGGTGCTCACTGATGAGGTTGTTGAGGTTCATGTCCATCCCCAGAGCGGTCACCGCGGGGTTGAACGCGTTCATGATGTTGAGCCCGTTGTGCAGGCAGATCAGGCCGAAGCCGAACCAGAACAGACCGCTCTTCCAGAGCCCCTCGAGCGCCTCGCGGCGGAAGCCCGCAAGCATCAGCGGCAGCTCCGCCATCGGGTAGTTGAGATGCTCGTGCTCCTCCCAGACCGGCCGGAAGACCAGCCCGATGCACATCACGAGCGCGTAGAACGCCACGAAGAACACCAGCCAGATCGTCAGCGGCTGCGCCCACGCGCCCCACGGGACGGCACCCGCGTCCGAGCCCTCGAAGTACTGGCGGATGACCTCACTGCCGTGCGGCACAAGCCAGCCGGGGATGTACTCGTGGAACTCCTCCCAGCGATTCTCCTGCGCCGCGAAGTAGTACGGCACCGTCAGCGCGGGCAGAAAGAACCGCATCGCCGCGCCTGAGGTGAGCGCGACCGCAAGCGTCAGGAAGGCGTAGACGCCGATGATCTCCTTGCGCCCGAACCCCACCCGCCGCAGCAGCCCGAGGCCGACCAGCAGAATCAGCAGCGCCGCCACAGCCGGCACCGGCGGCACGGCCATCGAGGCCTGCGACGCGAGTGTAATAAGTTCGCCCTGCCGAACCCACAGATTCGCCAGGACGAGGAAGACCAGTCCGATCAGAAGTACTCTGCCGATACGCAAATGAAGTCCTCCTTAGCCGCGCCCCCCACCCGGTAAGGGATGGTGTCCTCTGTCCGCCCCCTGTCCGATTGACCCATACATTGCGCATGTCGCGCGAGGCCGTTGCGCCCTCGAAGGGGCCGCGCCTGAGCGCGCCAATGAGATGTGCGCGATGCGAATCTGATGCTACCTCGGCGCGAACGGCAGTCGTGGCGGAGGCGCGGGCCCCTCACTCCCGCCTCAGGCGGCAGCACAATCACCGCATCGCCGGGCCGCACACGCGCCTCGACCGCCACCCATACTTTCTGCGCCGGCTTCCCCCGGTTGACCTTCTCATGGTCCAGCCGCATCTGCGTGATCGTCTGCCGAAAGTCCGTCTCCGTCCCCACGATCTGCACCCGATCGCCGACGCGAAGTGACATGTCGAGAGCCACCAGCGCCTCCATGAAGCGCCATCTGAAACTCGCGACATTGCCAACCTTGATCCCGCTGACTCTGAACTCGGTCACCGGTCACTGCGCCTCCCGACACGCCCGCGGCCCCAGCCCGCTACCCCATCAGCCGCTCCGCCGCCCCATGAAAGACGCTCTCGCGCAGCTCATCGTCCGCGCCGATCGCGTCGAGGATCTCCTCGTGCCGCTCCACCATCATCACCGGGTCGGAGGCGTCCGAGCAGAAGCACCAGCGCTGCGAGACACGCTCGAAGACCTCGTCACCCCAGCTCCCGAACAACTCCACGAAGAACTCCGGCCGGCGCTTCGTGCAGACGCTGGAGATGTCCCAGTAGAGGTTCGGATAGGTCGCGATCATCATCCACGCCTCATCATACCACGGCTGGCCGAGGTGCGGCATCAGCACCCGCAGTTGCGGGCACGTTCGCAGCGCCATGTCGAGGTAGACCGGCCGCATCCGCGACGAGCAGATGTCGTGGCCGGCCTCGTTGTGCAGAGGCCCCAGTATACCACAGTGGATGTTGCAGGGCATCCCGAGGGCCTCCGCGCGCCGGTAGATCGGCAGCAGCGAGCGGTCGTCATAACGCACCTTCGGCACGATCATCTTCAGCGCCTCGAAGCCGAGGGTGTGCAGGTGATCGACCTTCTCGGGCCCGTCGATCCCAAGCTTCACGTAGCCGAAGCCGATGATCCGGTCCGGGTAGGCCTCCCTCGCGCGGACAACGCCCTCGTTGTCGAACTGGTTGAAGAGCGGCCCGCAGGTGGACATCCCGATCTTCGTGATGCCCGCCTGATCGGCGCGCGCGAGGTACCGCTCGAGTGAGCCCTCGGTGCGATGGTAGTGCCGATGGATGTCGATGATCTGCATGCTGCGTGGCTCCTGTCCGGCTTGGCGCGCCGTGTCCCCTGCCGCCCGGCCCTACTCCTCTTCCTCGACGACCTCGCTTATGACCTGGTGGTAGGCGCTCTTCCAGTACTGCGAGACCATCCGCTGGGTGTTGAAGAACGAGCCGTTGAAGGCGATGCAGTAACGCATCACCCGGGCGTAGTCCATCGGATGCTCGTAGAACATGTGCATGATCGTGTGCTGCAGTTTGTCGTAGAGGTCTGCGCGCTCCTGATCGGGCTCGGAGGTGCGGTCCGGGTCGCCGATGGCCCAGCCGGTGATCCCCTCGATGTGTCCCTCGACCCACCAGCCGTCGAGTACGCTCAGGCTCGGGATACCGTTGAACGCGCACTTCATCCCGCTCGTGCCCGAGGCCTCGTGCGGCTTGAGCGGGGTGTTCAGCCACAGATCCACGCCCGAGACGAGGTACTTCGCCAGCTCGATGTCGTAGTCCTCAAGGTACACCACCTCGACGTCGCCTGCAAGCTCCTTCGCCGCCTCGAAGACCCGGCGGATCATCCGCTTGCCGCCCTCGTCGCGAGGATGCGCCTTCCCGGCGTAGAGTATCTGCAGCGGCCCGACCTTCTGGGTGATCCGCTTGAGCCGCTCGATATCATCGAAGAGCAGGTCGGTGCGCTTGTACTCGGTGGCGCGCCGGGCGAAGCCGCAGGTGAAGGCGTCGTGGTCAAGCTCTATCCCGCTGCGCCGCCTCACCTCCTCAAGCAGCGCCTCCTTCGCCTCGCGGTGCGCGTCCCAGATGTCCTCCAGCGACAGCGCGAGCGCGTACCGGAGATACTGGTTGTCATGCCGCCACTCGGGGATGCGGGCGCTGAAAAGCCGGCGGAAGGACTCCGCGGTCCACATGTTCACGTCCGCCCCGTTAGTGATCGAGTCGATCGGGTAGTCGGGGAACATGTCCGAGGAGATCTCCCCGTGACGCAGAGCCACCCCGTTGACGTAGCGCGAGAAGCGCAGCGCGAGGTAGGTCATGTTGAGCATCCCGTCATGTTTGCAGCCCGCCGCCTCGAGCGTGCGGGTGCGTCGCGGCCCAAGCACGCGCGTCACCAGCTCCCACGCGAACTTGTCGTGCCCCGCCGGAACAGGCGTGTGCGTGGTGAACACGCACTTGCTGCGCACCGCGTCGATCTGCTCATCGGTGACGGCGTCGGGCGCCGGCCCGCCCGCCTCCTGCTCCAGCAGCCCCAGCGTCAGCAGCGCCGAGTGGCCCTCGTTCATGTGGTAGATGAGCCTGCCGTCGAGGCCCAGCGCGTGCAGCATCTCCACCCCGCCGAGGCCCAGCAGCACCTCCTGCGCGAGCCGGTAGCGGCGGTCGCCGCCGTAGAGGTCGTCGGTGAGCGTCCGGTCCCACGGGTCGTTCTCCTCAAGGTCGGTGTCGAGGAACAGCACGTTCACGTGCCCGCCGTAGACGCCCTCGACGGTGTGCCGCCACGCCCGCACGTGGACCTCGCGACCCTCGATCTCAACCGTCACCCTGCGCGAGAGCGGGCGCAGCACCTCCTCGGGCTGCCACTTCACCGGCGACTCGCTCTGACTGCCCTCCGAGTCAAGATGCTGGGTGATGTACCCGTTGCGGTAGAGCAGCGTGACCACGATCATCGGGATGTTCAAGTCCGCCGCGGCCCGCACGGTGTCTCCGGCCAGCACCCCGAGGCCGCCCGAGTACGTCGGGATACCGGCGGTAAGCCCGATCTCCATCGAGAAGTACGCGACCGCCTCCTGGCGATCTCCAGGTTCCGTCGATTGCAGTTTCGCGGTGCGCAACGGCATCCTGCTCATGTCAGTCACAGTGGTACTCTCCTCCGCATCACGCCAGGTCTACGCGCTCCTGAGTCTCGTCTCAGCCGCCCGCCCTCAATACCACCCGAACTCATCCAGCGCCTCGACCATCGCGAGAATATTCTCCGGCGGCACATCGGCCTGGATGTTGTGCGACGTATTGAGCACGTACCCGCCGCCGGGCGCGAGGTCGTCGATCCGCCGCCGCACCTCGTCCCTGACATCCTGCGGGCTCCCGCCCGGCATCACCTGCTGCGTGTCGATCGCGCCCCAGAACGTCACCGCGTCGCCGAAGCGCTCCTTGAGCAGCGCGGTGTCTCCCATCCCCGCCGCGTTCACCTGCACCGGGTTGAGGATGTCGATGCCCGTCTCGATCAGGTCGGGCAGCAGATCGACCACCGAGCCGCAGGTGTGAAAGAACACGCGCGCCTGCGGCGCCGCGCCCTTGATCGCCTCGTGGTAGGTCACGTAGCGCGGGGCGAGCAGCTCGCCGAACCACTCCCGCCGAATCATCGGCCCCTCCTGCAACCCGAGGTCGTCGCCGTTGTAGAACACGTCCACCCACGGACCGACGCGCTCGAGCACCGCCTCCGCATACCTCACCTTCAGCTCCACCACGTGCTCGAGAATCGCCTCGGTCACGGGCTTGTTCACGATAAGATTCATGTACCCCTGGTCATATCCCTGCAGCCACAACACCAGCTCCAGCATCCCCGAGCCGAAGCCGCCGACGATGATCGGGTAATCGCCCGATGCCTTGATATCCCGGCAGGCGGCCTCGATCGCGTCGAGGTCGAGCCCCGCGAGCGGGTCCGGCCAGTCGTAGGCGTCGATCTCCTCGACGCTCTCCATGCCCGCGAGCGGGTGCTCGAACATGTCGTAGTAGAGCCCGCCGTCTTTGGGCATCCGCCGCCGCAGGCCCCACGAGTCGAGTGAGTAGAAGTACCTGTCATCCTCGCTCGGATTCTCCAGCGCGCGCCCGGGGAGCTTAAGGTAGACGCTGCGGGTATCCACGCCCAGCTCGCGGAGCACCTGCTCGTGCGGCATCGCGAGCTGCTGGAACGGATCGAGCAGCGGCTTCTCGTCGAGACCGACCATACCCATCGCCTCGGTCAGATTATCGTAGGCGATGCGGTGGATGCCGGTGACGAAGGTGGTTCCGAGGTCGAAGGGAACGCGGTCGGGCTCGGAGTGGCTCAGTGCTGCAAGAACGCGCTCGCGTGGAGTCATCGGGTGTCCTCCGGGTGCTTTGTGGTGTACGGAGTGGATTGTACGCGCAGGGCATGGTCGGGTCAAGGCGACGGGCTCCCGGGGGGCCGGAGAATTCGCGAAAGCGCTCATTGGCAGCCGCATACCCCCGCCGCCCCGTTCGGCGCCGGGTGCGACCAGATCATGTGGGTGACGGCAACGACGACCTCCCCCGCCCTCAGAGACAACCTTCGGGCACCCCCTCCCTGTGAGTTCGCTGCGCGAACTCCGGCGGGAGTGGGAATGAGTCCACGTTCCGACGTGTCAAAGCCATTTCGCATCTCCACTCACGGTTGTGTCCTCCCCGCTCCTGCCCGACGCATGTCGTGTATGCGTCCAGGGGGAGGTGCCAACCCCGAGCGCAGCGAGCGGGTCGGGGGGAGGCCGACGTGAGTCCGTGGCGCCGGCAACCTACACAATACGGTCAGCCCCTTCGGCGCCGCCGCACGTTGACTCCCCGCGCGCCGCCCGCGTATAATCAACGTTCGCGGAGCAGACGCGCGGAGGAGCGGCGTAGCGACATGTCAGAGCCATTCCCCGAGGGCCAGCAGCGGCCCGTCGAGCAGACCTCCCCGTCCCCATGGATGTGGGTGCTGCTTGCCACCGTCCCGCTGACCTGGGGCTTCAACTTCATCTCGCTGAAGATACTCAAGCAGACCTTCGGCGTGGCCGGCCCCCTCGCGGGCGTCTACGGGATGCTCTCGGCGCGCTACGCGCTGATGGTCGTCGCGCTGATGCTCACCCTGTGGATCATCGAGCGGGACCTGACCATCCGACGCGAGCACTGGCGCTACCTCGTGGGCTTCGCCTTCGTCACCGTGGTCATCTACCAGGGGACATTCTCCGCCGGCGTCTTCTACACACTCGCCGCCGAGGGGGCGCTGTTGATCTCGACCGCGCCGATCTGGGCCGCGCTGATCAACCACGTGCTGGGCTGGGAGAAGCTGACGGTCCGCCAGGCCGTCGGCACGATCATCGGCTTCGTCGGCATCGCCGCCGTCGTCCTCGGCGGCCTCGACTCAACCGCCGCACCGGAGCACCACACCTTCGGCGTCGCAATCATGGTGCTTGCCGGAATACTCTGGGCCAGCTACGCGGTCTTCTCCAAGCCGCTGCTGAAGCACTACTCGCCCCTGAAGGTCACCGCGTGGATCCACACGCTCGGCGCGGTGGTGCTGATCCCGCTGGGCGCGCCCGCGGCAATGCAGGTGGACTGGTCGAACGTCAGTCTCATCACCTGGGGCTGCCTGCTGCACTTCTCCCTGCTGGCAGGGGTCTACGCTTTTGTGGTATGGTTCCGGGGCGTACAGACCATCGGCGCATCCCGCACCGTGCTCTTTCAGTACTGTGTGCCCCTGGTCGCGACCGTGCTGGCATTCCTGCTGCTCAAAGAGGTGCCCTCGGTGCTGCAGATCGTGGGCATCGGCGTCACGCTGACCGGCGTGAATCTCGCCGTGCGCAGGCGGCGCCGACGGGAGACGGTCCTGCCGGGGGCCGTGCAGTCAGACGATGAGCAAGAGAGTTCAGCCGCAATTCCGCCCGGGGAGTGATCGGGGATGAAAGCGCTCGTATTCAGTGACGTACACGGCAAGATGGACGCAGTCCGGCATCTGATGCGCCTGGCGCCGAGGATGGACTGCGACCTCGGCCTGTTCTGCGGCGATGTCGTCAGGGGCAGCGCCCGGGGCAGCGAATTCCTCGCCGCGAAGGAGGAGGGCCGCGAGGCCGATCTGTGCAAGCCCGAGGTCGCGAAAGAGCGAGCGGAGGACTACGCGCTCTACGCGGAGTTCTACGGCTGCCTGCGACCGTCCCCCTTCCCGATCTACGGCGTACCGGGGAACATGGACGCGCCCGAGGGCCGCTACCTCACCTGCTCGCTCACCGAGGAGGGCGGAAACTCGCCGATGGAGGTCGTGCACCGCTCACTGGCCCGCCACGGCGACTACGTCATCTCCGGCCTCGGCGGGCAGATCACCGAGGTCGATCGCCACGAGTTCCTCGTCCTGCAGTACCCGCGCTGGGAGGCGCTGCACCAGCTTCGGCTGCTCGAGTTCGTCGATGCCCCCCGAATCATGGTGCTGCATACCCCGCCGATCGGGGAAGTCGTGGACCGCGACAACGGCGGGCACAAGGGCTCGCAGGTGGTCAATGAGCTGATCAACACCTTCCGCCCGAAGCTCGCGGTCTGCGGCCACGCCCATGACGCGCAGGGGCAGGAGACGATCGCGCAGACCCTGGTGGTCAACCCCGGCTCGCTCAAGGACGGCAGGTACGCCATCGTCGACCTTGAGGAGATGGAGGCCGAGCTGCTGCAACTGTAATGCCGTGGGAGATACACCGCGGGGCCGGGGCCAAACGCTCGTCGCGGCGCACCCGGATGCACCGCCCGGAACCCGAACGGAAGACCGGGGCAACCGGCGGGAGCTGTCCCGCCACCCAACCGCCGGCACAACGACAACAAGCCGCCTATGCGGCGTTGAATACGTCTGGAGCATCAACGAAGATATGTCTACGATCGAAGAGGCCATCGAGGTCCTGCGCTCAGGGGGCCACGTGGCACTTGAAGACCATCCTGAGCGCGAGAACGAGGCGGATATTCTGCTGGCGGGAGAGCTTGCCACAGGGGAGTCCGTCAACTGGCTGGCCGTCCATGCCCGCGGGCTGATCACCGTCGCGGTGGCGCCCGAGATCCTCCGGCGGCTGGATATCCCGCTACTGCAGCCGCGGTACACCGTCGCGAACGCCCCGCGCTTCACCGAGCCGGTGGACGCCGTCGAGGGCACCACGACCGGCGCGTCGGCGTTCGACCGCGCCATCACGCTCAACAGGCTCGCCGACCCGAACTCGCGGCCGGAGGACTTCTCCCGGCCGGGCCACGTCTTCCCGCTGGAGTGCATGCCCGGCTGCCTGCTCGACCGCGAGGGCCACACCGAGGGCGCGATAGCGCTGGCGCGGCTGGCCGGCCTGCAGCCGGTGGTGGCGATCTGCGAGCTGATGAACGAGGAGGGCCACATGGCTCGCGGCGAGGAGGTCGCACAGTTCGCGGAGAAACACGGCATCCCGCGCATCAGCGTCCAGGCGCTGGTCGAGCGGGTGTGCTGAGGGGACGGACGACAAACGGCAGACCACGGCAACGACAAACGGCAGGCGGGGCACAGGTCCCCGCCCTACAACGACAACGACCGCTTCCCGGCCACGCCTTTG
>JBMNNW010000078.1:0-25526 GCA_050942735.1 Armatimonadota bacterium
CGTAGCTCCCGGGACCGGTGAGCTGCACCAGGAACGTCTGCACCGCCGGACTGCGCGCCTTGATGAACACGCCGAAGTCGAGGTAGTACTCAAAGGGGTTCGTCGCGATCGCTACATCACCGAGCCTGATCACATGCAGGGTCACGCTCTTGTGCGGATCCGTCTGCTGCTGCTCGAAACGCTCCCGCACGCGCATATTCCACTGCACCTTGCGCCACGCCTTCGTCACCGGCACGTACCACCGCGGCTCCTCCCGCGCCTCCGGGTTCTCCTCCAGCCGGCGCAGCTCGGCCTCGTACTCCTCCCGCCACGGCTCCGCCTCCTCGTCCGCCCGCCGCACATCCTCCTCGCCCAACGTCCGCAGCGGCAGTTCCAGCTCGATGACCTCGTGCCGCAGCACCGGTGAGGCATCTTCGGTGCCGCCGAGCCAGCCGAGCACCTCCTCCACCGCATCCGCGATCCGTCGGCCGATCTCCTCCCGCGAGGTCCGGCCCTTGAGCTGCAGCATCCGCTCATGCTCGCGCCTGCCCCAGATCAGATGCGGCGACTGGTCACCCGCCGCCGAGGCCTGTGGCAGAACGTAGAGCCCCTCGCCGAGGCGGCAACGCAGCTCCTCGCGCGTCTCACGCCAGAAATCGGCGCTCAGCTCGTAGAGGCCCTCCGTCTCCTGTGACGGGCAGGGCACGTTGACGACCACGCCCGTCAGCTCCCCCTCCGCGTCATAGGTCGCGAGCACGTTGGCCGAGTGATCCTCGTAGCCCTCGATGTGGCTGAACTCCGGCGTGTTCGTGTCACCGTACATCGTGGACTTCCCGTGGATGTCCACCCAGCGGCGGTTGCGGCCGACGACGGCCTGCCCGAGGCCGAACGCGATCGCCCCCTCCGCACGCCCCGCCCACGCGTCGTTCACAGCGCCCGCGATCCGCTCCGCGGCGAACTCCACGTAGTCGGCGACCTCCATCACCGGAAGCTCCACGCCGTAGTGGCTCACCCCCGGCCGACGCGTCTCAGCGCGCGTATCCGGCGCCGTGTGTGTGTGCGTGGCGTTCATCACCAGCGCATCGGCGCTCGGGCCCTCCAGCCGCTCTCCGACCGCCTCCCGCAACGCCTCGCCGACCGCGACGAGGTCGCAGCTTATAAGCACCACGTGCTCGTCCGCTTGCTCGAGGACCAGCACCGTCGCGGTGATCGGGTCAAGCACGCCCTCCGAGACCCGTGCGTGGAACTGCCCGGCGATCGACACCGTCTCCTCAGGCGTGATGTCCGCCTGCGCCCATCCGATCTTCAGCTTTGTGTCAGGCATCTCAATCGCTCCCGCCTGGTTCCTGTGGGGCAGGCCGCGCCTGCCATCTTCTCCCGATGCGTCCGATCCGCAAACGTGCGCGAGGCGGGCGGAGCCTGTCAACTCCTCGGCTGCGCCCCGCCCGCCCCGTGTCCGCGACGGGTGGCACCTACTGCTTCTTCTGCGCCTCGCGAACCGCGCCCATGTCCGTCATCTGCCGCGCCCGCGATGCGCGCACCTCGTACTGAAGCTCCTCGCCCTTGATCAGCCGCTCGATCTCATCGAGCATCGCCGCCATGTAGTGCGCGTCTCGCCCCGTGCCGGCGTAGTGCGGGCTGAGGATCACGTTGTGCAGCTCGTTGAGCGGGTCCTCGTCGGGCAGCGGCTCCTTCTCGAAGACGTCAAGCACCGCCATGATCCGACCCTTCTGCAGCTCCGCGAGCAGCGCGTCGGGCTGGATCAGCGGCGCCCGACCGACGTTGATGATGATCGAGCCGCTCTTCATCGCCCCGAGCTGCTCCGGGCCGACACGCCCGGTGTTCGCGACGGTCATCCCCGCCAGTGTGAAGACCACGTCCGCGCGCTCGAAGAGATCGTCGAACTCCACGAGCTCCATCCCTCGCTCGGCGGCCTCCTCCTCCGGCAGGTGGCTGCTGACAACGAGGATCTCCTTCGGCTCGAAGGGCCCCAGCAGATCCACCACGTACGAGGCGATGTCGCCAAACCCCCAGATCCCGATGACGCAGTCCTGAGGCACCCGCACCTTCCAGTCCTTGAAGTGATTCATTGTCTCGGAGCGCGTACCCAGCTTGATATGATCATGCGCCCGTCTCAGGCCCATCAGCAGCAGCATGATGCAGTGCTCCGCCACCGTCCGAGCCATCAGAGGGTTCGCGGTGCTCACCCGAATCCCGCGCTCGAACACCGAGTCCGGAACACAGGCGGCCACCGAGCCGCCTACGTGCGCGATGATCTGCAGTTTGTCGTTCTTCGCGAGAATCGTCTCATCGACGGGCGGCGAGCCCCACGTGGTCATGATCGCGTCGGCGTCCGCCACCATCTCCGCCCACTGCTCGGGATCGAGCGGCCCGCCGGTGTCATTAAGGCGGATGTCCCAGCCCAGTTCCTCCGCCCGCTTCTTCGAGGGCCCCCGGTAGAACCACTCAAGCGCTGACGGGTTCTGATTCATGAACACGACCTTCGGATGCTCAGTCATGATCGTTCGCTCCCATGATTCGATCTGACGCGGCTTGCGGATAGTCGGTCGCACACCCCGGAGTTCGGCGTGGAGGTGGCGGTCTCCTTCGCCTTCGGTGACTCAGACCCCTGACTCCAGACACCCTCGACCGGAGGGTCGTTCTGCGTGCGGCACGTCGCGGCTCCGGCTGCAACCGCGAGTCCCGCGCGGGTCGCCCAGATTACGTGGGTGACGCAACAGCGACCTCCACCGCCCTCACAGACAACGTTCGGGGGAATGCGTCCACGTTGCGACCTGCGATAGCTCTTTCGCATCTCCACTCACAGTTGTGTTCTGCCCCTCTCCCTGGACGCATGTTGTGTATGCGTCCAGGGAGAGACAGCCGGGGGGTGAGGCCCACGTGAGCCCCTGGTGCCAGCAACCTACACAAGTCGGTCAGCCCCGTGCCGCGCGCCGCAGTTGACCGCCGCGGTGTGAGCCGCTACACTTGAGCTTCGCAGCGAGACGCACGTGAAGAAGCATCGGAGGCCATCCGGGTGGATCTGAGTGTTGCCGACAAAAGCCCCTTCCTGCTGCGCGACCTGCTGCTGGAGCATGCGGCGCAGTCGCGGCGCGATGATCTGAGACTGCTCGACGCGTCGCGCGGAGCCGCGAACTGGCAGCTTCGGCGAGTGCTCAACGCCTGGCATGCCCTGGGCCTCTACGCCGCGTGGGCGCCGGAGACGCCTCCCGATGACGGAGAGGTAGCCCTTGCGCTCGACCCCGGAGCGCCGCACGCTCGGCGCTTCGCGGAGTTCGTCGCCGAGATGGCCGGCGCGCCCGAGGGCGTGCGTGAAGGCTGTGAGTTGCTGGCTGCGACATGGGACTGGCTGGCCGACGACGTCCTCGCAGGCCGCTCGCGCGACCGCATCATTCACCAGTTTGCCGAGGCCGTGGCCGGCCGAGCCTACGCCAACCCGCCGACCCTCGATTTCGTCCAACCGATCGTCACCCGCTACCTCGCCCACATCCTGTTCTCCGGCGACGCGAACCTCGCCGGGCAGTTCGACGTCATCGGCTGCGAGGGCGCGACCACCGGGATTGCCGTGGTCGCGTCCACCCTGGCGCGCAACCGCATCATCCGGCCCGGCGATCGCGTCGCGATGTGGTGGCCGACCTACGAGCCGCTGCGCGACCTCGTCGAGTGCCAGCTTGGCTGCGAGGTCGTGCCGATCCGCCGCGACCCCGACGCCGGCTGGGCCGCGCGATCCGAGGAGCTTGAGAAGCTCACCGATCCGTCGATCCGGCTCGCGATCATCGTCTCGCCGGGCAACCCCGTCCCGGTCACGACCGACCCGGCGAGCCTCGATGCACTCGACGGGGCCGTGGCAGCGAATCCCGACCTGCTCATCATCGCCGACTATGTGTACGCGCACTTTCTTGATGAGCCCGTCGAGACGGAGATCGCGCGTCTGCCACACAACACCATCGGCGTCTACTCCGTCTCCAAGGACTTCGGCCTGGCCGGGATGCGGCTCGGGATGGTGCTGATGCACCCCGATGGCGCGGGACAGAGGGCGCTGGCGGGGTTGGGGGCCGATGACAGCGGCCGCGCCGACGAGCGCTACCGCCGCCGCGCGATGGTTCCCCGCGACCTCGACCTGATCGAGCGAGTGATCGCGGACAGTCGCGGTGTGAGCTTCACGCACATGAGCGGCCTCGCGACCCCGCTGCAGGCGCTCATCTGCCTCTGCGCGGCGTACGACCTGATCGACCCGGAGAGCGAGCGTTACTTCGACTGGGTGCGTGGCGTGCTGGCCGAGCGCGTGGCGGGCCTTTACGAAGGCCTCGGGCTGCCTCAGCCCGCGTGGGCCGACGGCCCCAGCAGCCGCTACGCGACGATCATTGACCTCTCCGAGGTCGCGCGAGTGCGCGGCGGGAGGGAACTTGGGGCGGCGCTGGAGAGTCGAGATTTCTGGGAGTTCATGACGTATCTGGCGCGCGAGTGGAAGGTCATCGTCACCCCCGGCGAGGCGTTCGGCGCGGGAGAGTGGTCGGTGCGCGCGTGTTTCCCGTCGGTTGATGCCCGGCAGACGCGCGAGCTTGGTGCGCGGGTTGCCGGGGCGGTGGAGGCCTTCGCCGGCGGGGGGTAGCCGAAGCCACCGGTGCCGACGACGCACCGCGGTCGGTGGCGGCGGCGGCGTGGCTTTGTTATAATCACCGGGAGCGTCGGGAGGCGGTCGGCGTGGCATTCCTCAGGCGGCTCGAGGACGGACTCGCATCGGTGATCGACGGCGGCCTCGCGCGGCTTGACGGCGGCGGCGTGCATCCGCTGGAGATCGCCCGCCGGCTGCAGACCGAGATGTCCGAGAACCGGCTGCTCGGGATGGAGGTGCCCTACGCACCCAACCGCTACACCGTGCGGCTGGGCGAGGGTGACCTCGCGCATTTCGGGGAGCTGGCCGGGGAGATCGGTGAGCAGATCGCTCACTCGCTCGAGGATTACGCGTACGAGCAGGGCTGGGCATTCGGCGACCGGGTGCGCGTGAGCATCGAGGGCGGGGGCCGCAACGGCCGCGTCGCCGTCGAGCACACGCTCGACGAGGAGGCGCCCGGCGCGAGGCTGCAGGTGATCGCCGGCCAGCCCGGCGGCGGGAGCTTCGAGGTGGGAGACAGTGCGGTGATCGGCCGCGACCCGGGCTGTGAGATCGTGCTCAATGAAGCCGCGGTCTCACGGCGTCACGCGCAGATCGAGTGGACCTATCGGGGATACGTGCTGCGCGACCTCGGCAGCAGTAACGGGACGTTCGTGAACTCGACGGAGATCGATGAGGTATTGCTCGCCGACGATGATCTGATCGAGGTGGGCCTGGTGCAGATGCGCTTCCGCAGGCCGGGGTGGTAGGGCGGCGGTTGCGGGAGCCGGGCCGGGCCGGGTCGGTCGCGCCAACGGGTGGCGCGGGAGGTGTTCCGTTGGACCTGACTATCATTCTGACCATCGGCAAGTACGCGATCATTGTCGCACTCTACGCGTTCGTGCTGGTGGTCTTCCGTGGAATCATCAGCCAGCTCGCGGCTGAGTCCAGGCGCGCGCGCGAGGTGTCCTACGCCGCCCCCGCGCGTCGCGTGAGGAGCCCGCGCGTGGCTCCCCGCCCTCAGCCTCCCGCTCAGCCAAAGGCTGAGCGTCCTTCGCCCGAACCGCCCCCCGAGCCTGCGCAGACGCCCGCGGCCGAGCCGGTCGTCGCCGCAGCGCCTGCGCCCCCGCCCCGGAGGGCATCGCGGATCGACCTGCTCGGCGAGGCGCGGGGCCCGGTCGAGGTGTCGGCGGTGTCGCCGTCCGAGCCCGCGCCGTCCGAGCCCGTGATAGCGGAGCCGCCCGCTCCCCGGCAGGCGACCGCTCCGCATCTGCTGGTCATCGAGAGCGACGACGACAGGCTCGAGGCGGGGAAGACGATCGGGCTGAGCGCGGCCGTGACGATCGGCCGCTCCGAGGAGAACTCACTGCAGGTCACCGACCGCTTCATCTCCAGCCGCCACGCGCTGGTGTGCCTTCGAGACGGGCGCCGGATCCTGGTTGACCGCGGCAGCACCAACGGAACCTTCGTCAACGGTGAGAGGGTCGAGGGCGAGGTAGAGCTCGCCGACGGGGATCGGGTCGCGCTGGGGAACACCGTCCTTGAGTACCATGCAGGCTCGTAACGGCCGTGATCGGCACAGGCGACGTCCTGAACGCACCCCTGCGCCATGCCTCCTGAGGTGACGGCAATCCGAGAACATCGGCGCACCGAACTGCTGCTGCTGCTTTTCGCCGCCCTCATCGTGGGTGGCGGGGGTGCACTGGTATGCCTGGGGATGAACTTCCCCATCCTTCAGGCCGCCCGGGCGCTGGCGGTGGTGGGCGCGATCATCGCAGGCGCGATGATGCTCGACCTCGCCGACCCGAGGCGCGATCGCTGGCTGCTGCCGATCGTCGCGGTGCTGGGCGGTCTGGGCTTTCTGATGCTGTGGCAGCTCAACGACCGCGAGGCCTCCCGCCAGCTTGTCTGGATGATCACCGGCTCAGGCATCATGGTCGCGGTGTACTACCTCATCGAGGATGTGCGCGACCTCGCGCGCCTGAAGTACACCGCCGGCGTGCTGGCGCTGCTGCTGGTCGGCCTGACTCTCGCGTTCGGGGTGGAGAAGGGCGGGGCGCGGCTGTGGATGGATGTCGGAGGGCTCTTCACCTTCCAGCCGACCGAACTGGTGAAGGTGCTCATGTGTATCTTCCTCGCCGGGTATATCGCCGAGCGGCGCGAGCTGCTCCGCGAGGACACACACCAGGTCGCGGGCTTTCAGATGCCGCGTCTGCGGCACATCGCGCCGCTGATCCTGATGGTCCTCTTCGCCCTCGCGATCTTCGTGGGTCAGCGCGACCTCGGCGCGGCGGTGCTCTTCTTCGGGCTTTTCGTGGCGATGACATACACGGCGACCGGCCGCAAGGCGTACTCGTTGATCGCGCTGGTTCTCTTCGTGGGCGGCGGTGTCGCGGCGTACTTCTCATTCCCGCACGTGACGACGCGTTTTGACATGTGGGCGAACCCGTGGCTGGAGCCGACCGACCGCGGCTATCAGATCCTGCAGGCGCTCTTCGCTCTGGCCGAGGGCGGGCTTGTCGGCACCGGCTTCGCGACCGGCGGCGGCACGACCATCCCGGCGGCCACCACCGACCTGATCTTCGCGGTCGCGGCCCAGCAGATGGGCCTCGCCGGCGCCATCGCGATCGTCCTGCTCTTCGCCCTCGCGGCGCACCGCTCGTTCTCCATCGCGTGGCAGTCCACCGACAGCTTCGGGGCGCTGCTCGCGGCGGGGCTGGCCGTCGTCTTCTCCCTGCAGACGCTCGTGATCATCGGCGGGGTAACGAAGCTGATACCCCTGACCGGCATCACGCTGCCGTTCATGAGCTACGGGGGGACGTCGGTGATCGTCAATTTCATCTCGCTTGCGCTCCTGATGGCCGTCTCACGTGACTGCATGCCGCACGGGAGCGAGCAATGAGGAGCGCGCGGGAGACTGCTCGCAACATCCGGCGCGTGGCGATGATCCCGGCGATCGGGTTCGCGCTGCTGTGCGTCTTCCTCGGCTACTGGCAGGTCATCAAGGCGCCTGAGTTGCGCGCCAGCCAGTACAACACTCGGGCGCGCGACCGGCTCGCCAACATTGAGCCCGGCGAGGTGCGCGATCTTACCGGCCAGACACTGCTGGGCAGCACAACCGACGACGCGAAGTGGCAGCGGACCTACCCCGCCGGCGAGGTCGCGGCGCACATCACCGGGTACAATGAGGCCAGCGGGGTGCAGAAGAGCCTGCGCGATGCGCTGCTGGGGATAGGGCAGTACGAGAGCCCCTGGGCGGAGTTCACGGAGGGGCCGATGCACGGCAACCACGTGGTCCTGACCGTGGACCTCGACGCCCAGCGACTCGCCGCAAGGCTGCTGCGAGGGCAGCGTGGGGCCGTCGTTGCTCTCGACGCGCGGACCGGGGCGGTCCTGACGATCGCCAGCGCGCCCACGTATGATCCGGCGAAGGTGCTGGCGAGCCGCTGGGACTACCAGATGTTCCAGGAGGACCCCGGAAAGCCGGAGATCAACCGGGCGCTGCAGGGCGTGTATCCGCCCGGATCGGTCATGAAGGTGCTCACGGCGGCGGCGGTGCTGGACCTCGGCCGAGTGGAGCGTGGCACGGAGTTCGACTGTGACGGGACGTACCAGATCGATGGCGCGAAGATCACCTGCCCGCGGGCACACGGGACGGTGACGCTCGATGAGGCGATGGCGGTGTCGTGCAACACGACCTTCGCGAAGCTCGGGCGCTACCTTACGGCGGATGAGTTCGTGGACTACGTGGACCGCTCCCGGCTGCTCGAGAGAGCGGCGGTCCCGCTGCCCTCGTCGCGCGGCACGATCGGCGACTTCACCGGTGAGAGCCGCGAGGTGCTTCTCGCCGAGAGCGCATTCGGGCAGGGGAAGACGCAGGTGACCCCCTTCGCGATCGCCCGCATGACGCTGGCGGTCGCGAATGGCGGGAAGGTGCTTGAGCCCTACCTGATCGAGCGGGTCGTCTCATCCTCCGGGCGCGTGATACGCGCGGCCCGGACTCGGGAGGAGGGCAGTGCCTTCAGCCCCGAGACGGCCCGGTCGGTGGCAGGGATGATGGTGACGGTCGTGGAAGAGGGAACCGGCGGCGTGGCGCAGCTCCGCGGTGTGGAGGTGGCCGGGAAGACCGGTTCGGCGGAGAACCCGCACGGTCGGGCGCACTCGTGGTTCACGGCCTTCGCCCCGGCGGAGAGTCCGCGGGTGGTCGTGGTGGCGGTGGTGGAGAATGCGGGCGCGGGCTCGGAGGCGGCGGGGCCGATCGTACGAGAGATGATGGTGCATCTGCTCGGCAGCCGCGCGGCGAACTGAGCGGCGCAGGGCCGGGCGTGACCGACCGGGGGCAGACGAGCAATGATGTGTCAATGCACACAGCAATTACGCGATTCGAGGTGAGAGATCAGTGGAGGGTAGCCTGATAGCTGACCGGTACCGCGTCGATCACCTGATCGGTGAGGGCGGGATGGCGCTTGTCTACCGCGGAACCGATGAGACCCTCGACCGGCGGGTCGCGATCAAGATTCTGCGTCCGGAGTTGAGCGATCGCGAGGATGTGGTCGCCCGGTTCCGGCGCGAGGCACATGCCGCGGCGAAGCTCAACCACCCGAACATCGTTCAGATATACGACACCGGTGTCGACCAGGGCAGGTACTACATCGTAATGGAGTACCTGCCTGAGCTGAACCTCAAGGAGATCATCAAGAGGTACGCGCCACTTCCTCTCGACAAGGTCGTTGAAGTCGGCACCGCGGCGTGTGAGGCGCTCTCGCACGCGCATCGGCAGGGGATCGTGCATCGCGACGTCAAGCCCGCGAACGTGCTTTTTACCGATGACGGCCGGGCCAAGCTCTCGGACTTTGGGATCGCGGCCGCCGCGGGCGAGGCCGGACTCACCGAGGACGGGAAGGTCCTCGGCTCGGCGCATTACATCTCCCCCGAGCAGGCGCAGGGCGCGCCCGCCGGGCCGCTGTCGGACATCTACTCACTCGGCGTGACGCTCTACGAGGCGATGACCGGCCGGCTGCCGTTTGGCGGGGAGACGGCCGCGGACATCGCCGCGCAGCATCTGCGGGAGACACCCCCGTCGCCGCGCTCGATCAACCCGGACGTCCCGCCCGCCGCCGAGTTCGTGATCATGAAGGCGATGTCGAGGGACCCGCAGCGCCGCTACCGGTCGGCCGACGAGATGAGGGCCGACGTTGAGAAACTCGAACGCGGCATGGACCTCGACCAGACCGGCGTGATGCAGCCGACCCTCGATGCGACCATGCAGCTCCCGCGCTCGGCCGCTCCGAGCGCGTCGCGGGAGCCGCGCCGGTCGGTGGCGGTGCCGCCGTCGGCGGACTACGACGAGCCGCCGCAGGCGCCGTCGCGGCCGGTACACCGGCGGGAGGAGCCCGAGGAGAACACCGCGCGGGCCGCGCTCGTCGGCGTAGGGGTAGGGTTGCTCGCTCTGCTGGTCATCGTCGCGGTCGTCTGGCTGATGCGGGCGGCGTTCTACCCGCACAGTGAGCCGGCGGTGGTGGCAGTGCCGAACCTCATCGGTCTCACGCAGCAGCAGGCCCGCGAGGAGATCGAGGAGCGTGGTCTCTTCGTCGGGGACATCTCGCAGGAGCAGCTCGACAATCAGCCGGTCGGCCGCGTCATCCGCCAGTCGCCTGAGGCCGGGATGAGGGTGCAGGAGGGCTCGACCGTTGATCTTGTCGTGAACATGGGCAGAGAGGATGTCTCCGTGCCCGATGTGACCGGGACCAGGCTCGACCGGGCGCAGTCACTGCTGGAGGCGGCCGGCCTGACCCTGGGGAGGGTTGAAGAGTTCTTCCACGCCACCGAGCCGGCGGGGATCGTCTACGATCAGCAGCCGAGGCCGGGAACGCGTGTCGATGAGGGAACCGCCGTCAACCTGTCGCTCTCGAAGGGGCCCGAGGAGGACGAGCCGGAGGACGCCGATGATGCGCGAGACACCAGACCCGCGGAACCTGCGCCCGACGAGTCTGTCGAAGATCAAGAGACCCCGCCGCCGCCGCCGAGCGATCCTTATGTTGACGTGAGTGAGGACAGGAGCTACCGGCCGGAGGATCCGAGGCTCCGACGCTTCGAGGTGACGGTGGTCGCCAAGGGCCAGGCGCCCGATCAGAGCATCGACGTGCGATGGCGCGACGAGAGTGGCAACACCCTGACCCAGCAGCTCTCGGGCGGCGCCATGCAGCCGGGACAGACCGAGACGGTCCCGATCCGAGCACAGGGCACGGTGACCATCGAGGTGCATCACAACGGGCAGGTCGTATTCAGCGAGACAATGCCGGTCCCTGAGAACGGGGCGTCGCCGCAGTAGGTGGGCGCGATCCGGCGTGATGAGCAGGAGTGATAGTGCATGCGTAATCTCAAGCGGACAATTCTGATCGTGGCCGCGGCCGCGCTTGTCGCCTGCGGCACCGCGTTCGCAGCCCCCACGGTCGCCGGGACGAAGAACCTCGTGGCTCGTGAGAACGGTGGGGAGATCGTCAAGTTCTCCAGCCAGGCCGTTGACGAGAACGGGCAACCGATCCCTCAGTGGGCGGTCACCAACCTTATCGACGGCAAGCACGTGGTCGGCTCACACACCCCGGAGGACTCCTACGGCTGGGCCAGCCAGGGCGTGCCGACGCCCGACAACCCCGCGTGGGTTATCTTCAAGATCCCCGAGCAGCGGCTGATCAGCCGCGTGGTGGTCGATCCCACGACCGACGATCCGGAGTGGCTGGGTCGCTGGGTGAAGAACATCCGCATCTCTGTCTCCACCGAGGGCGCCGACGGCCCTTACAGGACCGTCGGCAGCTACGTGGTGGTCCGGCAGGGGATCAAGCAGACCTTCGACTTCACCCCGGTCGAGGCGCAGTGGATCAAGCTTGAGATCACCAGCAACTGGGGCTCGGACTACGGGGTCGGGATGGGCGAGTTCGAGGTCTATGAGGCGATCGTCGGCGATGATGTGCTCGATCAGCTCATCTCCCGGCTCGACACGCTGCTCACCGAACTGAAGCGCTACCGCGACAGCCAGCGTTACCAGCAGGTGCAGGAGAACACAGAGGCGGTCACTGCCCAGCCGGAGGTGCCCGCCGAGGGCGGCGAGCAGTAGGCAGCGCAGGATCATGTATGCAGGGCGGGTCCTTCACGGGCCCGCCCTGCGTTCGCCTACCCCGCCCGTCGCGCAACCTCCCGGCCGACCACGATCCCACTTGCCGACGCCTGCACCAGCCCGCGCGTGATCCCCGAGCCGTCTCCCGCGAAGAAGAGGTTCGCCCGCTCCGATTCGAGGTGCTCGCTCAGTTCGGCGGGCCGCACCGTGTAGAACTTCGCCTCCGGCGCGTACAACAGCGTGCGGTTGCTGCAGAGCCCCTCGAGCAGGCCGGGGCTGTCGAGTGACCGCATGAACGCCTCGATCACGCGGCAGGACCGGGCGTTGAGGGCCAGGCGGATATCACCGGGCAGCGCGCGCTTCAGCGTCGGCTCGGTGAATGACTTGCGCAGGTCGCTCTCGCGGGAGCGGCGGCCTGCCTCGAACTTCGGCCACGTCTGCACGATCGGGTTGCGCGCCCCGAGGATATTGACGGTGCGGATGTACGCCTGTGCGAACTGCGTGGGGCTGTCGCAGGGGTCGTCGAGGTCGATCGTGTGCAGCACCGCGAAGTTCGTGCGTCCCGTCGGGCTCTCGGGCAGCGTCTGGCCGTTGACCGCGATCAGATCCGAGTCGTAGTGCTCCACGAGCACCGATCCCTCCGGGCAGACGCAGAATGTCCTGACGCGATCGCCCTCGAGGATGCCGCGGAGCTTGAACTCCCACGTGGCGTCGGTGAGCGGTCGGGTAAGCTCGGCGTTGGTCTCCACGCGGACGCCCACGTCGATGGGCCCGTTGATCGTCGCGATCTCGTTGTTCCCGAGCGCCTGCACGAGGAAGTCGTGGCCGCTGCGCCCCGGGGCGGCCAACAGCCAGCGCGCCCGCGCCTGTGAGCCGCCCTCCAGGCTCACGGTCCAGCCGCCGTCGGCCCCGGCAAAGCCCGCCACCCGCGTCTCCAGCAGCACCTCCGCGCCCCGCTCGACGAGGTAGTCATACCACGCGTCCACGACACTGCGGCAGGTGGTCGTGCCCAGCGGGATGATGTCGGCGGGGATGTACTCAAGCCCCGCGCGGATGCAGGCCCGCTGGATCTCCGCGCCGGCACCGGGGTCGCGGAAACGCCCGCGCATCTGCTCGTACTGCGCGCGCTCATCCGCCTCGACGAAGTCAAGGTAGAGGTCGAGCACGTCCTCAAGCAGCTGTGCCATGCGGTCGCCGAGCCATGTGGTCAGTTCGCCGCCGATCACACTCTCGAGCACCAGCTTGCCGTCGGAGTTGGCGCCCGCGCCGCCGAAGCCCGCGGTGCGGCTCGAGTCATGCCGCCGGCCCTTCTCAAAGAGCGTGATGCGCCCGGCAGGGAAGCCGGCGTTGATCGCTGTGATCGCGGCGGCGATCCCCGCCGGGCCCCCGCCGATGATTACGAACCGGTCATCTCCGCTCACGCCAACCACCTCCGGGGAGGTACTACGACGCCGGCGGAGGAGAGTCCTCGTGCGGCGGCGGCCGGCTGCACCGAACCGATGGTTCCCGCCGCGTCACTCCCTCCGCGCGAGGATCCCCGCCGTCTCCGCACAGCCGTACATCGTGCTCGTCCACGTCTTCCCGAATCCCTGTGTGACGTTCACCTGCAGCAGCTTGCCGAACTTCTCCTCCCACGCGATGCGCAGGATCCGCAGGTGGTCGGGGTTCTCCCCGAAGCGGACGCCGTTGACATGCGCCATCATCGTCACGCCCGGCTGGTTGACCCCGCGCAGCGCCGTCCCCGGGCATGAGGTGTAACTCCAGCCGCGCCACTGCTCGTACCAGGTGTCCACGTCGAGGAAGGTCACCGCCCGGTCGATGCTCTCGGGCAGGCGCTCATCGCCGGAGAGCTGGTAGTACCGCGAGAGGCCGTTGATCAGCACGGACGTGATGAAGCCCGCCATCCCGGTGTGCCGCTCGGTCTCGCAGATGCAGTGGTCCGGCGCCATCGGGTAGATCAGCCAGCCGCCGCAGACCGGGTCCTGATCGGCCATCGCGTCCTCGGCGAGCGTGCGCATCGCGCCCACGTAGCGATCATCCCAGCCAAGCTCATAGGCCCCGCCCAGCGCGAGCATCGTCCAGCCGGTGACCCGGCCGCAGTGCGTGGTCCCCATGAACTTATACCTTCGGTCCTCGACAAGCTGAGCGAGCATCTCGCCGATCATCTCGACCGTCTCGCGGATGAAGCGGTCGCCGGTGAGGAAGTGATGGCGCACCGAGCCCTGCGTGAAGATGTGACCAAGGTTCGTCGGCCCCAGGCAGAGGTAGGGGTTGGGCGGCCTTCCGATCTCGTGCTCAAGGAATATCTCGCGCACCTCGGTCTCCTCAACCAGGCCGCTGACGTGGCCGATGGTGTGCTGGTGGATCATCCCGCGGCGGTAGGGGAATGCCGGCTCCTCGCCCGGCTCCCCGCGCTTCGTCCCGCCCGTGGTGTCACAGAAGTGATCCCACAGCGCGTCGTTGACGTGGTGCACCGTGTCAACCTCGATGAAGTGCCGCGCCGCCGCGTCGGCGGCGTAGAAGTACTCCGGGTCGCCGGTCCGAGCGAACTGGATCAGCAGTTGGTTGGGCGTGTCATACTCCATGTTCCCCCAGTTGACGCGCCGCTCGCCGTACCAGTCGCCCCAGTTCATCGCCCCGTAGTCGCGCTGCTCCTCGATCGACCCCTCGAACGCCTCGAAGAGCTTCTCCGCCCACTCGTCGTACTGCGCCATCTCTTCGCCCGCGGGCATGATCTCATCCCAGACGCCGGTCGCGATCGCCTGTGCGGGGTCGGCGATGGGGATCAGCGGGCGGTCGATCGCCCGCGCGAGCGCCTCGCCACCGCCGTCAAAGGCCACCCAGACCTCCCAGCGCCGGGCCTGACCGGTGCGGATGCGGTAGTGACCGTCGCCGAAGAAGTACTGATACTTCCACCACGGCTCCATCTGCTCGAAGTCCGCGGGGTCGGGTCCGGCGGGCAGAAGCTCGACGCCGACACCCGCCGCGTCCGCGCTCAGTGCCGCGGGCCATCGCCGCCAGAAGTCCCTCATCGCCAACGCGAAGCCGCCCTCCGCGAGGTCCACCTCCATCCAGCCGGGCGCCCGCCCGCACTCCACGGTAGCGCCGCTCGCCTCGATCCGACAGTCCCGGTCGGACAGTTGGTGCAGGCGCGTGGCCGCCCCGGCGGTCTCTGCGCCTCCGAAGCGCCACCCGGCCACCTCGGCATCGCGCGGAACGATCACCAGCGACAGACCGCCGATCTCCTGCACGAGGCCCTCATCGCAGTCCATCACGATCAGTGGCTCAAAGCGCAGGCAGTCGAGACCCGCGTACATGGAGAAGGCCAGGCGGAAGCTGAACCAGCGGGCGCCGTCGGGGCGCAGCACATCCCCGCGAAGCTCGATCGTCGCGCGCAGCGGCCCCGCCGCGAGCACCTCCAGCGATGTGACCTCGGTCGAACACCGTCCGGCGTCACCGTCGAGGACCAGCAACTCCACGTCAAGCCGATCATCGATGCTCAGCAGCCCTCCCTCGCCGAAGGTGATGCGCCGCTTGCCGCAGAAGACCGAGCGGTCGTCCTCGCAGACCACCCGTTCGGGCTCCGGCGACACGCCCTCCTCCTCTCCCCATGTCAGCGTGTACTGCGCCTCGCCATCTGCCGGCGGGGCGGACTGGAAGTCGAGCAGCACCCAGCGCGCCGAGCCGTCCTTCCATCGGCCGAGTACCTCCGCCTGCAGCGGCACATCCGCGCCGTCGGGGCTTGCCAGTCGGAAGTGACTCCCCACAGGAGCGGCGCCCTCGGCGATGGGCACCCCGCCGCTGACCGGGCGGAGCGTGTCAAGTGAACTCATCTCACGGACGGTGATCTCAAGCGACTTCATTGCGCACCTCTCACGAGCCGTTGTGCGGGCAACACCTGGACGCTGCAGCGGACCGTGAGGGTATTCGCGGGCAGTCCCGGCAGACCTGCCCCGCGCGCGGTGATTCGAGGCAGGAGAGATCGGGGCGGTCGCAAAGTACGTACACGAGGACGGAGAGAGCGGCCGTCGGGGCGATCCGGGCGGCAGATGAGGTGGTGACGCAGATGATCCCGACAGGACGGGGCGCTGAAGGGATCGAGGTCGAGATCCCCACTTCCGAGGGGCCGACGCGCGGGAATCTCGCGATCCCCGAGGGCGCGGGCGGCATCGTGTTGTTCGCGCACGGCAGCGGCAGCGGGCGACACTCGCCGCGCAACAACTTCGTCGCGCAGATACTCCGCGATGCCGGACTTGCGACCTTCATGATGGACCTGCTCACCGAGGGCGAGGAGCGCGTGGACATGCGCACCCGCCAGTTCCGCTTCGACATCGACCTGCTCGGCGAGCGCCTCGAGCTTACGACCGACTGGCTCGGCGGCCACGAGGAGGCCGGGGCGCTTGAGACCGGATACTTCGGCTCAAGCACCGGCGCGGCGGCGGCGATCGTCGCCGCAGCCGGGCGCGACGACATCGACGCGATCGTCTCCCGGGGCGGACGTGTTGACCTCGGCGGTGAGGCCCTGCCGCTCTTCACCGCGCCGATCCTGATGATCGTCGGCGGCAATGATCTGCAGGTGTTGCAGATGAACCGCGACGCGATGGAGCGGATGACCGCGCCCGCGGAGCTGAAGATCATCGAGGGAGCGGGGCACCTCTTCGAGGGCCCGGGAGAACTCGAGAAAGTCGCCGAACTCGCCGCGGAGTGGTTCAACAAGCACCTTGGAGCGTAGTCCGCGCGCGTCCGCAGGCCGCCCAGGGCCCTGCAGCCGCTCTGGACGCAGGCCTGCGGGTAGCGGCGCCGCCGGTCGCTGAACTCACACCTCAGACAGCTCCACCGCGCGGTGCTCGCGCGCCGACCTGACCGCCGCGAGCGCCGCGCGCAGCGCCGCCACGCCCTCCACCGCCGTGCAGACCGGCGTCATCTCGCCGTGGATCGCCTCCAGGAACTCCGCGATCTGCACCCGGTAGATGTCATCGCGCGCGGTCACCACCCGCTCCACCTCGTAGCCCGGCCGGTCGCGGTGGAAGATCCGAAGCTCATAGTGCTGCGCGTCGTATGAGAGCACGCGTTCATCCCCGAAAACCTCCGTCAGCGACCGCTGCGGGTGCTGCACGTAGTCCGCGTGAAACTGCGAGATCGCACCCGACTCGTGCGTGAGGATCGCGCTGAAGACGTTCGGGCTCGGCATCATCGGCAGGTCGCCCAGCGTCGCCGACTCCGCGCTCACCCGCGCGATCGGCCCGATCAGCAGCGCGAGGTAGTCGAGCAGGTGCGTGTAATCTATGATCAGCGCGTTCTCCTCGGTCATCCGGTAGTCCGTCGTCGCGCACATCAGCGTGAAGTACGTCCCCACCATCGCCCGCCCTCCGATGATGTTCCCGCACACCCCCTGCTCCACCAGCTCCCGCAGCCGCCGGATGCCGCTGTGTGAACGCATCGAGTACCCGACCTGCAGCATCGTCTCCGCGCGCTCCGCGGCCTCCGCGATCGCCTCGGCGTTCTCCAGCGTGTCCGCCAGCGGCTTCTCGCACATCACGTGGCAGCCTGCCTCCAGCGCCGCGACAGCCATCGGCCGGTGCAGGTGATTCGGCGTGCAGACGAAGACGGCGTGCGGCTCCTCTGCCAGCGCCTGCTCGTAGCTGCGGAATCCCCGCGAGCCGGGCGCCTCCTCCAGCGCCGCCTGCAGGTTCTCCTCGAGCGCGTCGCAGACCAGCACCTCCACCTGCGGCACCTCTGTCAGCAGCCTCGCGTGCCGCTTGCCGATCGAGCCGCAGCCGACTACCAGCACCCGCGTTTCCGGGATCATGACCATGAGGTGAAGCCTCCATCGACGGCAAGGTTCTGCGCCGTGACATACGCCGACGCCTCCGAGGCGAGGTAGACGACAGCGCCCTTGAGATCGACCCCGTCGCGGCCCATCCGCCCCAGCATGACATGCGAGTTGTATCTGCGGATGAACTCCTCGGGCTGTCCGCGCTCAAAGCCGCCGGGCGAGATGCAATTGACGCGGATTCCGTGGCGGCCGTTCTCGGCGGCGAGGTCGCGTGTGTACGCGATGATCCCGCCCTTCGCCGCCGTGTAGTCGCTCATGTTCGGCACCATCGCCTCCGAGCCCTCGTAGACCCACCGGTCGCGCCCCACCATCCCGGAGATCGAGCCCACGTTGATGATCGAGCCGGACTGCCGCCGCTTCATGATCCGCACCGCCTCCCGGCAGCACAGGAAGGTCCCCACGATGTTCAGCCGCACCACGTACGCGAAGTCCTCGGGTGAGCGGTCCTCCACGGAGACGCCGCTGCCCTCGCTCAGCCGCGTGCCGCCCGCGTTGTTGACCAGCACGTCGAGACGGTCGTACTCCTCCATCACGCGCGCGAACGCCGCCTCCACGGAGCGCGCTTCGGTGATGTCAAGGCCCAGCGGCAGCACGCGCACACCGAGGCGTTCGGCCAGTTCGGCGGCGATGTCCTGCGCCTTCGGGGCCTGGCGGGAGGTGATGACGAGGTCGGCGCCGGCTTCGCCGAGGGCCTCGGCCATGTCGAGGCCGAGGTTCTGCGCTCCGCCGGTCACCATCGCGACTCGGCCGGTTAGATCGAAGAGTTCGTTGATATGCGGCCCGCGCGCGGGCATGATGCGCTCGCCTCCGATGCAACCTGTGATCTCAGACGCGAGGGCACACTTCCTCGCGAGCGGCGCCGGACCTGCCCGGCTGGTTGCAGGCGCGGCACCACCGCGCCGGTCGTCAGTTGCCGGATTCGCCCCCCGCGCCGCTCAGTCCGCCTGCTCGGCCCACAGTCCCCGCCCGGCCTCCCGCGCCTCGCGCTGGAGGTCGATGAAGTGCTGCTGATGGCGCACGTTCGGGGGATATGTCACCACCTGCGCCAGCCCCCTGCGCACAAGCTCCGCGTTGACGAACGTGTCATTGACGTAGACGTACGCCAGCAGTCGCCCGTAGCGGTCGCGCCGCTCAACATCGAGGACCAGTCGCACCATCTTCCCCTCGACCATCTCCCGGTTGGCCTCCGTCGCCGCGCGCGCGTACGGCTCGGCGACCGGCCGCATCTCCGGGGTGTCCATGCCGATGTAGCGCACCCGCTCTCCGCTCAGCAACTCGACCGTGTCGCCGTCGATCACGCGCGTGCACAGCGCCCGGAACTCCTGCGGATAGCCCTCGCGTTCGACGGTTGGCTCGAGGACCCGAGAGAAGATCAGCCCGCCGACTGCAAGCAGCGCAAATACGATAAGTACGCGTCTGAACGCCCGCTCAGCCATCTATGCCATCACCACGAGTCCCTTCGCGCATATTGCGCGTGAACCTGCCGGGGCGCGCGATCCTGCAGGGTGCGGAGGTCCGAGCGCGTCGCGGGGCCGGCTGCAGAAGTGAGTGGAATTGCTGAAGTTCACCGTGCCGGGACAGACCTGCACTACCTTCACCCCCGATCCGCCTGGCGTCCGGCATTCGACGGCGACGCTTCGTTCGCGTGCACCGCCCTGTGACGGACCCGCTGCTCGTGCCCTGCAATCTTTCGCCGATGCAGTAAGGAGGACAATCTTTCGTGGTGCTGAATCATGCGTACAAACAATGTGCTTCTGTTCGCATTCGTGACTCGCTCCGAGTCGTGACGGCTCCCTGGAGGTTGGTCATCATGATCGTGCAGGACGGGCGCAGCCGGGGATTGGCAGCAGGGGCGTTGCTCATGATACTGGCGATCTTCGTTATGGCCGGGTGCGGAGGGGGCGGGAATGGCGGGAACGGCAACGGTGCCGCGGACTGGCAACTGCGGGTCACCGACCTGGGCACGCTCGGTGGCGACGCGGGCCAGGCCCTGGCGGTCAATCAGTCCGGCCAGGTCGTGGGCTGGTCGCGGCTGCCCGGGACGGACACGTTCCACGCGTTCCTCTGGGACAACGGGAACATGACCGAGCTCGGCACCCTTGAGGCGGGCGGGAACAGCCAGGCGAGCGGAATTAACTCACAGGGCGTGATCTGTGGCACATCGGACGTCGCAGGAGCGAATCAACGCGCCTTCCGGTACGCAGGCGGGCAGATGGAGGACATCGGCGCCCTCAGCCCGTGGGTAAACGCAGCCGCCATGGACATAAACGATGCCGGCGACATCGTCGGAGACGCGTCAAATCACGCGTTCATCTGGCGAGACGGTCAGATACAGGAGATGCCCACACCGGAGGAGAGCGGTTGGGCGACGGCTGTGAACAGCCGCGGCACGATCGCGGGTGTGTTCTGGCGAGCAGACCTCGGCGCGTCCCACGCGTTCAGAGGCACGGCAACCCGGGCGGTGGATCTGGACCCGGCCGGAACGTCACGAAGCTGGGCCTACGGGATCAACGATGCGGGCGCGGTCGTGGGATGCCGTGCTGAGGGACAGTACAGGCACGCGTTCATCTACCGCCGCGGCTCGATGCGCCACATCGGCAGTCTGGGCGGGAATCAGGCCGAGGCGCACGGGATCAACAATGACGGTGTGATCGTAGGCTTTGACTTTGCAGTGACCCAGGGCGGGCATGTGGTGCACGCGTTCGTCTGGGACGGCGCCATGCACGACCTCAACGATCTGCTCGACCAGCAGTCGCAGGGGTGGACGCTGGTCCGCGCCCTCGCCATCAGCGACAACAACCTCATCGTGGGCCACGGCCGAAACCCCCTTGGTCAGTACCGCCCGTTCCTCGCGCAGCCGAACTGAGCACCGCTGACCGTCCGTCCGGTGGGCCTGCCCGCACAGGCAGGCCCGCTTTGCGTTCTGCTGCGAGGAACGCCGGTGAGCTGCGACGAAAGACAGTGCAACTCCGAACTGCAGCACGAAGGAGCTACCCATGAACATCATCGTGATCTGCCTCGACACCTTCCGCGCCGACATCGTGGGCAACGACGGGGCGCTCGCCGAGATACGAACTCCCGCGATGGACCAACTCGCCGCGCAGTCGGCGAACTTCGACTGCGCCTTCGGAGAGAGCCAGCCGACTCTCCAGGCCAGGCGCTCGCTGATGACCGGCATGCGCTGCTTCCCGTGGCGCTTCAACGTGGACCGCCGTGGGCACTGGCATCACGCCGCCGGATGGCATAAGATCCCGCCCGAACACGACACCCTCGCCGAGATCCTCGTTCGCCGCGGGTACTACACCGGTCTGGTCACCGACACCCACCACATGTTTAAGCCCACCATGAACTACACCCGCGGATTCTGCTCGTGGGACTTCGTGCGCGGGCAGGTTGACGACCACTGGCGCGGCGGTACGCGAGAGATGGTCGAGCCGCTGATGGAGCGTGTCTGCCGACAGCCGATCGACTGGCAGCGGCACCTGGTGATGCTGCAGTACTTCCTCAACAACCGCGACCGGCGCTCCGCCGACGACTACCTCCCCGCGAGGGTCTTCTCCTCGGCGAGCCGCTGGCTGGAGGACAACCACGCGAACGCCCCGTTCTTTCTCTGGGTGGACGGCTTCGACCCGCATGAGCCGTGGGACCCGCCGAAGGAGTACGCGGACAGGTACATGCCGGCGCTTGCGCCCTACGACGGCCTCGACTTCATCTGGCATCACCAGGGCCCCGACGCCACCGACGAGGAGGTCGCCCGCGTGAAAGCGCTCTACTTCGGCGAGGTCTCCTTCGTGGACGAGTGCATCGCCCGCCTGATGGAGACGATCGACCGGCTGCGCCTGTGGGATGACACGATCGTCGTCCTCACCAGCGACCACGGCACGCAGATCCTCGATCACGGCGCGTTCGGCAAGAGCCCGGCGAACCTGCGCCGGTACAACACGCAGATCGCCATGCACCTCCGCCATCCGGATGGCCCCTGCGGCGAGCACTTCGGCGGCTTCGTGCAGGCCCACGACCTCGCGCCGACGCTGCTCAGGCAGTGCGGCATCCCGGTGGAGATGGATGGCCGCGACCTCTGGCCGCTCGCGACCGGGCAGTCCGAGGCGATTCGCGATCACGTGGTGATCGCCTGGGCGGACTGGGCGGAGGGGCGCGCGAGAGGGTACTGCTCGGTCCGCGACGACCGCTGGAACTTCCAGATCGGCACCGGCTTCGAGGACGAGGAGCCGAGGCTCTACGACCTCGCGGCCGATCCGCACGAGGACACCAACGTGATCGACGCGAATCCGGGGGTGACGGCGATGCAGCGCTCCCGCGTGGAGGCGGTCATGCGCCAGCCGCTGCCGGGCCACCATGAGGAGGTCTGCACACGCGATGTGAAGGCCCCGGCACACATCGCGCGGGCGATTCAGTTCGGCTTTCGGCGGCCGGGTGAGGAGTAACGCGTCACGGGCCGTTGCCGCGCGTCGGTTGCCGAGCGGCCGTTGGCCGTTGTCGTCGGAGAGGCGGGACCCCGCTCCCGCCTGTGGCTTTGTCGTTGCATGAAAGACGACGCACGGGCGAGAGACGCCCGTGCCGCGGATAGATCGGATGTACACAGGAGACACGAGGTGGCGGAGAGATGCGAGCGATGGTGCTGCACGAGCAGGCGGATATCACCGATGAGCCTCTGAAGCTGGAGGAGGTGCCCGACCCCGAGCCCGGGCCCGGTGAGGTGCGTCTGCGGGTCCTGACCTGCGGGGTCTGCCACACGGACCTGCATGAGGCCGAAGGCGACCTCAGGCTGCGCAAGAGGCCTGTCATCCCCGGCCATGAGATCGTCGGCGAGGTGGATGCGCTCGGCGAGGGGGCCGGGCGCTTCAGCATCGGCGACCGGGTCGGCGTGGCGTGGCTTCACTCAACGCCCGAGGACTGCGAGTTCCGCCGGCGCGGGCTGGAGAATCTCTGTCCGGGCGCGACGTTCACCGGCTGGGACGTGGACGGCGGCTACGCGGAGTACACCGTCGCCCTGGAGGATTTCGTCTACCCGGTGCCCGAGAAGATCGACGACGCGCGCGCCGCGCCGCTTCTGTGCGCGGGGATCATCGGCTACCGTGCGCTGAGGATCGCCGACGCGGAGAACGCCCCGACGCTGGCGCTGGTGGGCTTTGGGGCCTCTGCGCACATCGCGATCCAGGTCGCGCAGCACTGGGGCTGCGAGGTCTACGTCTTCAGCCACACCGAGCGGCACCGCAGCTTCGCCAGGGAGATGGGCGCGGTCTGGGTCGGCGAGGTGGGCGATGACCCGGGCGTGAAGCTGCGCTCGGCGATCATCTTCGCACCGGTGGGGGAGCTGATCCCGCCGATGCTCAAGACGCTTGAACGCGGCGGGCAGCTCGTCTGCGCCGGGATACACATGTCGCCGATCCCGCAGTTCGACTACGACCTGATCTACGGCGAGCGCGTCCTGCGCTCGGTCATGAACGCGACACGCGAGGACGGCGAAGGGCTGATGCGTGTCGCCGGGGAAATACCCGTCGAGACCACCGTGACGACCTTCCCGCTGGAAGAGGCGAACGAGGCGCTGCGGCGGGTCAAAGACAGTGAGGTCTCCGGCGCGGCGGTGCTGGAGATCGGCTGAGGCAGGCTCGCGTGTTAGAAGATTGCCCCTGATGGGGGAGTGACGATGATGCGACTGACGGTTGCGCTTGCGGTCGCGGCGCTTGCGGTGCCGATATGCTCGGCGCAGGAGTTGCCGGAGACACTCCTGCGGCATGACAACTTCCTGGTCTTCGAGGGACGCGCCGGCGAATCTGTCACCATCGAGATCGAGTCGGTGCCCAAGGCCGGCTTCGTCTACGCCGATGACGTGATCGTCGAGGTGATCGACCCGGCGAGCGAGCGCGCGTTGCGCGAGATCGTGCCGCTGGGCGAGACCGCTTCGATCGAGTATCAGGCGGCGATTGACGGCACGCACGCGGTGCGCGTCTCCACCGGCTGGAACGTCGTCCGCGCGGGGATCACCGGCGCGCCGTGGGCGCTGGTCGCGTGGAAGGACGTCCCGGTGGACATCTGCGGCGCGGTCGATCCGCTCTACTTCCGGGTGCCCGAGGGCGTCGAGGAGTTCGCCATCGAGCTGTCGGCCAGTGTGGTGGGGGAGGGGGCTGAGCTGACGGTCTACGATCCGGACGGCGAGGTCGTGTTCAACGAGGCGGATGACTTCGTCACCCTCCGGCGCATCACGATCGAGGTGCCGCCCGGCGCCGCAGACGCCGTCTGGCTGATGACCATCACCGACCCGGAGGTCGAGGGGTTGTATCTCGACGACGTGCAGTTCTACCTCTCCGGGCGCGTCCCGCCCTTCCTGAGCCCGAACCCCGGGTACCTCGACGCCTTCGCCACCGGTGAGCGCTATCAGCCGGATCTGATCGAGGAGGCGCTGACCGTCAGCGGCCGCATCCCCCTCAACGCCGGGGAGACCGAGACTATCACCTGGCAGATGGATGCGCTCCCGGATGCAAACGTCTACGCGCTGCGGATCACCGCCACCGATGTGGACTACCCGCGCGAACTGGTGCTTGAGATCAACGATGCCGAGCCGCTGGCCGTGCCGATGACCGGGAACTCGCTGACCGACACTTTCACGCTGCACATACCCCGCGAGATCCTGCGCGCCGGTGAGAATACGATGACGCTCACGCAGGACCCCAGCGGCGGCTCGAACGTCGTCGTCGCCAGCGACATCCAGATCCTCATCGGCCAGCGAATCCGCGAGTACAGGGGCTACTGAGCCGATGAGCAGGCTCGAAGAGGCGATCCCACGGGAGGACGATCATGCGCGAGATCAAGCTCTTCATTGACGGTATGTACTGCGACGCCGAGAGCGGCGCGAGCTACGAGAGTATCAACCCGGCCAACGGGCGGCCCGTCGCCACGGTCGCCGAGGCGGGCGCGGAGGATGTGCGCCGCGCCTGCGTGGCGGCCCGGGAGGCTTTCGAGGGCGACTGGGGCGCGATGACCTCCGCCGGCCGCTCCGAGATCCTCGCGACCGCCGCGGATCTGATCGAAGCGCGGGCCGATGAGTTCGCGGAACTCGAGACGCTCGACGTCGGCAAGCCGATCAGCGAATCCACCGCGATCGATGCCCCGGCGGCGGTCAACTACCTCCGCTGGTATGCCTCCGTCACCGATGCGGCGGTGGGGGAGACCATCGAGATCCCCAACCCCGGACAGGTGGACTTCACGCTGTGGGAGCCCTACGGCGTGGTCGGCGGGATCGCGCCGTGGAACTTCCCGCTGTTCCTCGCGATGCTCAAGATCGGCCCCGCGCTTGCGACCGGCAACGCGATCGTCCTCAAACCCGCCTCGATCACCCCCATGAGCACCTCCATCGTCTGCGAGTGCTTTGCCGAGGCCGGTCTGCCTGCCGGGGCGCTGAACGTCATCACCGGGCCGGGGCGCGTGGTGGGTGAGGCGATCGTCACCGACCCGCGCGTGCAGATGGTCTCGTTCACAGGCTCCACCGAGGTGGGGCGGCGCATCATCGAGATGTCCGCGCAGAACATCACGAACGTCTCGATGGAGCTTGGCGGTAAATCGCCCAACGTTGTCTTCGAGGACGCGGACTTCGACCAGGCGGTCGCGGGCGCGGTCTTCGGCCTGCTGCTCAACAACGGGCAGAACTGCATCGCCGGCACACGCCTGCTGGTGCAGAAGAGCATCTACGATGATGTCTGCGCGGCGGTGGCGGAGAAGCTCGACTCGCTGACCGTCGGCGACCCGATGGACCCGGAGACGCAGCTTGGCGCGATCGTCAGCGAGGAGCAGTTCGAGAAAGTGACCGGGTATATCCGCTGGGGTGAGGAGGCGGGCGCGACGATCGCCGCCGGCGGGACGGTTCCCGACGCCCCGGCGCTCGCCGACGGCTGGTTCGTCCGCCCGACCCTGCTGACCGATTGCACCAACGAGATGTCGGTCTCCTGCGACGAGGTCTTCGGGCC
>JBMNNW010000079.1:0-25442 GCA_050942735.1 Armatimonadota bacterium
GCCCTCGCGCTGGGGCTGACGGTGATTGACGCCACGCACTACGCGACTGAGCGCCCGGTCGTGGCGACGCTCGCTGAGTATCTCCGGGGGCGGCTGCCGGCGGACCTTCCGGTGGTTGCATCCGAGGTGGTGACCGATCCCTTCGCTGATGGCGCATGAGACGCATCGACGCCGCCTTCTGAGGAACCACGCAACTGGAGTGAGTGCAGATGACGCCCGAGGATTTCCAGCGGCTCTACGAACTGCAGATCGTTGACAGGGGCATCGCGCAGCGTCAGCAGATCATCCGAGAGATCGACGACGGCTCAGCAGCCGGGGCGCAACTTGCCGAGGATGAGCGGCAGCTTGAGGAGCTTGAGGAGCAGCTTCGTCAGAAGCAGTCGCGGCAGCGGAAGCTCGAGCTTGACCTCGAGGGGGTGGAGGCGGAGAAGAAGGAGAAGATGGACCGCGCCTACGGCGGCACCGTGTCCGACCCCAAGGAACTCTCTGCGCTTGAGAGGAAGATCGACGAGCTTGAGCGCAATATGCACCGGCATGAAGACATGGTCCTCGAGCTTCTCGAGGAGATCGATGAACTGGAGCAGAATGTCGCCGCGCAGCGCCAGAGGACCGACGGCCAGCGGGCGAAGCATCAGAAGATCGTCCGGACCTTCGAGGAGACCACCGCGCAGGCCCGCGAGGAGATCGAGAAGCTGCAGGCGGAGCGCGAGGAGCTTGCGTCCGAGCTGCCCCCTCAGCTGCTCAGCCCCTACGAGAATCTGCGCGCGCGGGAGGACGGCATCGCCGTCTCCGCGCTTCGCGGCGGAACCTGCGCCGAGTGCAATGTCGCGGTGCCACGGGCGCGCTGGCCGATGATCGAGCGCGGGGCGACGATCGTCAAGTGTGAGAACTGCCGCCGCATCCTCGTGAAACCTGAGAGGTAGTCGCCTGATGACACAGCTTCACAGCCACCCCCGCGACTTCGGTCGGGAGGAGCTGCTCGACCGGCTGCGCGACTTTCACGGACACCTCGGCCCGTTCGCGATGCTCGGCTACCGCGCCGGGCGCCTCGCCGTCCGGGATCTGGGCATCCCGACGCACTTCGGCCTTGCCGCCACCGTGCACTGCCCGCCACAGCCACCGCCATCGTGCTTCGTTGACGGGGTTCAGTACGCCACCGGCTGCACGCTTGGAAAGCGCAACATCGAGCTGATCCCCGACGATGCGGTGTTTGTCGTCGTCACCGGCAATGACAGCGGCGCGACACTGACCGTCGTGCCGCGCCGGGAAGTCGTCGCTCAGTTCGCCGTGTGGATCGAGGAGGCCGACCCCGAGACGGCCGCTCTGCGGGTGCTCGACATGTCCGACGACGAGCTCTTCGAGCCGCGGGAGTGAGCCGGGCGGCTCACTCCTCCCCCTGCTCCTCCGCGGGCCTCTCGTAGCCGGGCTGATGGGACATCGCGAGGTCCTCAAACTGCCCCGTCTCCATGTACGAGACGCGTTCCGCCACGTTCACCACATGGTCGGCGATGCGTTCGAGATAGCGGGCGACCAGCAGCAGGTGCGTCGCCTGCAGGATCAGGTCCGGGTCGCGCTGCATGTACTCGATCAGCTCGTTGAGCAGATGGTACCAGATCTCATCGACCTCATCGTCGCGCTCCACGACCTCGCGCACCAGGTCAAGGTCCTGCTTGACGAAGGCCTGGGCGGCGGTGCGCACCATCCCGATGGTGATCTCGCCCATCCGCGGGATGTCGATGAGTGATTTGAAGTAGGGCTCGTCAGCAAGGGTCTTCGCGCTCTTGGCGATGTCCACGGCGTAGTCGCCGACGCGTTCGAGGTCGGAGATCACCTTCATCGCCGTGCCGATGATGCGCAGGTCCTTCGCCATCGGCTGCTGCAACACCAGCAGCCTCATGCACTGCTTCTCGATGTGCAGGTCAAGCTCGTCGGCGACGTCATCATCGAGGATCACCCTGTCGGCGAGCGCTTCATCCTGGTCCACCAGCGCGCGCATCGCGTCCGCGAGCATCTCGACCACGAAGCTCGCGAGTCGCGTGACATCGACCTGCACCTGCTCGATCTGCTCCTCGAATGTCTCGCGAATCCTGCGCATAGCAGCACTTCCTCGGCGCAACGGCGCTGTGATGGTGGGCCTGACGCCTAACCGAACCGGCCGCGCACGTAGGCGTCCGTGCGGTCGTCCTGCGGGTCCTCGAAGATCTGTGTGGTGTCGCCGAACTCAATCAGCTCCCCCAGCAGGAAGAAGCCCGTGCGGTCTGAGACGCGCGACGCCTGGTACATGTTGTGCGTGACGATGACGATCGCCATCGATTCCTTCAACTCGATCATCAGTTCCTCGATGCGGAAGGTGGCGGTCGGGTCGAGCGCCGAGCAGGGCTCGTCCATCAGCAGCACCTCGGACTCGACCGCGAGGCAGCGCGCGATGCACAGGCGCTGCTGCTGGCCGCCGGAGAGATCCATCGCGGACTTGCGCAGGTCATCTTTGACCTCATCCCACAGTGCGGCGCCGCGCAGGCTCCTCTCCACGATCTCGTCGGCTTCGTCGCGGCCCAGCCGGCGCTGCAGTCTCGGCCCGTAGACCACGTTGTTGTAGATCGACATCGGGAACGGGTTGGGCTGCTGGAAGACCTGGCCGACCCGGCGCCGGAGCGCCACGAGGTCAGTCCCCGGCTCGTATATGCTCTTCCCGTCGAGCAGCACCTGCCCCTCCGTGCGCGCTTCGGGGATCTCGTCATTCATGCGATTGAGCGCGCGGAGGTAGGTTGACTTGCCGCAACCCGAAGGCCCGATGAGGGCCGTGATCTCGTTGTCGCGGATCACGGAGTCGACACTCTTGATCGCGCGGAAGTCGCCGTAGTAGATGTTGAGGTCGGTGGACGAGATCTTGACATCATGTCCCGCCAGCGTCTCAGCGCTGGCACGCTCGCCGACAGAATCGCGCAGGAATTCGGCCTGCGGCTCGTCCTGCGCCGCCTCCTCACCGTCCTGCCCGAAGCCGGCGGCAGTCTCGGTGACGTCTTCTTGCATGGTACACCTCTCAGTCGCGGCCTGCTCGACCCGAGGCGATAATTCGCCGAAAGCCGCGGAAGACATTCTTGCGATCAGGAATCCCCTCGCCTACCAGCGACGTCGGCGCAGTCGTGCCCGGATGACCGTGGCGATCAGGTTAAGCCCCAGCACCAGTGCTACGAGCACAAACGCCATCGCCCACGTGAACGCCGGGTCGACGTGGGGCTGCTCGGTGGCGGTCACGTAGAGCTGAAACGGCATCGCGATGATCGGGTCGAAGACGGTCTTCGGGAAGGGATTGCTCAGCGAGTAGAAGGCTGCCGTAAAGAGAATCGGCGCCGTCTCTCCCGCCGCGCGAGCGATCGACAGGATCATGCCGGTGATCATGCCCGGCAGTGCGTTGGGCAGCACCACACGGCGGATCGTCTGCCACTTGCTTGCGCCCAGCGCCAGCGAGCCCTCGCGCAGCCCCTGCGGGACCTGGCGCAGCGCTTCCTCCGAGGCCGCGATAATCAGCGGCAGCACCAGGAGGGCCAGCGTGGCCGCGCCGGACATCAGGCAGCGGCCCCAGCCCATGATGATGACAAAGGCCGCGAGGCCGAAAAGCCCGTAAACGACCGACGGCACGCCCGCGAGGTTGATGATCGCGAGGCGTATCATACGCACCAGCGGCCCCCTGCCCGCGTACTCCGAGAGGTAGATGGCCGCGCCAATCCCAAGAGGCGTGGCGATGAGGGCCGTGAGGGAGACGAGGTAGGTGCTGCCGACGATGGCCGGGTAGAGCCCGTCCATGGAGGTGAGCAGCTCCCAACTGAGCGCGCTGCCTCCCCGGTAGAGCATGTAACCGACGATCGACACGAGCGGGACCATCACGATCGCGGCGACCAGCCACAGCCCGACGAACGCGCCCTTCTCGGTGATCCTCGGATCGATGAGATGCGCCCTCTCGCTCCTCATGAGATGTCCTTCTCGCTGCGCCGGATGATGATGTCGGCGATCGTATTGACGCTGAAGGTGATCACGAAGAGTATCAGGCCGATCGTGAAGAGGGCGTGGAAGTGAGTGGAGCCGTAGGGCGTCTCGCCCATCTCGGCGGCGATCGTCGCGGTCATGGTGCGGATCGGTCGAATAAAGCCCTCGAGGCCCTCCGGCATCACCTGTGCGTTGCCCGTGACCATCAGCACCGTCATCGTCTCACCGATGGCGCGGCCGAGCCCGAGGAGGAAGGCCGCGATCACGCCGGAGCGCGCCGCGGGGATCAGCGCCCGCGTGATCGTCTGCCAGCGCGTTGCGCCCAGAGCCAGGGAGCTGTTGAATATCTCGCGCGGGACGTTGCGGAATGCGTCCTCACAGATCGAGACGATCGTCGGAAGCGCCATGAAGCAGAGCATGACCGAGCCGAGGGCGGCGAACTGCCCGACCTGGATGGCGTCGAAGCGGGTCGCGATCCACGGCCCGACGATGGTCATGCCGATGAAGCCGAAGACGACCGACGGGATGGCGGCGAGCATCTCCACCGCGGGCTTGAACAACTCGCGCATCCGCGGGGGAGCGATCTCGGCGATGAAGATCGCGGTTGTCAGCCCCAGCGGGATTGACAGAACGAGCGCGCCGACGGTCACGTACAGCGACCCGAGGATCAGCGGCAGCATTCCGAAGTGACCGTCGCCGTGTGTCGGCGACCATCGGGTGCCGGTCAGAATCTCCGCGAGGGTGCGCTCCTCAAAGAGGGGCAGCGCGTTGCGGAGCAGGAATGAGAAGATGAGCAGAACCAGAACGATTCCCAGGATGCCTGAGATCTGGATGAACCGCTCGATGATCCACTCCCACACACGGGCTATTCGTCGCATGAACATAACGGTCCTTTGCGGTCGGAAGTGAGCAGGCGAGATGCCCGGCCCGGCGCGGGGGTGTGCGCCGGGCCGGACTGGTGTGAGGGATCCTGCTACTCGATCGGGACGAAGCCCTCCTCCGCGACCAGGGCCTGCCCCTCGGCACCCTTGCCCCACTCGAGGAAGTCCGCGACGATGCCAGTGGGCTCCCCGTTGGTGTACATATAGAGAGCGCGCGCGACCGGGAATGAGCCGTTCTGCACGTTCTCGGACGTGGCGAGGATCGCCTCGCCTCCCTCGAGCGGAATGACGGGGACGACCTTGACCGAGTCGTCCACGTAGCCGAGGCCGATGTAGCCGATCGCGCTCGGGGTGTCCGCGACCGTCTGCCGAACGTCCCTGTTGGAGTTCTTCTTCAGGGCCGCCGGGGCGTAATCGCGGTCCTCATCCGCCCCGCGCATCTGAATGACCAGTTCCTTCCAGCTCTCGTAGGTGCCCGAGGCCGAGTCGCGGCTGACAACGACGATGTTGTCGTTTGCCATGCCGGTGACGCCAACCTCCGACCACTTCGTCACCTCTCCGGAGTAGATCTCGGAGAGCTGCTGCACGCTCAGCGCCCCGGCGGGATTGTCCGGGTGGACGATCGGGGCCAGCCCGTCGTAGGCGATGATGTGCTCGACTGGATTCACGTTGTTCCGCTGCGCCAGCTCGATCTCGCTCTCCTTGATCTCCCGAGAGGAGTTGCCGATGTCGGTGGTGCCGTCGATGACGGCCTTGATCCCGTTGCCCGAGCCGCCACCGGAGACATTGATCTCGACGCTCGGATTCTTCTCGTGGAATGCGTGCGCCCAGGCCGTTGCGACGGGCAGGCTGGTCGTCGAGCCGATGATCTCTATCGTGCCCGCCTCGGCGGCTGCGCCATCCACGGGCTCGATCTCGTCGATGGGCGGGGCCATGTCGTCCGTCTCGGGCTGGGAGGGGCAGCCGATCAGCGCGACCGATGCGACCACGAACGCCAGCAAGAGCAGACTCAGACCGAATCGTGAGGTCTTCATCCCTGACGTGCTCCTTTCATGTCACTACGGGTGCGAAGGAGATTGATACCCCTGTCCGACGCTCTAAGCAGCGCCGGGCGGAGTTCTGTGTGCCTGACGGGCGCTACCTGTAGATGACCTGCCACTGCACGCCGACGGTTGTGTCACCGCCGCTCGCCATGTCGATGTCCTCGATCTGGAGCGTGAAGCGGTTGTTGGTCCACGGCTCATACGCCACGCCGAGGGTATGGCGGCTGTACGCCGAGTTGCCGGCCGCTTGAGCGGCGTTGATGCTCGCGGACCAGTTGAACTCATCGTAGCGGTAGAACGGCACGACCGGGCTGTTCCCGGGCTGGAACTCGAGCTGTGCGTACCAGCCGTCGGCGTCGTAGGCGACGTGGTTGCGATGGTCATACCAGTCGCCATCGTAGTACTCGGCCTGGACGGCCCATGCGTTGTCGCCGGCGGAGCCGTTGTAGCGGACATGCGCGCCGAAGACGTCGGGCGAGACGCCTGCGCCGCCACCTGTGCTGAGATCGACGTCGGACGTCATGTAGCTGAGGCCGGCGGCACTGCCGCTCCCGAACGGGACCTCCACCTTCGCGACGAACGAACTGGCATCGTCGAAATCACCGCGCTCCCAGGCGTCCATACCGTCGATATACGCGAGATCGACCTTCACGTTCGGGCTCTCCGGGCTCTGGTACCTCACAAACGCGCCGATTCCCCGCTCGCCGGGGAAGAAGCTCCGGGCGGCCTGCGAGCGCTCGAACGGCAGGCGCTTGCTGCTGGAGTACTCCAGCTCGTAGCCGAACCTGACGGTTGTGAAGCCGGCGAGCACCGACCAACCGTTCGCGAACGGGTGCATCACCCAGATGTCTTTAGCCGAGACCCTGCTGCCATCGCCGGTGAGCAGGTCGCTGAAGTCGAGCTGGATGCGCACTGTCGTACCGGCGTCGTTGACCGCGTCTCGCCAGTTCAGCCGGACGCGGCGGGTGTCGAAGTCGCCGTCACCCTCACTGTCACTGTACTCGTAGCGGAACTGGGTGTAGCCGTCTACACCGGGGGCCCACTGCGCGAACGCCGGCAGCGCGACCGTGATGCACAGGGCAACCATCCCCACCGAACCGATGCTCCCGGACAGGCTCATACCGGACCGTGCCTCCTGAAGGGTTGTATTGCCGACCGTGCACGGAGCGTGGTCGGCATTCAGGAGGGATGATACAGGTCCGCCTTTAAAGGTGCGTTAAGGCACCATTAAGATCAGGTTAAGCACCCGCCCGGAGACCGTTCGTGTACAGATTCGTGGCCCCGACCGGTACACCTCTACCTCACCTGACGGTCCGGGAAGACTGCAGTGAACGTCGATCCCTCGCCCTCCCGGCTGCTGACCTTCACCCCGCCGCCGTGGGCCTCAGCGATATGCCTGACGATCGACAGCCCCAGCCCGGTGCTGCCTGTGGCGCGATCGCGCGCGCGGTCCACGCGGTAGAAGCGCTCGAAGATGCGCCCGAGGTGCTGCTGGGGGATCCCGACGCCGGTGTCGGTGACGGCGAACTCATAGCCGCCGGGCACCGGTCGGCCCCGGGCGGCAACCTCGCCTCCCGCCGGTGTGTACTTCACCGCGTTGTCGAGCAGGTTCAGCAGCAGCGTCTGCAATGATGCCGGGTCGGCGTGGACCTGCTCGCCCTCGCCGCACTCAGTGCGCACCGTGACGCCCTTCTGTTCGGCGGTGGGCCGGACCTGGTCGGCGGCGTGCTCCAGCGCGGTGGCCGCGTCGATCGTGCGGGGCTCGATCATCGGCGCGCCTCTCTCCACGCGGGTGAGCGTCAGCATGTCGTCGAGGATCTCGCTGAGCCGATCGGCCGCATCGACGATCTGCTCGAGGAATCTCGGTCCGCGCTCGGGGTCATTGATGGCGCCGGCCTGGAGCGCCTCGGCGAGCGCTTTGATCCCTGCGGCGGGAGTGCGCAGCTCGTGACTGGCGTTGGCGACAAACTCCTGGCGAATCCGGCTCGCCTCACGAAGCTGCGTGATGTCATGCAGGAGTGCGACTGCGCCGATGACATGACCATCGTCATCGATCAGTGGCGTGGCGACGCCTTCGAGGAGGTACTCCTCGGGGTGGGTGAGTGTGATGCGGTCGCGCTGGACGCTTCGCTGCTGCACCGCCCGGCCGACCAGGGTGCTGACGTCGTAGTTGAGGGTGGCACTTTCGAGCGGGCGTCCGACGGCCTGATCGGGCGTGACGTCAAAAAGGTGCGCGAAAGGCCGGTTGATGAACCGCACGCGGTTCCGATCGTCGATCGCGACCACCGCGTCGGTCATCTGATCGAGGATCGCCGCGTAGTAGCGGCCCTGCGCGGTCGCCTCACCCAGTCGCCTTCCGATCTCGTCCAGCGACGCGTTGACCGCGCCTGTCAGTTCCCAGACCGCGCCCGGGCGGACGTCTCGCACACGGGCGGTCATCTCCCCGCGTCGCAGGCGCTCGGCAACCGCCTCGATCCGCCGGATCGTTTGGTCGAGGGAGGCCCAGCCCCACGCCGCAACGAGCGCGGCCAGCAGCGCGAGCGCGATGAATGTCGCCAGCAGGAAGGTTCGCATCGACCTGCGGGCGGCGAGCGCCGGATCGGCCTCGGCGGTGAGCAGCAGGATCGAGCCATCGGGCAGCCAGGCGCCGGCGTGGAGCAGTTTGCCGTGCTCCGCGTTCGAGACGATCGAGCGCCAGAGGTCACGGGTGGACGGCCGCGTGGCCGCGCCGCCGGTAGCGATCGAGCGGTCGGCGAGCACCTCGCCATCGGCGGTGAAGACGGTGGCGCGTTCGGCGGTGCCCGCGATCATGCGCTCGGCGAGCGCGGCCGGGTCTTCGTGCGACGAATCGGCGAGGGTGGAGATCAGTCGCGCCTGGGCACGGAGGGCCTCACGCGTGCTCTGCCGGGCGTGGGAGGTGACGGCGCTCTCCATGGCGAGGCCGACCGAGAGCAGCACGGCACCCACGGCGGCGACGAGCACAATACCGGTGGTGATGCGGATCGAGCGCATCGCGTCACTCCACGAACTTGTAGCCTACTCCGCGCACGGTGACCAGGTGCCGCGGGTTCGCCGGATCGAGTTCGACCTTCTGGCGCAGCCAGCGGATATGCACGTCAACGGTGCGCTGGTCGAGGTACTCCTCTTCTCCCCAGACAGCGCTGATGATCTCATCGCGCGTCCTGACCCTGCCTGCGCTGCGCATCAGATAGGTGAGCAGATCGAACTCCTTCGGCGAAAGGCCGACTGCGTCGCCGCGAACCACCACCTCGTGGCTGCCCATGTCGATCGTGATCCCCGCGGCCTCCAGTCTGTCCGCGGGGGCCTCGTCCTCCGAGCCGCCCGAGCGCCTGAGCACGGTGCGGATCCGGGCGACCAGTTCGCGCATGCTGAAGGGCTTGAGCACGTAGTCATCGGCGCCCATCTCAAGCCCTGCGACCCGGTCTGACTCCCCGGTGCGCGCGGTGAGCATGATGACGGGCACGTCGCGCTGTCGGCGGAATGCGGTGAAAAGCTGCCAGCCGCTGAGGCCGGGCAGCATGAGGTCGAGGATCACGAGAGAGGGCGGGCTCTGCTCGAAGGCATCGAGGGCCTCGCGGCCGTCACGGGCGATCTGTGTCTCGAAGCCCTCCTGGTCGAGGGTGTAGGCGATTGCGTCGGCGACACTGCTCTCGTCCTCGACGATCAGTATCTTCTGGCGCTGGTGCGCACGCATGTGCAGCCCTCACAGGGAGATGGTGGATTGCGCACACCACGTGAGGTCGCGGGCCACGGCCGCACGCGGTCGGGCACGGTCACTTCTCGACAAGGCGGTAGCCCTCTCCGCGGACGGTCAGGAGACGTTGCGGATTCGACGGGTCTTCCTCGAGCTTCTCGCGCAGCCAGCGGATATGCACATCGAGAGTGCGCGGGTCGATATACTCGTCCTCGCCCCAGACACGATCGAGGATCCGCTCTCTCGGCACGACCTTCCCGGCGTTGCGGGCGAGGTACTCCAGCAGGTCGAACTCCTTGGGCGTGAGCTTGATCGGCTCTCCCGCGAGCCGGACCTCCCGCGCGGCGGGCCGGACCTGCAGATCGTCGATCTCGATGAGCTGGCGGTCATCGCTTGACCAGTGGTGGCTTCGGCGGAGGACGGCGCGGACGCGCGCGGTGAGTTCGCGGGCGCGGAATGGCTTTGTGATGTAGTCATCGGCACCCCGCGTGAGGCCCTCGACACGATCGTCCTCCGCGGCAAGACCGGTGAGCATCACCACGGGCACCTCGGAGTGCTCGCGGATGTACGTGCAGACATCCATCCCGCCGATCTTCGGGAGCATCAGGTCGAGCACGACGAGGTCGGGGGCCTCGGCACGCAGTCGATCAAGGCCCTCCTCACCGTCGGACGCGGTGATGACCCGGAAGCCCGACGCCTCGAGCGCGGCAACGATCGCTTCCTGGACGGGTTGTTCATCCTCGATGACAAGTATAAGCTCGGGCATGGTCTCACAACTCACTAATGCTTCAGAGTGGTGCTGCAGTGTGTGCTTCTCCGAACACGTGCATGGCGACGGACCTGCGTCATGCGCCGGCGCGTCGCCCGGTCATCTTCGCTGCGTTCGTCCATCAGATGCCCAGGATTGACGCGATGTTCCCGCCAAGTACCATCCGCTTGTCCTCGAGCGGAATCCGCGCCCACGCGGCCCAGCCCAGTTGTGGAGCGGCGTCGCGCATGACGCAGTCGGTCCCGAAGAGTGTGCGTTCGCGCCCCAGCTCGCGGACGAAGTACTCCACGAGGCCGTACAGAATCGACGTATACGTTATCTCCGCGTAGACGTTACCCCATCGGCGGCAGGAGCTAACCAACGCCTCGGCCAGAGCCCATGAACTGCCGGCGTGGCCGAGGAGGAACTTCGCGTTCGGGTACATCGGCGCGAGGTACGCGAGTTGGTCGGGTGTAACCGCGGTCTGGGGCGAGAGGCCGCCGTGGCAGAGGACGGGCGCGCCGCGCCGGTCGGCCCACTCAAGCATCGGGCGATGCCGCACATCGGTCAACGGCACCTGCTGGCGCGGCGGGTAGGGCTTGTACCCGATCACCCTGCCGGTCTCGAAAACGCGGCGCATCTCATCGGCGGCGGCCTCCGGGTAGCGCGGGTTGATCGTGCCGAACGCCAGCAGCCGGTCGGGGTGCTTCTCCACGGCGCGCAGCATGATGTCGTTGCTGGCCGGGTCACCGTGCGTGATTCCGCTCCAGGTGCTGACGATGCAGCGGTCGATCCCCAGCCGGTCCATCGTGCCCACGAGGCCGTCGCCGTCGATCCACGGAAGCTGCATCCGCGCGATGCCCATCGAGCCCTCGTGGCCGATGTGTCCATGGGCGTCGAAGATGAACTCATCGGTGAGTGGCCGGCCCTCGCGCATGGTCGCGACGATCGGGTCGTCGGTCGTTGGAGGCTCGACGGCCGGGACCTCGTCGAGCGGGCACGGGGCGTCGGTCTCCACCGCCTGGAGCAGGCCGAGGAGGTTCCCGCCGGCGATCTGCGCGCGTTCCTCGTCGCTGATGTCCTCGTAAAGCGACATCATCATCGCCGCGCCCGGGCTGCAGTCGGGAAGGCCGGTGCCGAAGATCAGCCGCTCGGCGCCGAACTGCCGGGCGATGCGCTCGTAGGCGCGGTGGCCCTGGAAGCTGTGGGTCTCGAGGTAGAGATTCGGCGCGCGCTCAAGTGCGGGCTCGATCTGCCGGTCGGTGCCCCACGCGACGCCGCAGAGGATCACAGGAAGCTCGGGGCAGCGCTCGCAGAGACTCGCGGCGCCATCGATGCCGATCTCGGCGAGGTCGATGAAGACGGGTACCCTCCGCTCCTGCAGCGCGGCGAGCAGCGGTCCGGCGACCTGCTCGGTCATCGGCCAGCCGTGGGTCTTCGGGAAGATGCGCGCCGAGCGGACGCCCATCTCCAGCATCTCCGGGATCAGCTCATCAGCAGACGCGATCTCGTGCGTGTGATGGGGCATCAACACCCACTGGGGGATCATCCCTGGAGCGTCACGGATCTCGTCGAGCAGCAGGCGGTTGCCGAAGTCCTGGTGGTACTCCATCGCCGAAGCGTGGTACACCAGGGCGGCGCCGATCCCGTAGTACTCGTAGTCTCGCGCGAAGTCGGTGACACTCCAGATCGTCTCGGGGTGCGGCGCGGAGCGCCAGCCGACCATCGCGTTGCCGTCGAAGAATCGCAGGCGGGGCATGAGACGCCTCCTCGGTTGAATCAAACGTCGGCGGTACGCTTTTGTTCCGACCACGTCCGCCAGTGCCCGGTCTCCTCAAGCGCCGCCCGCAGTCTGCGGCACGAGGGACACTCCCAGCAGTGCTCCGGGCCGGCCGTGTAGCAGCTCCACGTCAGATGCAGCGGCGCCCCAAGCTCTATCCCCAGGGCGACGATCTCCCGTTTGGTCAGCTCAAGGGTGGGGGAGATCACGCGCGGGTGATTCTGTGTCGCGAGTTCGAGCATCGCGTCGCATCGGCGCACGAACTCCGGCGAGTTGTCCGGGAACGTGGCCGCCTCCTCGGCATTGAAGCCGCAGATGATGGTGTCGCAGTCGAGGGCCTCGGCGTGCGCGGCCGCGATGGAGATGAAGACGGCGTTGCGCGCGGGAACCCAGACGGCGGCGTCGTCGGCGGCGGAGAGGTCGCCCGAGGGGTTGCCCAGTGCGCCGGGTATCAGCCGGGCCATCCAGGGGAGCTTGACCAGGCGATGGTCGGCGCCCAGTTCGGCGGCGACGCACAGCGCCGCCTCGACCTCGCGCGCGGCGGAGCGCTGGGTGTAGTCGAATGTCAGCGCGAGGCGTGGTGGGTGCGTCTCACGAGCAGCCCACGCCGCCACGAGCGAGTCGAGGCCCCCGGACAGCAGCAGAACACTGGCCATCGCTTCTCAGCCCTCACGGTAGGTGACTGAGCTGGTCGGCGACTCATGGATGGTCACGCGGCAGACGCGGACACCATCGCCGACCGCTCGCTCCGCCTGGTGGTAGATGTAACGGGCGAGGTTCTCACTGCTGGGATTGATCTCGTCAAAGGGCGGGATCTCGTTGAGATTCCGGTGATCGAGGGCGGCGAGGACCTCATCGAATGCGCACTTGAGGTCGGCGAAGTCCACGAGCATTCCGCACCCGTCGAGCTGCTCGCCCTCGACGCTGATGAGCACGCGGTAGTTGTGCCCGTGGAGGCGGGCGCAGGCACCGTCGTAGCCGCGCATGAGATGTGCGGCCGAGAACTCGCGCTCAACGGTCAGCTCGTACACAAAATACCTCTCGTCACAGTGGTTGATGCGCCCATGTCACGATCACGCGGATTATAGCACAGGAGAAGAGCGTCGGCAAACCTCGGAGGCGCCCGCATGAGGCGTGAATCGAAGACCGCTCCGGTGCAGATTGACTTCGCCGCAGGTGGGCCCTTATACTCAGCACAGGAGGCATCATGGAAGAGAAGAGCAGTCGCAGGGACAGCCGGATCGCGATCATCATCATCATCGCCGGACTACTGACCGGTGGTGTGCTTACGTACGCCTTTCTGCAGCCGGACGAGGAGCCCCCGCGCTACGCCCCTGAGTACCGCGTCGTGGACGGCGAGGACATCCCGCCTGAACTCGCGGATGCGATCGCGACGGATCAGGCGGACCCGGGGGAGGCCGAGGACGCCCGCGCGAGTGGGCAATCCGCTGAGCAGCCGTCCGCGGGGGCGCAGCCCGGGAGTGCGCCTGCCGATGATGGCGGGCGGATGGCGCGGGATGAGTCAACCGCCTCCGAGCGCAAGACCATCGAGGAGACTCGCCAGCGGATGCGCGCGCAGGGCGTCACCGAGTACGTTGAGCTGACTGAGGAGCTTTTCATCCGCGTCTCGGCGAGGATGGTGCTGATGGCGTCGATCCTCAGCCAGTCCACGGAGAAGGACGCCGATCCGGCGGAGGTGCAGAGCCTGCTGGCGGACAATGCCGCCGACCTGCTCGCGCGCGAGCGGATCGACCCCGAGGATTTCTGGTCGTACACGCGCGATGTACACTCCGACCCGGAGCGGGCGATGGAGATCGGGGAGAAGATCCTCCGCGAGGCGGAGAAGCACACCGAGCGCAAGATCACCTTCGAGGACGTTCCCGGGATGACGCCCACTCCGGTGCCGGGGGCGCAGTAGGGACACGCAGGGGAATGAGCGCAGATGCCCGCCGGGCCCACCGTCGGCCGACTGACCGTGCTGTGCATCCTGAGCGCGCTGGCGGCCTCGTCCGCCGCGGGCAGCTTCATTGATCACGGGATAGGGGCGGAGGTCGCGGAGCTGCGCTCGATGGTTCCGACCGTCACTGAGGACGGCCGGACGCTGCTGATCGCGTCACCCACCGACAACGGCCCCACCGGCTACCTGCTCGTGACCGACCTCGATACCGGGGAGACCACCCAGCATCTCTGCCCCGAGGACGTGCCTCAGTTCGATCCCTTCGGAGCGCTCCTGCACAGCAACGGGATGTACTATCACACGCAGGGCCCGATCCTGCTGGAGTTCGACCCGTCCGCCGGCGAGTTCACGTTCCACGGTCGCCCCTCACGGCAGACCAGCCCCTACCTGTGCTTCACCGAGGGACTCGATGGGACGGTCTGGGCGGGCGGGGTATACAACACCGGCCTGATCTCCTACGACCCGCGGACGCGCGAGATGGTTGACCACGGGCGGATGGATGACGTCGAGCAGTACCTCTCGTATCTCGCCGAGGATGATGCGGGCTGGGTGTACTGCGGCATCGGGACCTCGCGGAGCAACATCGTCGCGTACCATCCCGCGAGTGGTGAGCGGCGCTCGCTGATCGACGAGGAGCTTCGCTCGGTCGGCACGGGCTACGTCGAGCCGCTCGCCGACGGCTCCGCCTACGGCAGGATCGGCAGCGACCATCACTTCCATCTTCACGACGGCGTCGCGACCCCGATCGGGGAGCGCGCCGAGGTGGGTGAGAGGCGGGACGTGACGGCGCTCCGCTACGGCAGCCGCCTCCGCGACCTTCCGGACGGCCGGCAGATTCGGGAGTACGACTTGCACGAGCGGAGGATCACGGTCCTCGACCCTGCGACGGGGGAGGCCGTGGAGTACACCTTTGACTACGAGAGCGGCGGGGTGAACATCACGAGCCTCGGGCCGGGGCCGGATGGTGTGATCTACGGCTCCACGAGCCACCCGATGCACTTCCTCGCACTCGACACGACGAGCGGCGAACTGACGGACATGGGCCCGATCCCGCAGGTCGGCGGCGGGAACTTCTGCGCGATCACCAGCCTCGGCGATCTCGTCTTCGGCGCTCAGTACGCCGCCGGTCAGCTCTGGGAGTACGACGCCACGAAGCCGTGGAATCCGACGATTCGGCGGCAGGTCCGGGGAGTGCAGGCGGATGAGATGTACCGAACCGGCACGGTCGTGGGTGGCAGGCTGTCGTACCTCGCCGGCCACGACGTGGTCTTCATCATCGCGGAGGATTTCGGCGCGGAGGCGTCCTTCCCGTTGCGCGTCGAGGAGCCCGGTGAGCACTACCTGCACGTCCAACCCTACCTGCACGAGCCCTACTGCACCGTGCAGTTCCTCTTCAACGGAGAGGAGATCGGCGAACCCTTCGATCCCTCGCACCCCGAGACGCGGCCCGGCCCGGTGCAGGTCTTCGGCCCGATGCAGCTTGAGCCCGGCGAACACAGCCTCGGCGTGCGCCTGCTGGAGACCGAGGGTCGCGAGCCGTGGTTCAGTCTCGTGTCCGCCGACCTGTCCCTCGAGCGGCATGAGACGCTGCTGACGGGCCCGGCCGAGCAGAACCCGCGGGTGCTGGCGCGGTGGGCCGAAGACGTTGCACGCCCGCGAACAGCGCTGGTGCACCCCGACGGCGTCCACGTCATGATGGCCGGGTTCGCGGGCTACGGCCGCGTGGGCGGCGGCATCGGCATTTACAGCCTCGAGACCGGCGAGGACACTCTCCTCACCGCGGCGGACGACCTGCTGCCCGGGCACAGTTGCATCACGCTCGAGGCCCTGCCTGACGGCGATCTCGTCGGCGGGACGTCGATCACCGCGCCGGGCGGCGGCCATCCCACCGCCGAGGAGGCCGAGTTGCTCATCCTCGACTGGGAGAGCAAAGAGGTGATACTCCGCACGGTGCCCGTGGCGGGTGATCGCAATATCATCAGCATCCACGTGCTCGATGGCCTCGTCTACGGGTTTTCCGGGAACTCGACGTTCTTTGTCTTCGATCCGGCGCAGGGACGCGTGGTCCACTCAGAGAGCCTCCGCGAGTTCGGAGGCGTTCCGCGCCATGCGCTGCAGGCGGGGGATGACGGCTTCCTCTACGCGATGCTTCGCAACGCGATTGTTCGCATCACGCCGGGGAGCTTCGAGTGTGAGAAGCTGGCGGATACCGAGGCGCCGGCAACCGCCGGCGGCGCGCTTGTCGGTGAGCGAGTGTACTACGCATCCGGCTCGCGGGTGTGGAGCTACGAGATACCAGGGAACTGAGGGGAGAGGCGCCATGTACAGCACACGTCGAGGTCTCGCGCTTCTGGTACTTATAGGCAGCGCGGCGGTGGCGGCCGCGCAGGAGCGGCCCGAGTGGGTTGAGCGCATCCGCGACGATCATCCGCGCGTGTTCGTCAACGAGGACGTCTGGCCCGACGTGCGCGCGATGGCCGAGGGGCCGATGGCCGAGCACTACGAGCGCGTGAAGGGCGTCGTTGATCGGGTCGAGGATCCCGTCCCCGCGGGCGACTTCGGCCAGCACGCGATGAACGCGGCCTTCGTCTGGCGCTTCTCAGGCGATGACGCGTACCTCGCCCGGACGCGGGAGATGCTCGACCGAAGCCTCGAGTTCTACCACCAGAGCATCGCCGACGGGAAGGCCGTCAGCTGGTACTCGACCAGCCGGATCATGGCGCTTGCGGCCTTCGACTGGGTCTTCGACGAGATGCCGGGGGACTGGCGCGCGCTTTGGGGCCGGTCGATGCTCGATCACATCGCGGACGTGCAACCGGGCGGTGTGCCGAACATCGAACGGGCGAATCGCAGCGGGTACACCACGGGCTTTTACGGCACGCAGAGCCTGCTGTGGTACGCGGGCCTCGCGATGCTCGATGAGGGCATCGACGACACGCGGGCGCTGGAGTATCTCGTGGGCGGGTACGAGCGGAACGTGGCGCTGCTCGAACACCGGAGGAATGCGTCGGGCGACGACGGCGGCTCGGCCTCCCCGACGCTTGGGTACGCGCTGGGCGCCTACCCGTGGGCGGAGTTTAACTTCTTTCACACCTGGGAGGCCGCGACCGGCGAGAATCTCGCCGCCGACTGGCCCTACCTTGCGCTCTTCGCGAACTACGTCATGTGGAACTACCTCCCCGGCGGCCACGAGTTCGGCTACGGGGACGCCCGGCACACGACGAACAGGCTGCCCGCAAGCAACATGCCGATGCACATCGCGCAGATGATGCACTTCTACTCGGACGTGCGGCCCGAGTGGGTGGCGCTGATGCGGCACATGCGCGAGGAGATGTTCCCGGGCGGCTACTCGTCGCTGAACTGGGGCGTGCATCCCTTCCTGCTGACGCGGATGGACCGGGCGCCGGAGCCGATGGATCCGGGCGACCTTCCTCACGCGCGGCACTTTGAGAGCATGGGGCAGATCTTCATGCGCTCGGGGTCGGGGCCGGAGGACACCTACGCGACGCTCACCGCCGGCGGGATCCTGCGCCAGCACAGGCACTACGACAATGGCAACTTCTGCATCTACCGCGGCGGGTTCCTCGCCATCGACAGCGGCACCCGCGAGGGCAACCCCGAGCAGCTTCAGAATTACTACGCGCAGACCGTCGCGCACAACTGTGTCCTCATCGACATGCCCGACGAGCCGATCTCGAACTACTGGAACGGCACGGTCCATGTGCAGGAGGGCGGGCAGTACCAGCAGGTCGGCTCGGAGGTGCTGGCATTCGAGACGGACGAACTGCTCACCTACGTGGCGGCCGACTGCACCGCGGCCTACCGCCCGGAGAAATGCGAGGAGGCCGTGCGGCAGTTCGTCTTCGTGTATCCCGACCACTTCCTCATCTTCGACCACGTGCGCTCGACTGAGCCGGACTACCGCAAGCGCTGGCTGCTGCACACCGCCCGTGAGCCGCGGATCGACGGCGCGACCGTCTTCGCCGAGCAGGGCGAGGGGCGGCTCTTCTGCCGAACGCTGCTGCCCGGGGAGCCGGAACTGACGCCGATCGGCGGCGAGGGGCGGCGCTTCACGGCGGGAGGGCGGAACTGGCCGCTCCCCGACGGCGTGGAGGTCTCGGAGCTGATGGGGTGGGGACGCATCGAGGTCTCCGCCTCCGAGCCCGCGACGCAGCAGAACTTCCTGCACGTCATCCAGGTGGGCGACCTCACGCTTGAGACGATGGACGCGGTCGAGCGGATCGACGGCGAGGGCGTGGTTGGCGCGCGGATCAACGCGGGCGACCGGGTCATCGAGGTGACCTTCGCGATCGAGGGCGATGTCGCGGGCCATGTGCGCATCACGCGCGGGGACGATGTGCTGACCGATCGCGGCCTCACGCGCGATGTCCAGCCGCAGGAGGGCCTGGCGACCGCGAACAGGGATTGACGGGCGCGCCTACGCGGGCGATAAGGTCGGGTCGGCGGGATGCTCCTCGGGCCAGCTCAGCTCGACGCGCCGGCCCTCGCGGTTGGATTCGTAGGCGGCGAGCACGACGCGCAGCGTGTCATGGGCCAGTTGCGCGGTACCGAGCGGCTCGCGCTCCTCGACCAGCGCGTCGATGAGATCGTCGAGCATGGCTTCGACCGCGTAGGGCGGGACGTAGAGCGGGTTGTGCACGCGGATGGGGGAGAAGTCCTCGCCGTGCAGCAGCGCCAGCGGGATCTCGTCCTCGGGCATGTCGCGGATCAGCAGGACGCCCTGCTCGCAGACGATGCGCCGCTCCGCGCGGTAGCGCTCGCCGTGGTCGGCGAAGGTGACAGTCACGTTCGCCATCACGCCATCGCCGAAGTCGAGCGCGACGGCGGCGGTGTCCTCGCCCTTCCCCTCGACATCGATCAGCAGCGAGCGACACATGGCCGTGACCGAGCGCGGTCGGCCGAAGAGGTGCAGCAGCACGTAGAGCGGGTGATAGCCCGCGTCGATGAGCACGCCGCCGCCCGCGCGATCGAGGCTGCCCTTCCAGTGCTCGGGGTCGCTCATTCGCTCGAACTCGTCGTCGTAGATGTTGAAGACCGCGAGGAATGCGCGGCCGATCTCGCCGGACTCGACGATCTGCTTCGCGCGAACGATGGCGGGGAAATGCACCTGCGGAAGTGAGATGAGCAGGCGGCGGTCGTTCGCCTCCGCCGCCGCGAGCATCGCATCGGCCTCGTCGAGCGCACGCGCGATCGGCTTCTCACAGATGACGTGCTTGCCGGCCTCAAGCGCAGCGACGGTGATCTCGCGGTGGGTGTCATGAGGTGTCACGATGTCCACCACGTCCACCGCTTCGTCCTCCACCACCGCCCGCCAGTCCGTTTCGGTGCGCTTGATGATGCCGAAGCGGCGGTGCATCTCCGACAGCGCAGTCTCGTCGGGATCAGCTGCGATCACTGAGCCGACGTGGCGGTTGCGCACGAGCCCGTCGAGGTGCAGTGCGGAGAACTTCCCGCATCCGATGAGGCCGACTGTCAGGTCCATGCTGGCTCCTTCAACGCAGCGATCGTTGCCGGTGCTCGTCGCTGACTGCGGGGTGGGGCAGGCGGCCCCGCCGCCGATCAGGCCCACTGCTCGAGCGCCATCTCGACTGCCTCGACGTGGCCGACCGTGTCCCGGTGGCAGTTGGTCACAGGCACGCGCTCAAAGCGCTCCGCCAGTTCCGCCGGCACGTCGATCTTCGCCTTCCGCATCAGGGCGATCACCGCGGGCGGGTGAGGCCGGCCGGAGCCGTCGGAGCACTTCACGGCGATGCTGATGCCCCGGCTGCGTGAGGCCATGCAGAAGAGGCCCTCGGCACCGCCCTTCGCCACGATATCTCCGCCGCCGAGGCGCAGCAGCTCAGTGTTGAACGAGCCCCTGCTGCTGACCATCACCGGCTCGGCGGCCATCGCGTCGCAGATGCGCGAGGCGGCGTCGGGCAAGTCGTCGGAAAGCTCGCGATGATCGGCCAGCCGGGCGAACGCGCGGGCCATCGCGGCCAGCGGCATTGCCGCGGTAGGGGCGCCGCAGCCGTCGCGGCCAGGCGCGAAGTTGTCCACCGGGAAGTTGGCGAGCAGCGAGAGGTTGATCGCGATCATCTGCTGGACCGGGTGGTCGAACTCAAGGTAGCCCTCGGTCGGCGCGCCGAGCGCAAGCGCAGTGGCGAGCATACCGGCGTGCTTGCCCGAGCAGTTGTTGTGAAGCTGGCCGGGCTCCTGTCCCGCGCGGATCAGCCGGTTGCGTTCCTCGGTGTCACCGGGCCAGTGTGCGCCGCAGTTGAGATCCGTCTCGTCGAGGCCCAGCTTCGCGAGGATCCCGCTCACGGTCTCCACGTGCTCCGCCGAGCCTGAGTGAGAGGCGCAGCAGACGGAAAGCTCCTTCTGTGTGAACTCGAATCTGTCGGCGGCGCCGCTGGTCACGACGCTGAGCGCCTGGATCGGCTTTGATGCCGAACGCCAGAACTGCACCGCGTCGGGATCCCCGGCACTGGCGAGCAGCCGCCCGTCGTTCTGGCAGATCGCGACCCGTCCGAAGTGCGTGCTCTCGATGACGCCGTCGCGGCTGACCGTCGCGAGTGCGACAACTCCGGCGCTCTGATCGCTCATGCTGACGTCCCTCCCGGTGTGATCCTTCGCGGGTAGAATTGCACGCGCGCGCCGCGTTGACCTCCCCGGGGTGATTGACAGACGGATGCACGTAACCTGTGCAAAAGGTCGGCTGAAAGGGAAGTGACGACACGCGGGTGTTCTCCGGGTGTGGGGCGGGACACCATACACTGCGTCGCTAGAGCTGTGCCTCGGGTCGGTCAATACCCGATGACTTCAACCGGGGGTCGGGCGATTCGATGGAAGTCGCCGTCATTGGAGACGATGCCAGCGTTAACGGTGGAAGCCAGCACCATGTGACAAAGGTCAGCGGGTTTGAGGTCATACTTCAGCAACCATCCACAGGCCTTTGAGTAGACCGTGTCGCGCACTGCAAGCACGCTGATCCACTCTTCGGCCATAAAATCGCGAATGACGTGTGCCGTTTCATCCTTGACGCTGTGGAATGCTCGTGCCTTACTTGCCCGGCGCCATGCGCCCTGCCCGTTGTCCCGATCGAAGAGGAAACCGCCCACCGTCCAAGCGAGTTCCTCAAGCGCCAGTATCGAGAAGTGGCAGGTGGCTAGGTTGGTGGCGCAGAGTTGCTTGAGGACGATAGACAGGTCGGCGGCAGCCTCATGATCGGGATCGCTTTCAACGAGATACGCGAAGCAGAACTGGGTATCCAAGTAAAGCTGTTCTGGAAGCTCCAGACTCTGTTGCTCTGCCCTACTCATATCGTCCGTCCTCGTAATCGCTTTGCCTCGGCACAAAACCTGAGCGCAGCCTTCCACACGTGCCGCGATCTCGATCCTTCTTCTCAGCAGACGAGGTAAGTTCATAGATCCGACGTATCCTGGTCGCATTCACACGAAGTCGGCCATCGGGGAGGCGCGTCACAGCGGCCCCAAAGGGTTTGGCGGCGTCGAGGTCCAGATTGCTCGGTGTCATGGCGCCCTCCGCTGGCATGGCTATTCTGTCCAGGCTGACCGGCCTGAGCGGCTGTTCGACCATTCTCGTTTCAGTTGCACACCGGGCGTCGATCTCATAGGTTGTGGCGTCACCGTGGTGAAGGTTCATTGTCATTTCTCCTCGTCAAGGATTTCCAAACCTCGCCTCTCGCACTGGGCGCGTATCGCCCTGTAGAGGCCCACGATCACCTGATGTGGAAGTGCAATCCGAGCTACCGCTGGCGCATCGACGCTGGTTGCTACTGCATCGCCGCTGTCAGACACCGCCGTGGCCGGGTCCACTCTGGCAAAGGTGATGAGTGCCTCGAGCGGCGTGATCTGGACCTCGGCGTAGTTCGAGTACTGGATGGGCTGGTTAATCTGCCCCACGATCTCTATCCGTGTATGCTTCTGCTGCTCGGAACGGTCAGCGCTCATCATGTACCCCTCCCTGCTTTCAGGCGGCCGCCAGACCTGAGTCCCAAGGCTGCCAATACGGTCTATCGGCCCGACTGCTCTTCAGTTGAGACAGATGTCTACTTCGGCGCCCGGTTCGCCATGACCTGCCTGCGTCGGCCAGCTTTTCAGCTGTTCGATACGGGCAGCGGCCCGCTCGCACTACGCCTCCTCCTCTGCGCGCTTGCTGCGCCGCATGAAGTTCACGCGCAGGTCGGTGAGGATGCGGTCGAAGTCGCGCTTCTCCCCGGCATCGGCCTCATCCCCGAGTTGCTGGATCAGCATCTGCGTCGTGTCGATGGCCACCCTGGCGCATCGCAGGTCCATCTGTGTGTCGCCCGATCCGTAGCGCGGCTGCAGGCCCAGCGCGACCCACGCCTCCTGCACGAAGAGCCCGATCGCGGCGCGGAGCATGTCGTAGACGTCGGTGTCCGCGGGCGGCGGCCCCGCACCGAGGTCCGGCCCGTCGATCGGCTCTTCGGGCCCGGACCGCGGCTCCTCGGCGCCGGGTGTCTCCTGCGCAGGCTCCTCGGGCGTCTCCTCGTCTGTGCGCTCTCTGTCCGTCATCGCACTCACCTCACATGCCCCGGCGGCCGCCGGTGGCGGGCATCCCTGCCCCGTCCACCGTCACGACGCCGGTGGCCTCGTCGATGGAGATCTCAACATCGATGAACTGCCGGATCACCCACGCGTTCGTGCGCAGGTGCTCGGTCACCTCGTCGGTCACGTACTGCGTTCGCCCTGCCGCGACGGCCGCGTAGAGCAGGAGCTGGTCGGCGAGATGGCGGTCCACCGAGGCGGAGCCGCCCAGGAGACTCGCGGCCTCCCGGCCCGCCTCGCGCCCGACCTGCTCGGCGGGCTTGCCGCGTCGCCCGATGGCGCTGAATCCCGCCCTGCCGCGCTCGAAGCCCGCGGCGATGGTCAGCATCGTTCCGGGGGAGCGCGAGGGCGGATGCGCCTCGACGGCTCGCAGACCCGTGGAGCCCAGCACCTCGCGCGCCCCGTCGATCTGCCGGCGGATGATATGCCCCGGCAGTCGTGCCTCGGCCACGGAGTACGCCGTCAGCGAGCGCAGTTCGCCGCGCTCAGTCCACCGAAGCGCGCTCAGCGGGCGCTCGAGGGGTCTCACGCGCGCTTCGATGCAGCCTCCGCCCCTCGGGTAGAAGCCCGGCACCAGGCACTCGAACGCCACCTCCGCGCCCATCGCGCCGATCGTCGGGAGAAAGACCGCGTCGATGTACTCCTGCGGGGGGCTCCACGGCACGTTCGTCCCGCCATGCACCTGAATGTGCGAAGAGCCGCGCGCGAAGAGCAGCGCCGGAAGCACCGTCTGCAGCACCAGTGAGGCCGAGCCGGCCGTCCCAACCTCGAACTGCCAGCGCCCGGCACGGATCTCCTCGGGCCGGAACTCAAGCTGCTGTGAGCCGATCCGGTCGCCATCCACCGACGCTCCGCAGACGGCCGCGGCCGCCCTCACGCCTGTGAGGTGCTGAGCGGCCAGCCCGGGCTTCGAGCGACCGGCGCGGATGTTCCGCAGCCGCAGTTCGCGGCCCAGCAGCGCCGCGAGGCTCAGACTCGTCCGGAGGACCTGGCCGCCGCCCTCTCCGTGTGATCCGTCGATGGTGATCATGGGGCCCTGAGTATGCCAGCGCGTGGCGCGCCGGTCAAGAGTGCACCGACGCGACCGCCGGCGGGCTGAACGCGTGGCGGCGAAGACCCGCGGGTGGGATGGAGGATTGCACAGCGGCGACCGCGAACCTACGCTGCATGATGGTGGTATCACACGGACCCGACTTCGCGGAACTGATCGCAGAGACCGACGCCGCCGAGCAGACACAGGCGCTGGCGCGGCGGCTGGGCGGAGAACTCAGGGCGGGTGATTTCATCGCCCTGGTCGGCCCCCTCGGCGCGGGGAAGACCGCCTTCGTCCAGGGCCTCGCCGAGGGGCTTGGCGCGGAGGGGGCGGTGACGAGCCCGACATTCGTTCTGCTGCGCCTGCATCGCGGCTGCGTCCCGCTCGCACACGCCGACGCCTACCGCCTCACGGGTGCAGCCGACCTCGCCGACCTCGGCCTGGCAGACTGGATGGGCGAGAGTGTCGTTGCGCTCGAGTGGGCGGACACCGTCCCCGGAGCGTTGCCACCCGATCACATCGAGGTGCGCATTGAGTACACTGATGAGGGGCGCCGGCTGCGAATCCGCGGCCTCGGGCGCCGGTCTGCCGAAGTCGTTGACCGCGTCAAAGAGCAGAGCGATCGAGCATGAATATGCTTGGAATTGAGACATCCGGTCGGATCGCCGGCGTTGCGCTGGTGCGCGATGGCGAGGTCGTCGGTGAGCGGACCTTCGAGGCTCGGATGACACTCAACCAGCGGCTGACACCGAAGATCGCCGAGCTGCTGGGCGGATCGGCATCCGAGGCAGGGCTTGACGGCATCGCCGTGGGCATCGGCCCGGGTTCGTTCACCGGCGTGCGGGTGGGCGTTGCGGTGGCGAAAGCGCTCGCACACGGGCTGGCACTGCCCCTCGCGGGCATCGCCGCGCCCGAGGCAATCGTCGCGGGACTGGACGCGGATCCAGGCACGGGCGTCTGCGTGCTGCAGGAGGCCCGCGCCGACGAGTTCTACGCCACCACGCTGATCATCGAGCAGGACGGCCTCGGGCGCGAGCTTGAGAGCACGAGTGTGCTCACGCTGCCCCGCGCTCTGCGCACCGCCGAGGCGCTCCTCGAGCGCCCGCCCGACCTCTTCGCCGGCGACGCGGTGGCCGGGCTTGCCTCACAGATTCGCGCCGTGTTCTCAGCGGCTGCGATCGCCGCCGACCAGTTTTCCCGGCCCTCGGCGCGAGAGATCGCGCGGATCGCGGGAGCACGGCCGGAGCGTCTGACCGCCGATGCCGTCTTCGGGTTGACGCCCCGCTATGTGCGTGTCTCGCAGGCTGAACGTCAGTTCGGCCTTGACCTCGGGCTCGGTGGAGGCTGAGATGCTGGGAGCGGCCGATGGGCGATCGGCTTCCCGGGTGTTCCTGCGACGGGCGAGGTCCGAGGACCTTGACGCGGTCGTCAGGATCGAGGAGGAGAGCTTCCCGACGCCGTGGAGCTGGGCGCTGCTGGCCAGCGAGCTTGAGCAGCCGGGGAGCATATACCTCGTCGCCGAACTCGACGGCTCGGTGGTGGGCTTCGTCGGCCTGTGGCATGTGATGGACGAGGGGCACATCTGCACACTCGCGGTCGATCCCCGGCAGCGTGGCCGGGGACTGGGCGAGTTGCTGGTGCTGGCGGCGCTGAACGCGGCGGTGGAGGTCGGCTCGAACGCGGTGCACCTTGAGTACCGCGTGGGCAACG
>JBMNNW010000080.1:0-25282 GCA_050942735.1 Armatimonadota bacterium
GCCACTGCTTGGCTCGCTCGATGCACACATGTCAGTATTCGCAAACCTATACACGAGTACCTCCCCCACCACCAAAAAACTTGCACAGCTAAAACCGATGCTGCTGGTGGCAGAGGCCAACGGAGTTGACAAGTCCCCCGGCAGGAGGCTATACTGCACACCTGCGAAGTGGTTGCAGACGGAAAGGGCCGGATCGGACACGTTCGTCCGGTCGTTTTCTGTCTGTCACCGCAATTGCAGTGATGGGCGGACGTGACACACAACGCCGCGGTGTGGAGGTCGTGTCGGTTGTTTGAGAGCCTGACAGAGCGACTACAAAAGACCTTCAAGGAACTCAGCGGTCGCGGGAAGCTGCGCGAGAAGGACATTCGCTCAGGCCTCAAAGACGTGCAGATGGCCCTCCTCGAGGCCGATGTCAACTACGGGGTCGTCAAGGACTTCATCCGTGACATCCAGGCCGAGGCGCTGGGCGAGGACATTCTCAAGGGGCTCAACCCCACTCAGCAGCTTGTGAAGATCGTTCACGACGAACTGGTCTCGCTGCTGGGTGAGGAGCAGGTGAACATCCGGTTCGCCGACCAGCCCCCATCAGTAATCCTGCTGTGCGGGCTGCAGGGGAGCGGTAAGACGACCACCGCCGGGAAGCTCGCGCTACGCCTGAGCAAGGACGGCCGCAGGCCGCTTCTGTGCGCGACGGACGTCTACCGACCCGCTGCGATCGAGCAGCTCAAGCAGGTGGGCGAAGAGGTCGGCGTGGAGGTCTTCACGCTCGGCGAGGGCGACCCGGTGCGGATCACCGAGGCCGCGGTTGCGCACGCCCGCTCAAAGGGCTACGACACGGTCATCGTTGACACCGCCGGCCGCCTGCACATTGACAGTGCCATGATGGACGAGCTGGCGGCGCAGGCCGATGTCGTGGATGACCCGGAGGTCCTGCTGGTCGTGGACGCGATGACCGGGCAGGAGGCGGTCAATGTCGCCGAGCAGTTCCAGCAGGCGCTGGAGCTGGACGGGCTGATCCTGACGAAGCTCGACGGTGACGCCCGCGGCGGCGCGGCGCTTTCGGCCAGGGCGGTGACCGGCAAGCCGATCAAGCTGGTGGGCACGGGCGAGAAGCTCGACGCACTGGATGTCTTCCACCCCGACCGGATGGCCTCGCGCATCCTCGGGATGGGCGACGTGCTGTCGCTGGTGGAGAAGGCGCAGCAGGCCGTCGATCAGGAGCAGGCTGAGAAGCTGCAGAAGCGACTGATGAGCGCACAGTTCGACCTTGAGGACTTCCGCGACCACCTCAAGAACGTGCGCAAGATGGGCCCGCTGGATCAGGTGCTCAAGATGATCCCCGGCATGGCCCAGCAGATGCCCAAACTCGGTCCGGCGGACTTCGATGAACGGGAGCTGGATCGGGTGGAGGCGATCATCAACTCGATGACGCCGAGGGAGCGGCACGATCCCGACGTGCTCAACGCCAGCCGCAAACGCCGCATCGCGGCAGGCAGTGGAGTGCGGGTTCAGGACGTCAACATAATGCTGAAGGAATTCCGCGAGCTTTCCAAGATGATGAAGCAGCTCACCGGAGGCGGCAAGGCCCGGATCGGCGGCATGCAGATCGGGCTTCGCTGAGCCCCGGCGAAGGGAGCGACGTTAGCTTTGGCCACGAAGATTCGACTCAAGAGGTTCGGCGGCAAGCACGACCCGCACTTCCGGATCGTCGTTGCGGACAGTCGCAAGAGGCGCGACGGCTCCAGTGTCGAGGAGCTGGGCTACTACAGCCCGGCGGGCTCCTCTCCGAGGCTTGAGGTCAACGGCGAGCGAACGCTGTACTGGCTCGGCGTCGGCGCTCAGCCGACCGATACAGTGCACGCGCTGCTCGTCAGGGCCGGTGTTATCGGCGGCGCGGGCGAGGCCCCTGCTGAGGAGGCCGCGCCTGAAGAGGCGGGCGACGACGAGCCCGCTGAGGCCGAGGTCGCCGAAGAGGCGTCCGAGACGCAGTAGGACCAGCGTCGACGACAGACCACGCGATCACCCGCCGCTTTTCGCACGTACCTACTCCCGCTCACACACTGGGGGCGCATCCGATGCGAGAGCTGGTAGAGTTGATGGTCAAGTCGCTCGTTGACGAGCCCGATCAGGCGCGAGTCAATGAGGTGGCCGGGGAAAGCATCGTCGTGTACGAAGTGTCGGTGGCCGAGGATGACCTCGGGAAGGTGATCGGCAAGGGTGGACGGATCGCCAACGCGATGCGCACCATCGTCAAGGCCGCCGCCACCAAGACCGATCGCAAAGCCACCGTCGAGATCCTCTCCTGACCGGACCGGTGCGCGGCGTGTGTGTGCCGCCGGTCACCGCGATGAGGGGCAAATGAGCCGGCTGCGGCCGGCGTGGAGGATTCTTTCATGGCCGATTCCGTCACGATCAAACGAGACGTAGTCCTGCGCGCGATCGTCACCGAGCGCCTCAAGGAGCAGCTCGACGACGAGTTCTCCGAGGCCATCGAGCAGATCGACGAGCGCATTACACAGCTTGACGTGGGCGCCCGGCAGTATGTCACCGAACTGCAGCGCAGCGACATCCAGCAGGCGATGGCCCTGCGGCAGCAGATCGAGGCCGAGAAGCGCCGATTCCGCCAGGCGAAGGACCAGTTGATCCAGCGCCAGCGCCATGTGCAGGAACTCGAAGAGGGCACGGAGATCATCCGTGGCACGATCGAGAGCCATGCCGAACTCACCGTCGGCGACAACATTCAGACGGTCCTGCGGGGTATCGAGGTCGTCGTCAGGGATGACGAGGTCATCGAGATCCGCGAGACCGAGGGCGGCATCAGCGTTGAGTCCGACCAGGAGGTCACACCTCAGGTTGCCGAGGTCGAGACGCCGACGATCGAACGGCCCTAAGCAGCGGCCGACCCCCGATTCGAACTACATCGACCTTGCCGCCGTGGTCAAGCCACATGGCCTCAAGGGTGAGGTGTGGGTCGATCTGAACACCGACTTCCCCGAGCGTTTGCCCGAGTGGCCGGCGCTTGAGATCGTCGGCGAGGGTGGGGCCAGCCGCGCCCGCATCGAGTACATCAAGGGCGTGGTGGGCGGTCGCTGCATCATCAAGCTCGAGGGCGTGGAAGACCGCGACCAGGCGGAGGCGATCCGTGGCCGGATCATCCGCGTCGAGCGACCCGGTATCCCGCCCGCGCCCGAGGGAGCGTACTACGACTTCCAGATCATCGGGCTGAGCGTGGTCACCACCGACGGGCGCGACCTCGGGCGTGTGACCGAGATACTGCGCACGGGCGCGAACGATGTGTATGAGACGGAGAGCGGGGCACTGATCCCCGCCGTTGCGCATGTGGTCACCGAGATCGACCTCGAGCAGGGCCGGATCGTGATCGAGCCGATGGAGGGGCTGCTCGACTGAGACGGCCGCTCGGGGGGAGAGCGCCTGATCGGCCCTTCTCGCGATCGGCGGTGGAGATATTCGACCGGCCGGGGGCCGGCGAGGGCGGTGCAGTCCGTGCGCGTGGATTTCGTAACGCTCTTTCCGCAGATGATCGCGCACGCGCTGCAGTTCAGCATCATGGCGCGGGCCGCGGAGGCCGGCGCGGCTGCGTTCGGCGTGCACAATCCGCGCGACTGGACCACCGATCGCCACCGGATCGTCGATGACGCGCCCTACGGAGGCGGCGCGGGCATGGTTCTCAAGCCCGAGCCGCTCGTTGCGTGCATCGAGGAGGTCGTGACCGAGCCTGACGCGGCGGTGGTGCTGATGACTCCGCAGGGCGAGACGCTGCGGCAGTCTCACGTCAGACGGCTGGCAACGCTGCCGCAGATGGTGGTGCTGTGCGGGCACTACGAGGGCGTCGATGAACGCGTTCGTGAGTTGCTCGTCACCGACGAGATCTCGATCGGCGACTACGTGTTGACCGGCGGCGAGCTGCCAGCGCTTGTGCTGATCGACGCGGTTGTGCGACTGCTGCCGGGCGTACTTGGCAATGAGGCGTCCGCGGCGGAGGACTCGTTCGAGGATGGTCTGCTGGAGCATCCGCATTACACGCGCCCGCCGGAGTTCCGCGGGATGAAGGTGCCCGAGGAGCTCGTTGCGGGCGACCACGCGAGTGTTGCGCGCTGGCGACGGAAGATGTCTCTGCTGCGCACGTTGCGACGGCGACCGGACCTGCTCGCCCGCGCGCATCTGAGTGCGGATGACCGCAGGTTGCTTTCGGAGATGGCGGCCGACACAGTCGAAGAATGAACCAGACACCGGCGTCGAGAGTCGGTGTGAGTGAGGAGCAATGACCATGACCGACCTGCTCAGGCAGATTGAAGAGGAAAACAAGAAGCCCGACGTCCCGGAGTTCCAGCCGGGCGACACGGTGCGCGTCGGCGTCCGTCTGACCGAGGGCTCAGGCGACGACGTGCGCATCCGAATTCAGCCGTTCGAGGGCATCGTCATCGCGCGGAAGGGCAGCAGCCTCAATGAGACCTTCACGGTCCGGCGGGTTACGCACGGCGTGGGCGTGGAGCGCACCTTCCCGGTGCACTCCCCCACCGTGGACAGCATCGAGGTGACGCGTCCCGGAAGGTCGCGGCGCGCGAAGCTGTATTACCTGCGCCAGCGCGTCGGCCGCCGCGCCCGGGTGCGAGAGCGCGCGGTCAAGCAGACCGCCGCGCCCGCGAAGGACAACGCCGGAGCGAGCAGCGAGGAGTAAGTTGAACGGAGCAGAGACGCTACTTGCCTTCGACAACCCATGGCATATCGTGGGGCTGATCGGGGCGATCGTGGCTATCCGCGTGGCCGTGCCACGCATGGATATGAGCCGTTCGACGCGCGTCACGATCCTGGAGTTCGTCGACTCCGGGCTCGTGGCGGCTCTGCTTGTGTTCTGCCTGCTCCGCCCGTTCGTCATCCAGGCGTTCTTCATCCCCTCCGGCTCGATGATGCCGACGCTTCAGACCGGCGACAGGATCCTGGTGAACAAGTTCGTGTTCTTCTTCCGCGACCCCGAGCCCGGCGATATAGTCGTGTTCAACGCGCCCCCCGCCGCCTCGCCGGTGGACAGGGACTTCATCAAGCGCATCGTGGGCGCGCCCGGCGATGAGATCTGCGTGAAAGACGGCGCGCTCTACCGGAACGGGGAGCGCCTCGCCGAAAACTACATCGCGGAGGATCCGCGCTACACCTGGCCGCGTGGCAGCCGTTGCCTGCCGGTGCCGGAGCGCAACTACGTCATGTTCGGCGACAATCGCAATGACTCAAATGACAGCCACCGGTGGGAGGAGATCAACCCCACCACCGGGAGGGTGGAGCCGCGACCGTTCGTGCCTCGGGAGAATGTGCTGGGCAAGGCGATGGTGATCTTCTGGCCGCCACAGCGCATTCAGGTGCTGCGCTGAACCCACCCCTGCTCTGAGGCGTCTTCATGTCCGCACGTGTCCGGGTCGGAGGAACTTTCGACCCGGTCTTTACATGTGCGGGCACTTCTCTGTACACTTATGACAGACCCGGCCTCAGGGAGCGGACGATGACACCTGCACGCGAGGCGCGCGACGAGTTCGGGGGACCCGATCGATGGGCGCTGCAACGGGGCCATCGCCTCATTGCGGGCGTCGATGAGGTCGGTCGTGGCGCGATGGCCGGGCCGCTGGTGGCGGCCGCGGTGATCCTCGGGCCGGGGACCGAGCTTTCGCTGGTGGACGACTCGAAGATGCTCTCGCCCGAGCAGCGTGACGAGGCGTACGAGGAGATCCGAGAGCGCGCCACCGCATGGGCCATCGGGATGGTCGCGCCTGACATGATCGACCGGCTCAACGTCTGGGGCGCCACCTGCCTGGCGATGCGCAGGGCGCTCGAGGGGCTGAGCGTCCAGCCTGACTTCGCCCTGATCGACGGCCTCGCCCCGCGAGGCATCGAGCATCCGCACCAGGCGTTCGTCGGTGGCGACGCCTGCTCGCCGCGCATGGGGGCCGCGTCGATCCTCGCAAAGGTCACGCGCGACCGGGTGATGGAGCGCCTCTCACTGCGCTACCCAGGTTACGCATTCGCCGACAACAAGGGCTACGCGACGCCCCGGCACAAGGAGGCGGTCCGGCGGCTGGGCCCCTCCCCCATCCACCGGCGGCGCTACTGGTTCGTGACGGACCTGCGCAGCGACCACCTGCCTTTCGACCCCGAGGACCTTGCGCGCATCTCGCACTACGGGAGTGGCGAGTGATGGCCGCGCGCGCCGGCAGGGGCTTTACGCTGATCGAGCTGCTGGTGGTTATCGCGATCATCGCGATCCTCGCCGCGCTGATCTTCCCGGTCTTCGCCCGGGCGCGGGCGAAGGCGCGCGAGGCGCAGTGCGCGAGCAACCTCAAGCAGCTCGGGCTGGCGCTGGAGATGTACGCCTCCGACCACGATGACCTCTACCCGTTCGCCGTGGATGCGGCCGACTCGCACTGCCCGCAGATCTGGGCGCCGTTTCCGCAGTGGCAGGCGCTGATCGCCTCGATGCCGCGGCTGATCGACGTGCTGCAGCCCTACACAAGGAGCCGCGAGGTCTTTCATTGCGCCTCCGACAGCGGCTACGACTACCTCGAGAACTCGATGCACGAGATCCCGGCGCGCCCGACCGCCTTCGAGGGCGTCGGGACGAGCTACAACTACCGCACCGAGGTCGCGTTCGCACACACCGGTCCCTCGCGGCTGCCCGACCCGGTGGCGACCAACATCATGATGGACGCGCACGGCTCGTGGCACGGTGGCAGGAAGTACGTGGACGGCCGCTGGAACGTGCTCTTCGGCGATGGCCACGTCAAGAACATCAACCTCGACCAGCTCGATGAGGCGTGGTGGACGCCGGTGCGGTGAATGCAGGTCCTCTCCCCTCTCGCGGTCAATGACCCTCAGCGCTCACAGCTACCCATCGAAAGGCTCTTCACGATGCTCATCACCACGCTCGGCACAAGCCACGGCAGTCACACCATGACACGCAACAACACCGCCACGCTCTTCGAGACCGACGGCGTCGCCTATCTGGTTGACTGCGGGGAGCCCGCCGCGGGCAGCTACCGCCGTGCGGGCCGGGACCTGGGCGACTTCCGCGCCCTCTTTGTCACGCACCTGCACGCCGACCATGTCGGCGGCCTCGCGCAGATGACCAACATGCTCAAACACGGGCGGGGCGAGGCGCAGACCGTCACCTACTGCCTGCCCGCCGAGGGCGTGGAGCGTATCAGGGCCTACCTCGAGGCGCTCTACATCGCGCCGGAGCTGCGGCCGTTCACCCTGGAGCTTCGCGGCGTCGAGGAGGGCCCGTGCTACGAGGATGAGCGGATATCCGTGACCGCGCTGCCCTCCGGGCACCTCGAGGCGCTCGGCGAGCGCTACGCCGAACTCGGGCTGCCCAACCGCGGGCAGGCGTTCAGCTACGTGGTGGAGCTTGAGGGCAGGCGGATCGCTTTCAGCGGCGACCAGCCGCGCGACTTCCGGCATCTCGACCGTGTGGTCGCCGAGCCCCTGGACCTGCTGGTGATGGAGATGACGCATATCCGCCCCGACGAGGTGCTGCCGTGGCTGGCGGACAAGCCGGTCGCGAAGCTGCTCCTCACGCATATCTGGGATCCGTGGCACGGCACCGGTGAGGACACGCTGCGCGAGATGTGCTTCGAGCATCTGCCCTTCCCGTTCACCATCGCCCGCGACGGGATGGAGATCGAACTCTGACGGGGCTCCGGCGGAGGCACACCGGTGAGGCGAGGAGAGGCCACGATCATGAGACTGCTGACAGCCGCCGCACTCGCGCTCACAACCACGTGTTGCGCCGCGGCGCAGACGCCCGCGCCGGCAACGTGCGACCCGGTGAGCTTCCCCGCCATCGGCGAGGAGGCGACGGTGCTGGTGGGAGAGCTCTCGCTCCCGCGCCGCCCCGACGCGCAGTTCACCGTCCCCGGTGTGGTCGTCTGCCATCCGGACCCGCGGATGGGCGGGACGATGGACAATCCGGTGGTGCTGGAGATCCGCGATCGCCTGCTGACGCTCGGGATCGCCGTGCTGCGCTTCAACTTCCGCGGCACCGGGCAGTCCGCTGGCGAGCACGGTGACGGCGCGACCGAGCCTGACGACGTCCTCGGCGCGCTGGCGTTCCTGCGCGCGCAGGAGGCCGTGGATGCTCGCCGCGTTGCGCTCGCGGGCTACTCATTCGGATCGCGGATGGCCGCCGAGGCTACTGCGCGCGACCAGGCGGTCGTGGCCTGCGCGTGCGTGGGCTTTCCGACCGGCCACGAGCCTCTGACGCTCGCCGACTGGGAGTTCCTCGCCGAACTGAAGCAGCCCCTGCTCTTCGTCTCCGGAACCGACGACGCGTACTCATCGTTGCCCAACACGATCGCACTGCGCGACCTCCACGAACTCGATGCGCGAGTGCTGCCGATCGAGGGCGCCGACCACTTCTTTGCCGACGGCGGCAAACGCGCCATGATGGGCATCGAGGTCGCGCGCTTTCTCGCGATGCAACTCTTCGGCGCGCTCTGAGCAGGACGCTACCCGCGCGTACCGAATCCCGCAGTAGGCGCGGCGTGCGCCATGTCGTGCGAATTGCCCGTGGAGGTGGCAAGATGGACCCGGTGACACATTTTGAGATCCCCGTCGATGACATGAAGCGCGCGGAAAAGTTCTACGAGGATGCGTTCGGCTGGACGGCACAGGCGCCACCCGGGATGGAGGGCGCGTACGCGATGGCCATGACCTCCGAGACCGGTGATGACATGCGCCCTCGGGAGCGTGGCCGGATCGATGGGGCGTTCTACCCCCGTGAGGAGCCTGACGCGGGCACACTCGTCACGGTGGAGGTCGACTCGATCGACGAGGCCCTCAAACGCGTCGAGGAGGCCGGGGGCGAGGTCGTCCAGCCGAAGAGCGAAGTCATGGACTACGGCTTCTACGCTCGCTTCCGTGACAGCGAGGGGAACCTGCTGAGCCTGTGGGAGAGCGCGCAGTCGTAGCGGGATGCACGGTGGACAGCGAGACGCGGCCGGTGAGGTCGCGTCTCAATCGTGTACGTGAGGGAGGCGCGACGCCTGCAGACGGCGAACTGCCCCGTGGTTGCTATCAGCCGCGCACAGAGATCAGGAGGGCCACCCATGAAGGTCGGACTGAGCGGGATTATCACCCCGTCGGAGTGGAGCTACCAGGAGACCCTGCAGAAGGCGAAGGACGCCGGCTACGAGGCGTTCGAGCTGTCATTCCGCGACGACCGCGACACCAGCTTCGACAGCATGACCGACGAGAAGATCGCGGACATGGTGAAGATGGCGGAGGACATGGAGATCGAACTGGTCGCCGCGGTGGGCGCGGGGGACCCGCGCCCGGACATCATGACCTGCGATGAGAAGCGCCGCCGCGAGAGCGTGGACGAGATCAAGCGGATCCTCGAGGTCGTGAAGAAGTTCGGCATCGACACATGGTTGCTGGTCCCGGGCCGTGTGAGTGAGGAGTGCCACTACGACGACGCGTACTACAACGCCCGCGAGGCCCTGCTTGACCTGGCGCCCTTCGCCACCGACATCGACGTGCGCATCGGCGTGGAGTACGTCTGGAACCGCTTCCTTCTCTCCCCGATGGAGTTCAGCCGCTTCCTCGGTGAGATCGGCTCGCGACACGTCGGGCTCTACTTCGACACCGGCAACATGGTGATTCAGAGCTTCCCCGAGCAGTGGGTGAAGATCGTCGGCAACGGCATCGTCAAGGTTCACTTCAAGGACTTCAAGCGCGAGGGCTACCAGTGGACCCCGCTGCTTGAGGGCGACGTGAACTTCCCCGCGGTGATGGAGGAGTTGCGCAAGATCGGCTACGACGATGCGCTGATCTCCGAGGTCGCGCCGCGGATCGACTCGCTGGAGAACACCGCAGAGAAGATCCGGCAGATCATGCAGATGTAACGCCATTCCCCCGCACCCTGAGGCCGGGCCGCGCCCATCCGAGCGCGGCCCGGCTCGTCGAAGCACAGACCCGAATGTGAGGTCGATCCAGATGGCGCGACTGATACCGGCCACGCTCGCACTGATTCTGCTGACATGCGCCGCGTTCGCGGCATCTGTGCACGTTCGCAGCGCCGATGGGACGTGGGTGGAGATTCAGGCGAGTGAGCAGGACGGCACCGTCGGCTTCACCGTGACGCCCGAGGAGACGGACTCGGGCACGGCGCTGGTGGTTATCAACAAGCCCGACTGGATGGTCCTTGCGGATGACGCGCCGCCGGCCGTCGTCAGCTATCAGGTCGCGGGGCGGATATTCGAGGTGGAATCGCCCGATGAGCCCCTCGTGCTCTCCGGCCTTGGAGAGGACGCGGACGGCCGCCGCGTGACCTTCAGCATCACCGACGACGCCAACCCGATCGACGTGCGCGCGGCCCGGCTGCGCATCGACGGCCGCCCGGCCCTGCAGCCTGAGGTCGTCGAGGACGACCGTGAGGCGCGCTCCGCGAAGCTGACGATCGACCTCAACGACTTCGGCCCCGGCGCGTGGCAGGGGGCGCTGGAAGTCCCTGACCTGTCGCCGATGGGCAACACGCTCAGCATCCCCCTGCAGTTCTCCATCGCAGGCGCGCAGATAGCGGAGAGTGCGCAGAGCGCAACGCTCTCGGGCGGAGGCGCCGGCTTCACCGTGCGAGGTCACAACCGCCAGACCGTCGCGGTGGACGCGGCGGACGTCGCGGCGTTCCTGTCGCTGCAGCCCGGCACCGAGAAGCATCTGTACGTGCGCAGGTTCGCCGGAATCGAGGACCTCGGCGCCGAGGCGGGGTGGCACCGAGTGGAAGCGACGGTCGAGCTGCAGGACATCGACGGGAAGCCCGTGACCGACGAGGAGGTCGGGGTGTCGCTGCGCATGCGCTTTGCCGTGCATAATGACATCCCCGCGATCGTCGTCACCAGCACCGCCGTCAACCTTGCGGAGACCCGCCCCATGTACGCATTCTGGGGCTGGCTGCCGGGTGATGGCTACGTGACCTCCGACGGCAGAGCGCACGAGTGGTCGATGAACTACGGGGATGTCAACCCCGATGGGTGGGTCCTCCTGCCCGCGATGGACAGCAGACCCGGCGTCGGGTGGATCTCCGACGGGGACTTCGGGCAGTCGCGCTTCGGCACGATGCTGCTTTACACCGACCCGCAGAAGCCGAGGGTCGCGACCGGCGATGCGGTCGTCTCCACCTTCGCGCTGATGCCGGCCACCGAGATCGACGAGGTCGCGGAGGTCGCCGCGCGGCTGAGCGAAGCGGGCGCGCTGCAGCCGGCCGGGCAGTAAGCCGCGGGGCCGGCGCATCACCGCCGCACGATCATCTCCGCGAGCCGCGCGCGGGCGCGCTCATAGTCGCCCTCGTCGCGGCTCCAGGCCTGGAATGACGAGGCGACGTTCTTTACGATGCGATTGACCTGCTCGCGCGCGTCGCCGCGGCGTGTCACGATCATCGTCTCGCTGCCCATCTGAATGTCAAGCCCCCCGCCCTCGCCCTGCGCGGCCAGGACCATGTACTCATAGTCTTCCATCGCCTCGCGGATCAGCTTCAGGCGGATCGAGGTCACCGGTCCGTCAATCCCCGCCGGCTGGCCCGGGTAGAGCAGCATGCCCTCACCCCAGAAGCGTTCGCGGAAGTGCGGCGCGTTCCAGACGCCCTCCATCCCGTCATACGCGCCCCAGTAGACGCTCGACCAGTAGAGGAAGCCGGTTATGTCATACGCCCAGCTCGTCCAGAACGGCGCGCGGTAGCTGATCGGCTCGCTGTCGATCTGCCACCACGGCGTCCCCACCGGCCCCTGGCAGAGCGCCGTGTAACTCCAGAGCCGCTCGCCCAGCCGGAGCCGCTCCCGCGCCGTTGGCTCATCCCACAGGCCCCACAGCGGGCACCAGATGTCCACCGCGCCGTAGAGATCGCCCCACTCGGGGTTGCTCGTCAGCGTCTGCTCGGTGCACATCCGCGCGATCTCCGGGTCCGCCTCGTGGATCATCGCGCCCTGCCGCCGAACGATCTCGTACTCCTCCGCGTTGTTCGGCTCGTCCTTCATGTACACGTAGGCCAGATCGAGGTAGCCGAGGTCCCGCAGCCAGTCTGCGTGGGCGGCGAGGAACGGCTTCGCCATCTCGGGCTCGTTCTGATAGCGGAAGGGCATGCGCAGGGCGTTCACGTGGCGCTGCTCGACCAGCTCCCGCAGGCGCTCGGCCTGACCGTCTTCGGCAAGGCCATCTTCCGGCGACCACGTCGGCCAGATGTCACCGAGAGAACTCGGGACAGCGCGGTGGGCAAGCAGCGTGTCGATGTATGAGTCCTCGATCGCGGCGAACTCCTCGGACGCCGCGTCCATCCCGAGCACCTCCGCGACCCGTCCGCCGAGGCTGCCGAAGTTCGACCGCATGGACATCTCCGCGGGCAGCTCGAAGTCCCACACGCGCAACTCGACAGGAACCTGCGCCAGTTCCGTGCTCCCCGCGATGACGGTGACCGTGCCGGTGTACGTGCCGGCCCTCGTGCCGGGCGGCACGTAGAGATCGCACCAGACCTCCTGGTTCAGCCCCGGCTCGACGTCGAAGGGCACCGCATCGTATGTCGCGCCCTCAAGCTCCTCGCCTGTCCGCGGGTCCACGAAGGGTATCAGCGCGTCGGGGTACATCCCCGGCGGGCTGTCCATCCGGTGGCTGGGCGTGTCGATCCGCAGGTAGTGCGCCCGGTAGAACGTGAGGTTGAAGGCCGAGATCGCGCCGCCGGGGCCGTTGAGAGAGCTTGCGACCACCCGCACGTCGCGCAGCGGCCGATCGCCGGCGTGCACGATCAGCCGGAAGGGTTCGTACTCGTTCGCGGCGGCCCGGAGCGAGACGGCCGTCTGCTCGCCCGCCGGCGTGTCCTGCAACACTCGCTGCCACGGCGAGGCGACCCAGACGGTCGCGTCCTGCTGGGCCAGGGCCGCCGCGGGCATCAGCAGTGCCAGCGGCAGTGCGATCGTCAACACGGTGCGCATGGCGTGACCTCCTCGGCGCGTCTCTCGCAGGGCCTCCCGCCGTCAGGCCAGCAGCCTCTCGATGCTCACGCGGAGCGCCACCTCGTTGAGGCGCTGCTGAAGGGGCGGCGGGGTGCGCGGATTGTTGTTCTGAATCTCGGAGGTGATGATGTGGTGGCGGTGGTAGAGATCGCCCCAGCGGTCAACGAAATACTGCCGCTGCTCGCCGGAGTAGCCAAGCGGCTTCACCTCCGGAATCGGGTTCCCACCCTCACCTCCGACCACGCCGCGACCATCTCCTCGGCCCACCCGCGCGAGTACGCCCGGATATCCTCCGGCAGCTCGTCCCACAGGCAGGGCAGGATGACCATTGCGTTGTGCTCGGAGTTGACGAACTCGGTCTGATGCAGCGAGAGGATCTGCTCCACGTTCCCATGCCGCTCCAGCAACTCGAAGAGCCACTTGAAGAGCGTCGACCCGTGGTGGCGATTCGGCTCAACGAAGCGGTGTTCGTCGATCTGCTCGTAGACGATCCCCCGGCGCGTGGGCAGCACCGGCTCCTCGCGGTCGTCGTAGATGTCAACGCGCTTCCACATCAGCCCGGTCTCCGGGTCGGGCCCGCGCATCCACGCCCAGAATTCCTCGTTCGTGTACTCGCTGCCATCCCACGCCTCAACCGGCGCGCGGGCGGTGCCCTCGGGGTTCGCGTCGGGCATGAAGACGAGGATGCACTCCCGCAGAACGCGCTCGCTGTCGAACTCAGCCGGCTTCCCGTCGAGCGTCTCGCCGGTGAGAAGCTGGTTGACCACGTTCATCTGCGCGGCGATCGGCGCGGGCTCATGAGCGTGCGGCTTGAAGACGATCGCGGTGCGCTTCCCGGCGTCATCGACCGAGCGGTCGGTGACGGTCAGCGCCCAGACCGGATAGCCCGCGAACTGCCGCTTGCTCTCCGCGACGAACGTCTCCGGGTATGCCTCCGTCCACTCGGCGACTTTCGCGTCCACGTCGTCGGGGCGTGAGATCCATGTGGCCCCATGGGCCGAAGCTGGCTGAAGCATTCGTTTCCCTCCGTTGGCGGCTACGACCGGATCATGACCAGCAGCATCTTGAAGGCCTCGTCGGCGTGCAGGGCGTGGGGGATGTCGGCGGGCATGATGAGCATCTCCCCCGCCTCAACGGTGTGCTCGTCTGAGGCGATCGTGATGCGCGCCGCGCCGTCGATCACATAGACGAGCGCGTCGTAGGGCGCTGTGTGCTCGCTGAGGCCCTGGCCCGCGCCGAATGCGAAGAGCGTCACCGTGCCGGTGTCGCGCTCGATGATTGTGCGGCTGACGACCGTTCCCTCCTGATACTCAACCAGGCCGGCCATCTCGACTGTGCGTCCGATCAGATCGTTGGCTTCCGTCATGGGTATCACCTCGTCAGCTTGTTCAGTGCGCGAGTCAGGGTTAGCCACGCGCCGGTGAAGCACCTGCCCGCCGGCGGTTGCCGGCGGAACGCGACGGCGTCAGCCCGCGGACTCACCGGGCGGCGCGGGCGGCCGGTACTCCCACCGCCCCGGCTCGGTCTCGGGGACGGGCACATGATTCCAGAACTCCGTGGTCCCCCGCGAGCCGGGGCGGATGCTCGGCACGGTGATCGGCTGGCCGCCAAGCTCCGCCGAGCGCGCGGCGAGTATCCCCGGCAGCGTGTAGTCGCACATCCGGTAGACATCGATCGGCACCGGGCGCTTCTCGAGGATCGCCTTCGTGAAGTAGTACGCGGTCTTGATGTCCGTGCCGCCGTGCCCGACGGTCGGGTCATCATCAGGTGCGGCGGTGCCGATCGGCGAGCACTCCCAGCCATCCTTGTGATCGCGGTTGCGGTCGGCCACCCGGCAGAAGCCCTCGTGCCGGTACCACTCCGCGCCGCCCATCGTGCCGTGGAGCCGGTAGTTGTGCGAACTGGGCCGCGCGGTGTTGAGCGTCACGGTGATCTTGATCAGCCGACCGGCGGCCGTCTGGAAGAGCCCGATCTGCCCGTCGGAGCGCAGTGGGGCCTCGGTCTGCCACCACGGCCCCTCCTTGCACACGACCGACGTCACGTGATCGTCGAGCACCTCCAGCAGCGGGCCGAGGTCGTGTGTGAGATACTGGATCGGTGGCTGGTCGGCGCGCCAGATCGGCGTGAGGTCGAGGCGGCCCGCCTCCAGCGCCTCGGTGGGCATGAAGCGGTTGTTCTCGCCGTCGGTGAGGGTCGCCGGGAGATAGTGCAGATACTCGCCCTCGGCGAGGGATATCTCCCCCAGCGACTTCTCAATCACCCACTTGCGCCAGTAGCGCAGGAAGTCGAGGAATGAGCTGTTCTCCGCGAGCATGTACTGCTTCCCGGTCAATTGCACCGTCGCGACAAGCTGGTGGCACTCCTCGACGCTGAACGCGCCCGGGACTTCGCAGAGCACGTGGCAGCCCGCTTCGAGCGCCTGGATCGAGTGCCTCGCGTGGATGCGGCCGTTGGTGGAGACCGCGATGGCGTCCGGCTCCATCGCGAGAAGCTCCTCGAACTCCTCGACCATCGGCACGCCGGGCGCGATCTCGCTCGCGGCCTCGCGCAGGTGCTCGACCCGATCTGCCGCGCCGATGACCTCGGCCTCCTCGACGCGCATGAAGTTGCTCAGATGCGACCGTCCCCGGCGCAGGCCGAGGATTCCGACGCGCAGTTTCTTCATGATCTCAGTCTCCGATCTGCTCTTCGTCAGGCGGCATTGAAGCGATCTGCTCCCATCGGGGCGCGGCCGGGCGGGTCCTGCCCTCCACGGCGGCGATGGCCGCCGGGACTGGTCAGTCGTCCTTCGTCGGCACCGCGCTGCCACCCTCTCCGAGGCGCGGGCGCTCGGCGGGGCGATCCTCGCCCTCCCAGACCTCCCACATCGCGACCTGCGCCCAGTCGGTGATCTGCCGGCCCGCGTCCGCGATCAGCCGCCGCGAGAGGATCGGCTTCGCGCCGTAGCCGCCGCGCATCGCCTGATCGGTGGTGGGGATGTACCCCAGCGCATCGTTCGCAAGCTCCACCACAATCGTCCACGGCAGCGGCGACCAGTGCTTGATCTCCATCCCCCACTTCGTGAAGATCTCACCCGGCAGGCCCACGATCATCAACTCGCCGAAGCGCAGCACCTGCACCGGCACGTCCGCGATCTTCCCGTCAAGATCGTAGCTCTCCACGCGCTTGATGATCGCCTCCTCGAAGTACTCGAGGTCGTCGCGCTGCTTCATCTCTTCGATCTCCGCCATCAGCGCCTCGTCGCGCGTGTAGTAGGGGATCTTCAGCTCCTCGAACTTCGAGCCGCAGCCTGTCTCCTCCATCGGCTCGGCGACCTCGATCGCGGCCACCGCAAGCCCCGCGTAGGTGCGCCCCATCTGCACCGCCTTCGCCTCGCCCTCGCCCGGCTGCCGCGTCTCGCGCCAGAGGCGGTGGTTGATGTCACCGCACGGGCCGTTGGCGAAGAGCGTGATGGCCTGCTCGCCGTAGACGCCCGCGATGGCCTCCTCCATCACGCCCGGCCAGTCGGCGGAGACAAAGTCCGCGCCGCCGCCGCCGATCACGTCCACGTGCATCCCGTAGTTGACCAGCACCGCGCGGACGGTGCCGTCGTGCTCCCGGATGCCGATCGCTGTCAACTCGGGATCGACGGGCCCGGCGTGGCCGATCACGCCCTCGGAGGAGAAGATCTCGTCGCCGTCCCGGGTGCGCCCGAGGCGGTTGCTCGCGAGCATGTACTCCTCCTGCGCGCCCGTGAAGAGCAGTGCGTCGAAGATGTCGCTCGCGGCGGCCTCGGCGGTGTCGGCGATCATCCCCGGCAGGGCATCCAGCCAGCCCTCCGGCGGCGTCCAGCGCCCCGCGCTGACCGACGGCCCGGTGTGCGTGTGTGTGGCGCAGATCAGGATGCGGTCGGCGGGGATGCCGGTGCGCTCGACGATCATCTCGCGGGCGGCGTCGCCCCAGTCGCGGCTGACGCTGATCAGGTCGAGCGTCACCAGGCAGATGCGGCACTCGCCGTCGTCGAGCACCAGCGCGCGGCAGTGCAGATCGTCCCGCACGCGCGCGCCGATGCGCTCGTGGAAGTATCCCGCCAGCCGGACATCGCCCTCGGGCGTGATGACCGTGCGCGCGACTCCGGCGCGTATCTCGGGCAGACCGTCGGTGTTGTAAGGTGACCTGGGCATCTCGATTGCCTCCAGTTGGCCGGTCTCAAGTTCGTTGGGCATACGTGGCACAATGACGGGGCCCGGACGAACACGTCCGAACGCCGAACTGCATTCGCGTCACCTGAGAGGCCGGGGAGGCTGCCGTCGCCCGTTGGCGATCTGTGTCCGACCGCGCCCGCGGCTACTCCTCCCAGACCTCCGACATCGCGACCTGCACCGCGTCGGTCATCTTCCGCCCGCCATCGGCCTCAAGGCGGCGGGAGAGGATGGGCAGCGCGCCGTAGGCGCCGCGATGGGCCTGGTCGGTGGTGGGGATATAGCCGAACCAGTCGTTGGCAAGCTCCGCCACGAAGGTCCACTCGGCGGGCGACCAGTGCTTGATCTCCAGCCCCCACTCGACGAAGACCTCGCTGGGGATGCCCACGATCATGACCTCCCCCACCTGCATGACCTGCACCGGGACCTGCGCGATCTCGCCGTCGAGGTCCCACTCGTCGAAGCGCTCGATGATGTAATCCCACCGTCCCGGGCGCTCCTCCATCGCCCGCTTCTCCTCGACCTCCGCGCGCATCTGATCGTCGCGCGTGTAGTAAGGGATCGGGATGTGCCGGAAGATGCAGCCGATCCGGCCGGTCTCCAGCGGTTCGCCGAGTTCTGTGGCGTTGACGGCCAGCCCCGCGGCGCCACGCCCCATCTGCGCGGCCTTCTCAATGCCCTTGCCTACCCAGCGACTGGGGCGCCAGTGCCCGTGATTGATGTCCCCGCAGGTGCCCTGCAGGAAGACCGTCACGCACTGGTCGCCGTAGACGTCGCGCAGCGCCAGCGACAGTCGCCCCGGCCATCCGGCGGAGATCCCGTTGCCGCCGACGGTGTCGGCGTGCATTGCGTAGTTGACGATCATCGCGCGGACGGTGCCGCTGTGGTCGCGAACGCTCAATGCGAGCAGTTCGGGATCGATCGGGCCGGCGGGCCCGAGGGTGCCCTCCTTGCCGAAGACCTCACTGCCGTCGGGCATCCGGCCGAGGCGGTTGCTGCCGAGGCGGTCCTCGCACTTGCTGCCGGGGATCAGCACCGCGTCGAACATGTCGTCACAGGCGCGTTCAACGACCTCCGCGATCAGCTCCGGCACGCCGTCGAGCCACTCGTCGTTCGTCGGGATGATCCGGCCCCTGCGCATCTCCGGTCCGGTGTGCGTATGCGTGGCGCAGATGAGCACGTTCGCGGCCGGGATGCCCGTGCGCTCTTCGACAAGTGCGCGCGCGGGGTCGGCGATGTCGGCGGGCATGACGATGACGTCGCAGGAGACCAGCGCGATCCGCTCGCCACCGCTCTCAAACACGAGCGCTTTGGCGTAGAGCGAGTCCTCCACCCGGTCGGAGACGCGCGGGACGAAGTACCCGGCGAGCGCGGTCCCAAGCGGCGGTGTGATGTCAAGGCGCGCTGATCCGGCGCGGATCGCGGGCAGGCCGTCGGTGTTGATGGGGCCCTCGGGCATGGCAGATCGCCTCCAGACTGCTTCGTGTGTCGGTCTGCCGCCGATTCACCGCGCGGGGGCGCTTGCCCTTCTTTGTCGTCAGCCGTTGCGGTTGTGGCCCCGGCGCCCTCGCCGGGGAGTCGTTCGCTGCATATCACAGAATCGCTTGCATCAGAGCCCGTGCGGGTGTATCACATATGCATAGCAGCAACGCAGTTGAGGAGGCGAAATGCAATGCGTGCTTCAGCGTCGCTCGCGATCATACTGGCTCTCACGATGCTGCCAGGCCTCGGCCTCGCGCAGGAAGAGACCGCGAAGCCGTGGGAGGACTGGCAGCCGCCCGAGGTGCAGATGCCGGAGCCCAACGCCTGGGAGATCTATCTGCTGGCGGGCGAGCTTGAGGACGAGATCTACCGGCGGCTCCGAGACGAGGCGGGCCTGCCCGCCGAGGAAGAGCGCCCCGGCCCACCGCCTGCTCTGCCCGAGGCTGTCGCTGTCCCCGGAGTCGAGCAGGGCGCCACGGCGCTCAGGCTCGACATGAGCCAGCGGTCGCTGGAGCCGGAAACGCTGGCGCAACTGATTCGCGAGTATGCACCGGTCTTCAGCGCCCTTGAGGCGGCGATCGCGGGCGAGGCGCAGATGCCACCGCTTCGAACCCAGCAGGAGATCGAGGAGGCATTCCCGCGATTCGCGAGCATACGCCAGTTCGCGCGTATGTTCGCGGCCCGCAGCGTCTACCACATGCAGAACGAGCATGCTCTCTCCGCGGCGCTGGACGGCATCGCGGCGATGCGCATAGGCGCCGACATCGGCACCGGCGCGCCGATGATCACCGGCCTCGTGCAGGTGGCGTGCGCGGCGATCGGCGAGGCGCACCTGCGCGAGGCCATCCCGCGTCTGACCGGCGATGAGGCCCGCATCGCGGCGAACGCCCTCCGCGCGGCGATGGCAGAGCTGGCGACCTTCGCCGACGTCGTCGAGGGCGAGGGCGTGTTCAGCAGAGTGTACTTCATCAGGACGAGCGCGCCCGAGATGCTGACGCGCGCGGAGATCGAGGCGCTGGCGGAGGACCAGCAGCTCCCGGAGGGCACCGTGGCGTTTTCCGCCGAGGACACCTGGGAGGCGCTGGACGCCTACCATGAGGACGTGCTGGCGGAGGCCCGGAAGCCGTGGTGGCAGCGCGAGCCGATCGAGGAGCCGCAGAACCCGCTCGTGGCCACGCTCGTGCAGGCGTATGAGCGCGCGGGACTGCGCTTCGCATACATGGACGCGAGAGTGCGGGTGACACTGGCGGCGCTCGCGGCGCAGGCGTATCATGCGGACGTCGGACACTACCCGGCAACGCTCGACGCGCTGGTTCCGGGGTACCTGTCGGAGGTCCCGGCCGATCCGTTCACCGACGCTCCGCTGCGGGCGGCGGTGCGCGATCCGGTCTCTCGCGCGCATCCCGGGGCGCAGCGTGAACCGACCGGCGCGGGCGTCCTGACGATCTACTCAGTCGGCTACGATCAGGATGACGATGGCGGCGTGGACGTCGGGAACCGCATCGAGGAGGATGGGGACATTGCATTGACGCTGCGCGGCGAATAGTCGTTTCCCGTCAGCCGTTGACGTTGTGGCCCCGGCGCCCTCGCCGGGGAGCCGTTCGCGCAAAAGACGGCACAGGTCGGAACGGGGTCCGACCTCTCCGACGGCAAGGGCCGCAGAAGGCCTCGAACGCCTTGAACGCGAAACTCTCACCTGCATCTGCAGCGAGCCGCGCCACCGAGGTGAGAGCACGTGAACGTCATCGCGATCGTGTCGGACACCTGCCGCAGAGATCGCATCGGCGCATACGGCTGTGACTGGATGGTCACGCCGACGCTGGATTACCTCGCCGCACAGTCGATGGTCTTCGAGCGCGCATACTGCGCGTCATTCCCCACCGTCCCGCACCGCGTGGACTGCCTCACCGGCCGCTACGGCTTCCCGTTCTACGGATGGGAGCCGCTGCCCGAGGAGTTCTCGTCGCTCCCCGAGCCGCTGGAGGAGCAGGGCTTCGCGACGCAGCTTATCTACGACACCCCCGGGATCACGGGCGCGAACTGCGCGCGGGGCTTCCGCGGAGTGCGCGCGAACCTCGGCCAGGCGACCAGCGGGGCGGACCTTGTCCGCGTCCACGGTGAGCCCGAGCTGCCCTGCGACGCCGATCGTATCCGGTCGCCCGAGAGCATGCTCGCGCGCTACCGCGACGCGACGTGGTGGAGGGATGAGTCGGAGACCTTCGTCGCCCGCACCTGCATGGACGCCGCGCGCTGGATGGAGGCAAACTGTGGGGCGAACGACTTTCTCCTGTGGGTGGACACCTTCGACCCGCATGAGCCGTGGCTGTCGCCGTTGTGGTACCCGCGGATGTACTACCCCGACTACGAGGGGCAAGACTTCATCCAGGCGCCCTACGACTACATCGATGACAACTTCACCGACGAGGAGATCGGATGGATGCACGCCCGCTACTGCGGCGAGTTGACGATGATGGACCGTTGGGTGGGCGAGATCGTCGATCGCTTCTTCGACCTCGGGTTCGCCGAGGACACCGCGCTGATCTTCACCTCCGACCACGGCTTCTACCTCGGCGAGCACAACCGCGCGGGCAAGCACACGATCGTGGGCGAGCCGTGGCCGCTTTACGAGGAGGACGCGGGCGTGCCGATGATCGTCTACGTGCCGGGTGCCGATCCGGGGCGGACTGAGGCGCTCGTGCAGGCGCCTGACATCCGCGCGACGATCATGGACATGATGGGCGCGGAGGATCCGGCCGACGTGCATGGCCGCTCGTTCCTGCCGATCGCGGCGGGCGAGGCGGACTCTCACCGCGAGTTCGCGTTCTCATCGGGCTACCTCGACGAGGATCGCGATCCGCTGAAGACGCGCATCGCCGTGCGCGCCGAGGACGGCTGGTCGCTGCACTTCCACCCGCAGTACGAGCCGGAGGTGTACTTCATCCCTGAGGACCCGGGCGAGACGCGGAATGTCTTTGGGGGCAACGAGGGGCAGGCTGAGCGATTGCACGCGGCGTTCATGGACTTCCTCGATGAGGTCGGTGCGCCCGAGGCGACGATCCAGCGTCTGAGCAGCTACGAAAAGCGCGAGTGATGGTCCGGGCAGCGCACGCGCGGTGGCCGGTCGCCGAAACTCCTTGCGGGCTTGTGGCGGCGCGTGGAGGGCCTCTGCGGCGGATTCCGGCTTGCATTTCGGGCGCATTTCGAGTAGAGTGATTCCGAGGAGCGACAGACTACTTCAAACATGGAGGAAGATACGATGGCTACCATGGCACTCGTAATCACAGAGAACGGCTACGGCAAGCTGGTTTCCCCGGACGAGTTCAGGGAGCAGAAGCGCGGCGGCGGCGGCGTCACGGGATATAAGGTCACCGAGGACAGCGGCGAAGTCTGTGCGGTCGTGCGCGTCGAGACCGGCGCAGGAGAGCGCGTGCTCATCTACACCGCGCAGGGCAAGGCCATCCTCACCCCCGTGGACGACATCTCCGAGCGCAGCCGGTCGGCCGGTGGCGTGAAGCTCATCAACCTCGCCGACGGCGACACGGTTGCCGGCGCGGCCTGCTGAGGCCACCCGTAGCTGAATGACTTCGCGGCCGGCGTCCCGGCAGGGATGCCGGCCGCAGTCATGTACGGTGCGGATCGGCGCTTTCGTCTGCGATCCCGCGAAGGTCAGGCGGTGCCCGCAGGCGAAATGCAGGGCTGCCCGGAGCTGAGGCGTCGGACGCGCGGGAGGAGTCGCGATGGGACCGAGCGGCGACAGGATGAGCTGTCCGGCCTGCGGTGAGAACATCTACGCGACCGACCAGCACTGCCTGTCATGCGGGGTGCGGCTTGACCGGGGCAGGCTGGCCGGCGATGCGCAGGGCGCCTCTGACGAGGGCGACGGAGCGCCCCACACCGGCGGCATCGCAGAGGCCGCTCCGGGGCAGTCACCCACCCGAGAGGTCAGCTACGCGACCGGGGCCGGCCGCTGGGATCCATCGAGCCTCAGTGCGAGCCGTGGCTTCATGGACTCGCTCAGGCGCGGGTGGGCGTTTCTCAAGGAATCCGTCGCGATGGCGTTCCGCGACAGGGACCTGTTCATCCCATCGCTGCTCGCGGTCCTTGCGAACATCGTCGTGATCGCCGCTCTGGGCGGCATCCTCTACCTCATCGGCGATCTCGGCGCCGGACGCGCCGACGACGAGGCCCTCAGCGTCGCCGGGTACGTGGTGCTGATCGTCGCGGTGTTGATGATTCACCTCATCACGTATTTCTTCACGAGCATGACCGTGCACCTGGTCGATGTGCATCTGCGCGGCGAGGATGCGAAGCTCGGGATCGCGTTCACCGACGCCGTGAGGAACATCGGCGGGATCGTGACGCTCGCCCTGGCCACACTGGTGGTTGGGCTGATCACCGGCGCCGTGCGCGGGAGGGGGCGCGGCCTGAGGCGCGCGGCCGCGGACACCATGCAGCGCGGCTGGCTTGCGATCACCTACCTGCTGCTGCCGATCATGATCCTCGAGAACACGCCCTTCATGCAGTCCACGGAGCGGGCGAAGAGGCTTCACGCGCACAACATCATCCAGATCGTGGTCGGTGAGCTTGGGCTGCTGATCGCCTCACGCATCATCGGCGGTGTCCTCGTCAGCATCGGGGTGATCGCGGCCGCCGGGTCGTACTTCGTCGGGCTGCTGCCGGTGGGCATCGGCGTCGCGGTGTTGTTCCTGATCCTCGGCAGCGCCTTTACCGCGTACGTGCGAACCGCGTTCTACACCTGTCTTTACCTGTGGGCGGTCGCGATGGAGACCGTTGGCGAGGAGGCGCCCGCACCGGCGCCGCTGCGACCGGCGGTCGCGGCGGGCTGGTGATGATGCGGATGCAAAGAGGGAGGCTGGACCATGCGAATCGTAGCGCTGCACACGAGCCCCAACGACGATGGGCTGACCGCGAGCCTCGCGAGGGCCGCCGCGGATGGAGCGGCCGGCGCGGGTGCTGAGACCGAGCTGATCAAGCTCACCGACTTCGACGTCGCGAGTTGCGGGCAGTGCGGCAACGGCTGGCACAAGTGCCGTGAAGAGGGCTGGTGTGTGATCGAGGACCAGTTCGCCGAAGTCCGGGCGAAGGTCCTCGAGGCCGACGGGTGGGTGCTGGTGACGCCGGTGTACTTCGGCGACCTGAGCGAGTCGGCGAAGAGCTTCACGGACCGGCTCCGGCGCTGCAACGTGGGCGCGAAGGGCGAGGGCCTCGCGGACAAACCGGTCATCGGCGTGGCGGCGGCCGGCGGCTCGGGCCGCGGCACCGCCACCTGCCTGCTGGCACTGGACCGGCTCTTCGGGCACATCAGCGCGGAGATCGCCGACCTCATCACCGTCACCCGGCGGAGCGCGGAGTACAAGCGCGAGGCGGTGCGCGCCGCTGCGCGCGCGATGGTGGAGAGCGCCCGGTAGCCGCGGCCGGGCGAGCCCGCCGGCCTCAACGCACACCCGCGAGCCGATCCACCAGGAAGTCGAGGTAGCCATCGAGGTCCCTCCACCTGGTGGCCGCCCGCAACATCGTGCCCGCCTCGTCGATGCGCGTGTATCCGTCGTCCGTCACGACCACCGGGAGTTCCTCGATCTCCAGAAGCTCCTCGCTGAACGCGAGGTAGACCGCCACGGTGTCGAAGAGCACCGAGCTTCGGCTCGTCGGATCGAGGTTGCTCCTCGCCCAGACGCGGTAGTTCTCCATCAGCGCCTGCAGCAGCGGGTCGTCCGACTCGTGCAGCCGGCGGAAGCGCTCACCGTCGAGCCTGACGATCCCGCAGGTGTCCAGCGGCGTAATCGTGATCTCCCATCCGGCCTCAAAGGCTTCCCGGCAGGCCGTCGGGCGCTCCCGAACGTTGTACTCCGCCGAGACGGTCTCACTCCCGCCGTAGCCCAGACGCAGGCTGCCATGCATGCCCACGAACCGCGCGTTCTCGACGATCCGCGGCTCGCGCACCAGCGCCGCCGGGATGTTCGGCACCGGGCCGATGCACAGCACCGTGACGGGCGTCGGCGAGTTCATGATCGTCTCAATCATCGCCCCGACGCCATCCTCGTGCACAGTCCCCGGGTAATCCTCCAGCGCGTAGCCCTCCACCCACGCCGCCTGCCTGCCGGTGCCCTCGCGGCCGCCGACTCCGAGGCCGATCGGCACATCTGTCCGACCGGCGATCTCCAGCATTCGCGCCATGATCCGCGCGCGGTAGTCCGCCTTCCCGTGGTCTGCCAGCGCGAGCTTCAGGTCCAGCTCCGGCGACCTGAGCAGCATCACCAGCGCCCACGTGTCATCGATGTCATCGCCGATGTCCGTGTCGAAGATCACGGGGATCCTCCCGGCCGGCTCCCCGTCGCCCCGCGCCTCCTGCGCCGGGCCCGACCTTGCTGCCGTCAGCAGCAGCAGCGCCGTCAACGCGATTACCTGAAGCTGCAGCATGACGCTCGTCTCCTTCGAAGGCGATTCACGATCAGTCTGCCGACCCGTCCCCAGCAGCATCGGTTTTAGTTTGGTGAGCGATTGAGTTGTCGGTTAGGTGTGTTCGGGTGAATGGTCAGTGTGCGGGGTCTACGGTGGTGGTCGGCCCTCGCAGTGGCGCATTGCCTCGAGCAAACG
>JBMNNW010000081.1:0-25217 GCA_050942735.1 Armatimonadota bacterium
CCGCCCTACAACGACTTGGCGGGGCACAGGTCCCCGCCCTACAACGACACGGCGGGGCACAGGCCCCCGCCCTACAACGACCCGGCGGGGCACAGGCCCCCGCCCTACAACGACCCGGCGGGGCGCCCCTACAACGACCCGGCGGGGCACAGGTCCCCGCCCTACACCGCCGCGCGCAGCCCCCACCGTGGGCAGGCCGCCGCGCGAAGCGCGGGCAGGTTCCGGCGAGGCGAGCGGGACCTGAGGTTCCACCCCGGCCCACACCTCACTTACGCCCGAACGAAGAACGTCTCCCCCTCGCGGTCCTCGCGCCGCAGCGCCCCCTCCGAGAGAAGCTGCTGGAGATACTTGATCGCTTCGTTCGGGTGCATTCCCAGCCCGTGGGAGACGTCCTCGACCGTGCACGGCCGGTAGCTCACCAGCGCCAGCACCTCCTCCCGCGAATGCTCCGCGCCCTCCGGCACGTCCCGCTCCCACGCCGAGGAGATCACGGTCGCGTTCGGGCCGAGGATCACCCGCGCGCGCACCAGCGTCCCGTTGTCCACCCGCTCGACCTCCCCGCCCGGCGCGGGACGCACAACCGTGTTTATCTGCACCTGCTCGGGACGAATCTCGCGCACCGCCTCGCCCAGCGCCGCAAGCTCCTCGTCGGAGTCGTTGATCCCCGCCACCAGCAGCACCTCCAGCCACACCTCGCCGTGGAACTCCAGCACCGTCTCTTTCAGGCCGTCGATCACCTGCTCGATCAGCAGGCCCTTCACCGGGCGGTTGATGCGCCGAAAGGTCTCCTCGGTCGCGGCGTCGAGCGAGGGCATGATCAGATCCGCCTGCATCGCCGCGTCGCGCGCGCCCTTCCGCCAGAGCAACGCGCCGTTGGTCAGCAGCGCGACGGGGATCCCCGACATCTCCCGCGCGCGGGCCATCGCGTCGCCGAGGTCGATGTTGAGCATCGGCTCACCGCAGCCAGCGAAGGTCAGCCAGTCCGCCGTCCCGCCCGCCCCCAGCCAGGCGGCAAGCTCTCCGACCACCTCGTCCACGTCCACGTAGCTGCCGCGCTCGGCGGTATGCACGGTCGTCGGGCCGAGCTGGCAGTAGACGCAGTCGTAGCAGCAGGTCTTCATCGGCACCATGTCCACGCCCAGCGACCTGCCCAGGCGCCTCGATGGGACCGGACCGTAGAGATGCTTGTAGTCCGCCATCACGCTCACCCGCTCTCGCCGATCTGAGCCATCAACGCATCCACGATCTCTTTCCATGCGTCGTGCACGGCTTCTGGAGCTTCGTCGCCGGTCAGTGGCCTCCCCGCGTCGCTCAGCGCCACGATCTCCGCCGCCAGCGGGATGCGTCCGAGGAAGGGCACGTTCATCCTCCGCGCCATCTGCTCGCCGCCCCCGGTCGAGAACACGTCCGTGCGCTCTCCGCAGTGCGGGCAGAGGAAGCCGGACATGTTCTCAATCACGCCGAGCACCCGCAGGTTGACCCGGTGCGCGAAGTTGATCGCCTTGCGGCAGTCCGCCAGCGACGCCTCCTGCGGCGTAGTGACGATGACCGCGCCGTCCGCTCGCGGCAGCGACTGCGCGAGCGTCAGCGGCTCATCGCCGGTGCCCGGCGGGAGATCCACCACGAGCACGTCGCGCTGTCCCCACTCGACGTCGCCGAGGAACTGCCGGAGGACGCCTCCGCGCAGCGGGCCTCGCCAGATGGTCGGCTGATCGCGCTCGGCGGTGAGAAAGCCGATCGACATGACCGCGAGGTTCGGTGCGGCCTCGACCGGCTCGAGCGCCTCGGGCGTCCCCGTCGCCATCTCACCGGAGACGCCGATGAGCAGCGGGATCGTCGGGCCGTGCAGGTCCGCGTCCATCAGCCCGACCCGGTTGCCCCGGTCGGCGAGCGCGTATGCGAGGTTCGCGGCGACGGTGCTCTTGCCGACGCCGCCCTTTCCGCTGAGCACGAGGATGACGTGGCCGACCTGCTCCATCCGCTCGGCGATCTTCTGCGTCTGCTGCTCATACTGCTGCGCCTGGTCGTTGATCATAAGCGTCGATGGTCCTTTCATCCGTCTGAGCGACGGGCTGCGAGCCGCGAGCGACGAGACCGCCCCGTCGCTGAGCGACCTCGGCGGTGCGGCGGTGAGCACCCGCCCTGCAGCGACAACGACGCGACTGGAACGGCAGTGCGCCTCCGGCGCACCCCCGGCGAGGGCGCCGGGGCCACAACGACAAAGGCTAACGACGGAACGACTCGGCGGGGCGCAGGTCGCCGCCCTACATCGACGCACCGTTCCATCGTGTGCCGAATGTCTCATGTGCGGGGGGGGGAGGGCAGCGACGAGCGACGGACCGTCCGCCGTCTCCCGTGCGCCATTTGCTGTTCCTCGCCGCTCGCTGCTCTCCGCTCGTGGCCGTCCCTCACAGCCTCGCGATCATCTCCGCCGTCCGCTCCCATGTCTCCCGCATCGCCTGCGCCGCCTGGCCGTCGTTGTGCTCCACCAGCGGCATCTTCGCCATAAGCGCGTCCGTCACCTGAGGGTCCCACGGGATCTCCCCGAGCACCGGGAGGCCCTTCCACGAGCACCACGCGCGGAGGTGCTGCGTGTTCTCCGCGTTGAGATCACACTTGTTGATGATCACCGCGGCGTTCAGTCCGAAGTGCTCGATGAGTTGGACCTGCCGCTCCATGTCGTGGATCCCCGACAGGGAGGGCTCGGTCACCACGATCGCGAGATCGGTCTCCGTCAGCGCCGCGGTCGTCGTGCAGCCCAGCCCCGGCGGTCCGTCGATCAGGATCAGCGGCAGCTCATAGTCATACGCGAGATCCTCGGCCTTCTGCCGCACGAGCGTGACCAGCCGCCCTGAGCTCTCCGCGGCGGGCAGCAGTCGCGCGTGGGCCATCGGACCGTAAGCGCTCACGCCGGTGAACCACGTTCCGACGACGACCGGCTCGAGTGTGAGCGCGTCCTCCGGGCAGACGACCACGCACATCCCGCAGCCCTCGCAGGCAAGCTCATCCACCGCCTCCACGGTGATCGCTTCGAAACGGCAGTGCTCCTCGCAGAGCCCGCAGCGGGTGCAGCGCGCCTCGTCGCGCACGGCGACCTTTGCGCCGATGAACTCGCCCTGCGCGTTGTTCTCGGGGTGCATCAGCAGGTAGAGGTTCGAGGCGTCAACATCGCAGTCGGCGATGACTTTGTTCTGTCCCAGCGCGGCGAAGGACGCGAGGGTGGTGGTCTTGCCCGTCCCGCCCTTGCCGCTGACGATGGTCACTTGTTTGAGATCGGATTCTGACATTGTCGAGGCTCCTCGTCTCTGCACAATAGCGAAAAGATCGTCGCGCGAACGCCGGACGGCAGAAACGGCAAAGACAAACGACAGGCGGGGCACAGGTCCCCGCCCTACAACGACAACGACTGCTGCCCGGCCCCGCCTTCTGTAGGGCGCGGACCTGTGCCGCGCCCCGCCTTTGTAGGGCGCGGACCTGAGCCGCGCCACGCCTTTGTAGGGCGCGGACCTGTGCCGCGCCTCGCCTTTGTAGGGCGCGGACCTTTGCCGCGCCACGCCTTTGTAGGGCGCGGACCTGTGCCGCGCGTCGCCGTTCTGAGTCAGGCGTTCGTCGGCCGTTGCTGCGGCCTCTGGAGGGGCGGGTCTCCACCCCGGCCCACGCCTCACCGGCGCCCCCCAACGACCAAACGACCCGGGCGAGCAGGGAAGCTCGCCCCCCCTGAACGACGGACGGCGGTGCGGCAACACCACCGGGAGGCCGCCGCGCACAGCGCAGAACATGTCCGCTCCCTGTCCCTTGCGCCGGTGCGCGAATCATCGCATAATGACCGCGAGCCACTCGGCTCGCCTGAGTCTGTTCGGTGGCGGCCGGCCACCAGGGAAGTTGGAAGCGCAGCATCGCTGCGTTCCAGCAGCCGGCCGCCACCAGGCCTCAGGCTACCACATGCGGCCGAAGCCGCCGCCGCGGCCCATCCCCCAGCCGCGGCCGAAGCCGCCGCCGCGGCCCCAGGCCATCCCGCGGCCGTAGCCGAAGGGCGCGCGTCCTCGGCCCCACGCCATGCCCATCCCGGGCATCGCGCCGTAGCCGCCCATCGGGTAGCCGTAGCCACCCCAGGGAGCGCCGTAGCCCATCGGCCGGAACGCCCACGGGTTGCCGTATGCGCCGTAACCGGCGTTGGCGGGTGAGCCGGGGTTGCACCAGCCCCGCGCGCCGCCGGTCATCGGGCCCATTCCGGCAGGTCCGGTTCCATCCATTCCTGGCATCGTAATCACACCTCCTGTGTTCTGATTGATGCGACACTCCGCTCACGTCAGCGCTGCCTCGTCATCGCGGTCCCGCAACCCGGGCACTTCCGCTGGTAGCAGGGCGTTCCACGCACATGTGGAACCAGCTTCCCGCAGTCCGGGCAGACGCAGTTTCCGCCCGGGCCCATCGCGAAGCCGCCTCCACGTCCGCGGCCTCCGCCTCCGGCCCCGCGTCCGGTGCCCGGCCCGCCTCCGCCGACAGGTCCCGTTCCGTCGCCTCGAGGCATGATGATCGCTCCTTTCCTCACCGATATCTCTTATGCGGAGCGCGCGGCCCGCTCCCTGGCGACCGCCTCCGCGATGCGTTCATACATCCCGAGCAACTCCTCGCGCCACTGCTCGCCGGTGCTCACGAGCGTCTCCCCGCGGGAATACGCCTCCGCGATCGACCGCCGCTCCGGCACGCGCAGCAGCACGTCGAGGCCCTCCTCGCGCAGATACTGCTCCATCTCCTCGCCACCGCTCTCGCGATCGCGGTTGATGACCACGCCGCAGGGAACCTGCATCCGGCGGCAGGTCTCCACCGCCTCGCGGAGGTTCGCGAGCCCGAAGGGCGTCGGCTCGGTCACGAGGATGCAGAAGTCCGTGTCCGCGACGGCCTCCTGCATCGGGCAGGCCGTCCCCGGGGGCGCGTCCACGATCGCGATCAGATCCGCCGCGATCACGCGCTTGACCGCGTTCGTCACCGGCGTCGCGCGCTGGTGGCCGACGTCCAGCCGGCCCTCGTAGAAGTCGATCCGCTCGCCGCTGCGCCCGTGCGCGAGTTCGCCGATCGGCAGAGGCACCTCGCCGATGGCGCCGGTGGGGCAGACGTATGCGCAGGCCCCGCAGCCCGAGCAGAGGTCGTGGAAGGTGAGCACCGCCTTCCCGATCGCGGCGATCGCGCCCACCTCGCAGACATGCGCGCACTTGCGACAGTGGATGCACTCGTTCTCGTCCACCTCCGGCACCAGGATGTTCACCGGCTCGCGCTCGGCGATCTCCGGGTGCAGCAGGATCTGGCAGTTCGGCTCCTCGACGTCGCAGTCGAGCACCTGCACCTCGCCGGGATACTCCGCGGCCAGCGCCTGCGCGAGGCTGCACGAGATGAGCGTCTTGCCCGTCCCGCCCTTCCCGGCGGCGACTGAGATTGTCAGCTTCCCGTCAGTTGCGGTCATTGCTCCTCAACCTGCTCTCCGTCGGTGGGATGGCCGGGGCCATCCGGTGTGCGCGTCTACCCGTGCCGAATGTCTCATGTGCGGGGGGGGGCGGGGGAGGGGCCCCGAGGCTCTCTCGCCCCTCCCTCCGCACACCGTCCACCGTCGCCTCACTCACCCATCGACTCGAGGTACTCGATCTGCGAGGCGATGAACTCAAGCTGCTGCTCGAGCATGTCCGCCTGGGCGCGCAGCATCGCGAGGTGATACTGACGCATCTCCTCCTGCGCGTCCGGGCCGAACATCGGACCCACCGGACCACCCCACGGACCGGGCTGAGGACCCCACGGACCCGCCTGCGGACCCCACGGTGCCTGCTGCGGACCCCACGGACCGGGCTGAGGACCGCACGGTGCCTGCTGCTGACCCCATGCGCCCTGGCCCTGGCCGCCGCCCATGCCCATTCCGCGACCCTGGCCGCGGCCCTGGCCTCCCCCTGCGCCCATGCCCCCACCGCCGCCCATGCCCATCCCGCCACCACTGCCGCCGGGGATGCCCCCGCCTCCGGCCCCGGCGCCGCCGACGCCGCTCTTCGACGCGGTGGTGGCCCCACCGGCCTCCGGCAGCTCACCCGCGGCCGCCGCCTGCGCGGCCTCTCCCACGCTCATCCCCGACGCCTGGAAGGTCCGGATCCCGCCCGCCTGCAGCGCCTGCGCGGCGTTCGGGCCGAAGTTCCCCGCGACCGCCGCCTCCGCGCCGGAGTCTCCCACGATCTGCGCCGCCGAGGTCCCCGCGCCCGAGCCCATCTGCGGACCGGGGTTCTCAACCACCTCGAAGTCCATGCTGTCGGTGTCCACGATCACGAAGTACGCACAGCGCCCGAACCTCGGGTCCATCTGCGCGTCGAGACTGTCCCCTGACGAAGTCACTGCAACTCTCATCATGCTGCCTCCTCAACGTGGCGATCCACGTCCTCGTCTTCCGCCCCGTCACTCCGGAGCGGTGAGTGCTCATTGAACGACGATCCGTCCCGTCGCATCCGCGACGATCCTGCTCCCCACGCCGGCGCGCAGCGTCTCACCGGCGAAGTGCGTCTCCAGCAGGTCTGCGCCGCGCTCCCCGCTGCAGTGCATCGGCGCGACCTGCCTGACGCCTCGTGCGTAAAGCTCCTCGGCGACCCGCGCGATCCGCTCCTCGCTCTCCGCCGCGAGGTGCGTCCCACCGGCGATCGCGACCGGGCAGCGCCCCGTGATCTGCTCCGCCCGCGCCACGATGTTCACCAGCCCCGCGTGCGCGCAGCCCGTCAGCAGCACGTCCCCCTCCTCCATCCGCGCGACCAGCGAGAGGTCGTCGCGGAAGTCGTCCACCCGCAGCTCACCCTCTCGCTCCACCAGCAGGTGCGGCGAGCGCGGCGCAAGCTCGCTCACCCGCGGCACCTCGCCGGTCGTCAGCAGCCCCGGCGTCGGCTCCGCGGGCTCCGCGCTCAGCTCGAAGATCGCGCCCTCCGCCTCCATCTGCTCACGGGAGGCCGGCGGGCCGATCCACTCACGCCCGCCGCCCTCGCGCTCCGCCCACCGCCGCTCGAAGATCGCCGGGTGCGCGAGCACCACCACCCGCCCGAGCCTCCGCACCAGCGCGGGCAGCCCGCCGGTGTGATCGTAATGCCCGTGGCTGAGCGCGACGCACAGCGCCTCCGAGACGTCGAGGCCCAGCCCAGCGGCGTTCACCCACGTCTGCGCGCTGTCGCCGGTGTCGAAGAGCACCGCGTCCCCGTCGGCGCGCACGAACATCGCCAGACCGTGGCCCGCGGCCAGCCCGCTGCGCGCCGCCGCCACGTTGTCACGCAGCACGACCGCCTCAAGCGCTCTGATCGGCATCGGCCGGCACCTCCAGATGTATCTGCTCCTCGCGCAGCGCCTCCGGCAGCGTCCTCGCGCCCGTCTGCAGCACCGGGACATGCTCGGCGCTGAGCACGTAGAAGGGCCCGTGTCCCTCGATCTGATCGCGCGTGAACACCGCGTCGGCGCCCTCCTCGATCAGCATCTGCGCGACGCGGATCCCCCGGCCTCCCGGCTCGTCCTCGTAGGGGTTGCGCACGTAGCGCACCTCCCGCACCGTCCTGTCCTCGCTCGCCACCGTCACCATCGCGTAGCGCCGCGCCTCGCCGAACTTCTCCGAGAGCCCGTCGTCCTCGTCCATCGGCACCGCGTAGGTATACGTCTCCCGGTGCTCGGGCTCGAAGTGAATGAGCACCCGGTCGATGTTCGGGGCGATCTCATGCACCGCTTCCTCCAGCCGGTAGCTGATCTGATGCGCCTGCTCGAGGTCGTGCACGCCCAGCACCACGTGCGCCTCAACGAAGCGGTAGGGCCCGGAGTTGCGGCCGGTCAGGTGGTGTACCTCACGCACCTCCGGGTCCGCCTCCAGCGTCCGCTGGATCTCGCCCAGCAGCTCCCTGTCGAGGCTCGCGTCGAGCAGCACGCGGACCGCGTCCATCGCAAGCCGCGCCGCCGTGTAGACGATGAACGCGACGATCACCAGCGTCACGTAGACGTCGATGTTCACGCCAAGAAACGCCGCCACCACGCTCACCAGCACCGCGAAGCTCGCGACCGCGTCCACCAGCGCGTCCCGGCTGTCGGCCTCCAGCGCCGGAGAGCCCGTGCGCGCGGCCACCCCGGCCTCGTAGCGGGAGAACCCCAGGCTGATGAGCATCGAGAGCACGATCGCGCCGATCGTCCACGGCAGGTTCGTCAGCTCCTCGGGACCGCCGCCGAGAATCGCGCGGCGGGCAAGCTCGTAGCCGACGAACGTGATCAGCACCGCGATCCCAAGCGAGATCAGGTTCTCCAGCTTGTAAAGGCCGTAGGGAAAGCTGCTGGTCTTCCGGCCGGAGATCTTCAGCCCGACCCACAGCGTGAACGACTGCGCGGTGTCCGAGAGATTGTTCACCGCGTCGGCCATCAGCGCCATGCTCCCGGAGAGCACCGCGAAGGTGTATTTGATCACCACCAGCGTGGCCCGCACGGCGATGGAGATCAGCGCGGTGCGCCCGGAGATGCGGCGCTTGAGTTCGCGTTCGCGGTCGAGCCGCTCCTCGACCGCCCGGTGGTTCATCTCAGTGCTCACAGGCGCTCTCCCCGGATTCAAGCCGCCCGGCGGCGATCTGCTCCACGACTGCGTCGATCGGGCCGCGGACGCCCACGCGGACGGCGATGTTGAGTTCGCCCATCAGCCCGACCGCGCGCGGCCCGGCCCCGCCCGCGACCACGCAGGCGACGCCCTCCTCGTTGAGCAGCCGCGGCAGCAGGCCCGGCTCGTGGCCGGGATTGAGCAGCTCCTCGCGCGCGATCTCCTCCCCGCCGTGAACGTCCACCAGCACGTAGCGCTCACACCGTCCGAAGTGCGATGCGACCCGGTCACCGTCCGCTGCGATCGCGTATCTCATCGTCACAGATCCTCCCGCCGCCTCGTCGCTGCGCCCTGCGCGTCCTCGTTCTCCTCCAGCAGCTTCTCCGCGCGCTCGACGAACTGCTGCATCGCCTCCGCCCTGCGGGCGATCACGTTCACCCAGCTCGCGAGGCGCGCCCGGCCGATCTCAGTCAGCTCGTAGTTGCGCCGGGCGGGGCCGCCGCCGGAGGTGTCCCAGGTGGAGACGGCCGCGCCCTCGGCCTCGAGCGCGCGGAGCACGCGGTAGATCGCCCCCGGGTCCACCTGGGTGTCGGTCAGCCCCATCTGGTTGACCTCGCTGAGCAGGTCGTAGCCGTGGGCGGCCTCGCCCGTCCCGAGCAGGAAGAGCACCGCGGGCTCGATCAGCCTCGACAGCCGGGCCGCCACGGCCTCCTCCACCTTGCGCATACCCCGTCGCCTCATCGCGCACCTACCCCTCGTCTCAATGTATATGTGGGTTACATATAGAGTATAGCGAGGTCTATCGGTCGAGTCAAGTTACGTGCCGAGTATTTCATATGCAGAGGGCGTCGGGGAAAAGTAGTATCGGCGAGCCCTGGAAGAGTCTTCCGCAAAATCAGTGCTCAATGTATGAAGGAGGGGCGGAGCATGCGGCGAATTGCATATTTCACACCGCCAGGCTGGGCGCGCAATTCGGTGAGTTGCGGTGGACGGTCGGCATGATCTCGCATCCAGGATGGCCTGGTGAGCGGGCCGGATACCCCGACCCTCACGAGGCCGCGACGTTATCGTGCCTGCCGCTCGATCCTCAACTGGGGAGTCAGATTCCCACGTCGTGTATTCCGCTCGACTGCGCGAGGGAGCAACCAGCCATGTGGCACGGCCAGTCCTGGGGAGGACTGCTGCGGTGGTGTGAGAGCGATGCATCGTTTCACCGAGAGTTCATCATCCGGCGCGCCGCGCGAACGGAGATTCGGCGGATGCTCTCCGCCGATCGGATCGCCGGTCTCACCGCCGGTGAGTTCATCCGGCGTGTCGCGACCCGCGGCTGCGTGAGGCATCCTGACGGCAATCCCGTCGAGGCGGACGAGATTGCCGAGATGAGCCCCGACGGCCTCGAGGAACGCATCGAGCGCGGGGCGCTGGTCGTCAGCGGAAACCCGATGCTCGTCGGGGCAGGCGAGGCCACGCAGACGCCACTGCCCGCGCTGGCGGAGTCCGAGATGGCCCTGCTGAGACGCTCGCTCAGGGAGTTGCTCGCGGCGCGCGGCGACGAGTGCGGCGAGGTCATTGATCGAGTCGCTGCGGATGACGGCCCGCTCACACGCCCGCTGGCCGCACAGGTGCTGGGCATCTGCTCGGCGCGGCCGAGGGTGATCCGGGATGAGGTGAGGCTCATCGGGATGCAGCGACTGGGCCTGCTGCTGGGCGCGGGGAGGCGGTGGTGTGGCATTGCCGACAGCTATGAGCGCTTCGATGAGGCGTTCTGTGAACTGCGGAACTGCTCGCGAGGCGTCCTCCGTGATCCGCTGGCCGCGGACATGCTGCTGTGCAGGCTCGCGGAGTTGAGGGAGCCGCGAGCGTGGAAGATCGCGATCGGTCTTAGTGAGACGCGCGCGGAGGCGGAGGCAATCGCGCGTCGCTGTCTCGATGGTGATTTCGCAGCGATCGCTCCGACCGCCCCCGATGACGGCAACATCGCTCGTCTGCGCAGTCTCGTCCCCGGCGACTGCGTGGTCATGCATCTGCGTGGTCGAGTTGGCGCCGTCGGACGGGTCACCCGGCCCTACTACGAGATCGACCGCGCTGAGGCAGGGCCGCTGGACAGGTGCTGGTGGAGGCGGATTGGCGTTGAGTGGATCGCGGGCGATCGCGACTACGGCAGCCTTCTCGCGGGCGCGCAGCAACGCTTCTCGGTGGTCGAACTCGACTGGGAATGCTTCCGCGCGATCGCGAAGATGTACCGCCGCGATCCTTCCTACGACCGTCTCTTCCGCCCGCTGCATGGCTCATGGCTGATACGCTGCGATCACGGCCGCTTCGAGGCCCTCGCCGCGCTCGACAAGCCGCTGCCTCTGCGCGATTGCTGGTCCCTCGCTCTCGAAGAGCGCAAGCCCGCGCCCGGCGACCGTGTGTTCTTCTACCACGATGACTCGCCTCGCGGGGTTTTCGGCGCCGGGACCGTGATCTCAGACCCGCAGCGTACTCCCCGGCGCGAGTCAGGCGGCTATCGTCTCGATCTGATCTACGACCGGCTCGATGAGCGTCCGCTGCCGGCGCGGGCGATCAAGTGCGACCCCCGGCTGGCGGAATGGCGGCAGCCCGCCGGGCAGGTGACGCATCTCCCACCGGAGCCGACTGCCGCGTTCAGTGAACTGCTCGGGGTGGCCGGGCGAACGCACTTCGCCCTTCTCACCAACGGCGCCGGCGGCAGCGCCCTGCGCACGCAGGAGAGCTACCGCGTCCGGGCCGGCGCGTCCACCACGGCGCGTCAGCTGGCGGTCTCATCTGAGAACGGTCTGGCCCGGTGCCTGATCTACCACGCGGGCTCGGAGAACGCGTTCGTCGGCTTCGGCGCTGTCGTGGATGTCACTGATCACCAGGAGGACGAGCGCGGCCCTCACGGCGCCGCGGAGACACGGGAGGGCCGTCCGCTGCAGGTGCGCCTCCGCGTCTGCCGCTTCGCTCGAAAAGCCGGCGGTTGGTCGATCGGGTCACGTGAGGACCCGGCGGGCGACAGCCGGGCGGGCGTTCAGGAGGGCGTCACGCGGACGGTTCTGCCGGTCTCAGAGCACGACTTCTACCGCGTGGTCGGGGCGGGAATGACCAACCCGGTGCGGGGCGAGGAGGCGCTCAGCCTCCAGGCACTGGCCGAAGAGTCCGGCGCACCTGTCGAACGCCTCGGGGAGATGGAGCGGCTGCTTCGGGACAGGGGGCAGTTGATCCTCTACGGCCCGCCGGGCACGGGCAAGACCTGGCTCGCGCTGCGGCTGGCGGAGTATCTCTCAGAGGGGGAGCCGAGGCGTCGTGAGGTGGTGCAGTTCCATCCGGCGTACTCTTACGAGGACTTCATCGAGGGCATCAGGCCGCGGGCCCTCGAGCGGCCGGACGGAAGTACCGGGATCGACTACCCGCTCGTGCGAGGCTCGTTCGCCTCATTCTGTGACCGCGCGAGTCGGGACACGTACACGACGCACGTGTTCGTCATCGATGAGATCAACCGCGCTCAGGTTGCCGCCGTGTTCGGCGAGCTGATGCTGGCGCTGGAGTATCGGGGCCGCGAGGTGCGGCTCGCACACGCGCGGGGGGCTGGCGATTCGGCCGTCTCCTCGGTGTTGAGCGTGCCGCCGAACGTGCTGGTGCTGGCGACGATGAACACCGCCGACCGAAGCACCGCACTCGTCGATCACGCGCTGCGCAGGCGCTTCGCGTTCTACCCGCTCTTCCCCGATGATGCCGAGCTTGTGCGTCCGATGTTCACAAGCTGGCTCCTCGAGCACGCACCGGAGGCGACATGGATTGCGCGCCTTCTCGATGACCTTAACGACTGGCTGGCGCCGGAAGTCGGTCGCCATCTGCTCGTCGGGCACAGTTACTTCATGCGGCCGGGTCTCGATGAGGCCGCGGTGCGGGAGATCTGGCGCTTTCAGATCCAGCCGCTGCTCGAGGAATACTTCGCCGGAATGCCCGAGCGTCTCGCGGCGCTCGACCTCGACGAGTTGATCTCGCGGGCGCGTGAGGGGGAGAGCGAGCCCCGCTGCACCGGAGTGGCGGAGGCACACGTTCGCGACGGCAGATTGTGGTGGGGGACCGACGACGATGGGTGAGAGTCTCGCCAGACGGAACCTGCGACCGGAGCCCCCTCTGCATCTGCAGGAACTCGGCGAGCAGGTGGCCGCCCTGACGCCGGCTGATGCTCAGTGGCTCACGCAAGCCCACGGTCGGCGGATCTCGGTGACTCGTTCCCCCGCCTGTGAGGACAGATGGCTGCTGCGAGTCGGGAGGGTGTGCGGCGCGCTGGTGCTGCCGAGCGGGCGGAGGGTGTACATTGAGCCGCGCATTCCGGTGCGGAACGTCTGGACGATGCTGGGCGTCGCGGGGGAGACCGACTGCCTCTCATGGCCGGCTGGTTCGAGTGAGACGCTGTCGGGGCTTGTTGACGGACTGATGGAGGTGTTCGTCGCAGAGGTCGAGTTGCTCGTCGAACGCGGGGTTACGGTCGGCTATCGGTCCGCCGACCGCATATTGAGGTCCGTGCGCGGACGGCTGGACGTTGAGCGGCAGTTGCGCGAGCTTGCGGCCACCCCCGACCGCTTTGCGTGCAGGTTCGCGGAGTTCTCCCGAGAGACGCCGGAGAACCTCACTCTGAGCGCCGCGCTGCAGGTCGTGCGCGCGGCGGCCCCCGGCGGCTCGGACCTCCGCGCCTCGGCAGTGCGATGCCTGCGGGCGATCGGCTGCCGCGAAGACCTGCGGCTGCAGCCCAACGATCTGAGGGCCGCCCCGATAAGCGCAGCGACACGGCACTATCGCACACCGCTGGCACTGGCGCGGCTGCTGCTCCACCGTCGTGGCGTCGGGCACCGCCCGAGCGACAGCTTCGGCGCCCCACATACGCCGTCGCTGATGGTGGAGATGCCGAGGCTCTTCGAGCGCTTCGTCTGTCGCAGCCTCGCGCGCGGTCTCCCGGCAGGCACCCGTGTTCGCTGGGCCGGACACAGCGTCGCGCTTGACGACTGCAACCGAGCGATCCTCACGCCCGATGCGGTGGTTGAGGGCATGGCGGGCCCTCTCTGCATCGTGGATGCGAAGTACAAGCCTGAGCCGGTCGGCCGTCACGAGCCGTCGGCCAGCGACCTCTATCAGATGCTCGCATACTGCGTCGGCTACGGCGTTGAGCACGCGGTGCTGGTCTATCCGAGGGCGATCGATGCCGCGTCGCTGCACATTCGGCATGACGGCTTCTGCGCCTCGGTCCATCCGGTGGGGATCGATCTCTCGGCCGACGCACAAACGCTACGCCCGCGCGGAGAGCAACTCTGTGCGCAGATCGTCGAACTCGCTCGGTTGGCGCCGCGCGATCGCCTGCGCGTGCGGCCGTCGTGACTGCCGGGGGAGTGCGGAGGTCCCTCCAGCGCCCCGGGGAACAGCCTCCGCGGACCCGCACACGCGTGAATCGCCCGTTGGGAGGCCTGCGCCGATGACCACCAGCTTCGACTTCAGCCGTTCATTCGCGACATTCACGACCGCCGGACGCAGTAACAACGCGCGCATTCAGGTCGAGGCGGTCTGCGAGATGGCCGGCGGCTCGCGTTACGTCCTCGTCGCCTCCTGCAAGGCCGAGGACACCTACGCCGAGCGCGACCTCTTCCGCACTCCTAACTACGACTTCTGCGCGATCTTCAGCGAAGAGCAGTACTGCATCGTGCGGGTCGGGCTGCCTGTGACCGCGTGCTGGCGTGATACGGGGCTGAACGCCGACCGCTTCGACGCGGTCGCGATCGCTCTTGCTGAGGCCGATGCGGACGAGTGCGTGGAGGCGCGGGAGATCGTCGAGGCGACACTCGCGAACCGGCGGCTGGTGGGGAGGACCGAGCTGCTGGGCGAGGCGGGGGAGAGTGTCGCGCGGCTATCCTATCCGATCAAGACGATCAACGTGAACGATCCGGCGAGTTCGCCCGGCGGCGACTGGATCTACCAGGTGGACACCGGGCCGATCATCGTGCCCGATCCGCGGCGGCAGGCTGAGCGTGCAGTCGAGGCGTTGGATCTCGCGTTCATCGCCTGGAACGCGCGCGGGTGGGGGGAGTTGATTGTTCTGACGCCCACGCGTCTCAACCACAGCGACGACTGCGCGGGGCACTACTCGCGTATCAGCCCGATCGCTACGCGCAACGAGATCTTCGCGCTGGCGTGAAAGCGGCGACGGCGGGGGGAGCCGCGCCCCGCCAGCCGTTGCCCGGAGCGACGCGTCTTCAGATGTCTGCCGTCGGTCGTTAGCCGTTGTCTTTGCCCGGAGCGACGCATCTTCAGATGCGTCGGCCGTTGGCCGTTGTCGTTGTGGTTGGTCGTTAGCCGTTGTCGTTGTGGCCCCGGCGCCCTCGCCGGGGGTGCGCCGAAGGCGCACTGTCGTTCCCGTCGTGTCGTTTGCCGTTGTAGGGCGGGGAGTGCGCCGCGCCCCGCCAGCCGTTGCCCGGAGCGACGCATCTTCAGATGCGTCGGCCGTCCATCGTTCAGGAGGGGCGAGCTTCCCTGCTCGCCCAGGTCGTTTGGTCGTTGGGGGAAGCGGGCCGGGGTGGAAGCTCAGGTCCCCGCCCTACAGACGGCTTCGTCCGTCGTCCCCCCCCCGCACACGGGACATTCGGCACACGTAGCGGGTGGGGCAGGCGGGCGTACACACTGCGACCCCCGGCGGGGGGAGACCGGGGGCCGCAGTTGCTCCGCCTTGCGGCGGAGAAAGCTCGTGCGTCAAATTCGTATTCTCAGAGCAGCGCCGCTCTGTGTCCGCGCGCCGCTCACTGCCCCTCGGCCGGTGCCGGCGGCTCCTCGGCCGGGCGCTGTCCACGGTCGGGGCGCAGCGCCTCCTGCAGCTTCCCGAGCAGCTCCGGGTGGCTGATCATTCCATCGGCGTTAACGTCGGCAGCTTCGAAGAAGTTCCCCCACTCTTCCTCGGAGACCTGGCCGTCCCCGTCGGAGTCCATCAGCCGGATGAAGGTGGCCGCCGCGTCGAGGCGCTGCTGCCTCTCCACGGCCGGTGCCTGCTCCGCGCCGCCCGCGGGCTGGAGCGTCAACTCCGCCCCGGTCAGCAGGCCGTCGCCGTCGCGGTCGAGCCGGTCGAACATCTCCGCCCGGCCGGGCCACTCGTCGCGGGAGATGTTCCCGTCGCCGTCGGCGTCGGCGTTCTCGAGGAGCTGCCGGATCCGTGCGCCTGCGTCGCCGCGAGCGCCCTCAGCGCCCTGCGCGCCTTCGCCGCCGCGGCGGTTCATCACCTGCATGGCCTCGTCGGCGGTGATGACGTTATCACGATTCACATCGAGGCGCAAGAAGAATTCTTCGCGCCCTCCGAACTCATCCGCGGAGATCTGTCCGTCGTTGTTTCGGTCGAAGCGCTGGAGCATCTGCTGCCAGCGCTCGGCGGGGTCGCCCTGCGCGCCTTCGGCCGCCCGGCCGGCCCGCTCACCACGCGCCTGCGCGCCCTGGCCGGCGCCCTGCCCGGCCAGCTCATCGCGTGTGATGAAGCCGTCGGCGTTACGGTCGAGCCGCGCGAACGCCTCGTCGGGGCCCCGGAACTCGTCGCGGTCGATCTTCCCGTCGTTGTTGGCGTCGAGCCGGTCGAAGAAGTCCGCGGCCTCGCCGCCGCCCGCGGGCTGGGCGTGCAGCGCGGCCGTCCCCGCCAGTATCAGTGCAACCACCGCAACCGTGATGAACGCTCTGTGACTGACCAACGCGAGCACCTCCAGGTGAGTTGAGTGACGTGCGGCCGTCTGCCGTCGTTGCAGCAGGCTACCAGCGTAAACGTTGACGGAGCCCACCGGGTTCAGATTCCAGCGGAATCGTCGCCGTGCAGGTAATCTCCGCGCGGCGTCGAATCCGCGGGAGCCGAACCCGCATCTCGCTCGAGAGAGGCGCCCGCATGAGTCGGCTGCTGCAGGATGAGGGCCGGTCGCACGACAGAGAGGCCGAACTGCCGCTGACGGTGCGCGGGATCACCGCCCGCGCGATCGTGATCGCGGTGCTGCTCACCGCGGCGACGTGGCTTGGGATCACGCGACTTGGGTATATCAGCCTCAACTGGGTCCCCTACGTCGTCCCGCCGGTCCCGGCGATCCTCTTTTTGCTGATCCTCGTCGGCATGAACGCGGGGCTCTGGGCGTTGTGGCGGCGCAGGGGCGCGGGCCCGGCGATCACGCCGCTCTCACGCGGGGAGCTTCTGCTGATCTACGCGGCGATCGCCGCCGCGCTTCCGATGGAGCGAGGCGGCTACGTCTTTCACTACCTGCTCTTCCCGAAGTACTACGGGACGGACGTTGACGGCTACGCCGAACTCTTCGAGCACTACCCGAGCTTCTGGGCGCCGGCCGACGCGTGGGTGGTGCGGGGCTTCTTCGAGGGCACGGCGACCGCGCGTGTCCCGTGGGATCAGTGGCTGACGCCGATGGCGTGGTGGGGCGGCTTCTCGCTGCTGCTGGTCTTCAGCGTGTTGTGCCTCACCGCGCTCTTCCGCAAGCAGTGGAGTGAGAACGAGCGGCTGACCTACCCGATGAACTTCCTGCCGCTGGAGATCACCGGGGGCTTCAGCGGCTCGGCCGGGGAGCGGGGGTTCTTCCGCAATCCGATCATGTGGATAGGCTTCGGCGCGGCCGCGCTCTTCAACGGGATCAACATCGCCCACGCATTCTTCCCCGGCTTCCCCGGGATCGACAATACCATCGTCCTCACCCAGGGGATCAGCGACCCGCCGTGGCGCTGGCTCCACCCGCTGAACTTCAGCTTTTCGCTGGAGCTGTGGGGGCTGAGCTACCTCGTCTCGGGAGAGGTGCTCGGGACGGCGCTCGCGAGTTACTTCTTCATGAAGCTCGTGAAGGTCGGCGGCCTCTCCGCGGGCTACCGTGCGGGCGGCTTCCCCTTCTACCAGGAGGTCTCCGCGGGCGCGTGCATCGCGTTCACCGGCTTCATGCTCTGGGCGGCCCGCCCGCACTTCCGCCGCGTCGCCCACAGCGTGCTGCACGGGCCCGATGAGTACGATGAGGGCGAGCCGCTGTCCTACCGCGGCCAGGTGATCGGCTTCACGCTCGGGACGGTCGCGCTGATGTGGATGCTCCAGCACGCGGGGCTGCGCTGGTGGCCGATGCTCGCGTTCTTTGTCTCGCTCTACATGTTCACGCTCGTCGCCGCGCGTATTCGCGCCGAGGCCGGGCCGCCGGTGCTCTGGACGCATCCCTACGGCTTCGACACGGTGGTGCCGATCCACCTGCTGGGGACGCGCGCGATCCGCGGGCTCGGCCCGCCGAACTCGATGATCCTCTACTACGCGTTGTTCTGGATCGGCCGCACGGTCTTCGCGCACTCCACCGCGCAGGCGTTCACCGACGGGTTGAAGCTGCCGGAATACGTGCGGGCGCGCAAGTCCAGCTTCGCGTGGCTGATGCTCGGGATGTGCGTGGTGGGCCTTGGGCTGACGTACTGGTATCACCTGGACGTGGGCTACCGCTACGGCCAGGGGCTGATCGGCGCGAAGACGGGCCGGGCAGGGCAGTCGTGGGCGCTGAACTGGTCGCGCGGGAACTACCGGCTTCTCGACCAGGCGCTGTCGAACCCCACCGGGCCGGACTGGACGCGGATCGGCTTCTACGCGGGCGGGGCGGCGCTGACGGCGGGGGTGACGTGGGCGCGGACGGTGATCTCGAGCTTCCCCTTCCACCCGCTGGGGATCATCCTCGGGACGCTCTACGGCGACTCGGGTCCCTACTGGGCGCCCTTCCTGATGGCGTGGCTGGCGCAGCGGATCACCTTACGCTACGGCTCGCTGCCGGCCTACCGGAAGGTGGTGCCCGCGTTCCTGGGATTGTTCTTCGGCCACGTGCTGATCGGTGGGGTGCTTTGGCGGATCGTCATCAACTTCTTCATTGACCCGACGATCTCGATCCGCTACTACGTGAACCTCGGCGGGTAGGCGGGCGGACAGGCGCATGGGCCGGGGACCTGTGCCCCGCCGGGTCGTTGTCCGGAGCGACGCATCTTCAGATGCGTCGGCCGTTGGTCGTCAGCCGTTGTCGTTGTGGCCCCGGCGCCCTCGCCGGGGGTGCGCCGGAGGCGCACTGTCGTTCCAGTCGTGTCGTGATCATTGTAGGGCGGGGACCTGTGGGCCGCCGGCCGTTGGTCGTGGTCGTGGTCTGCCGTCCGGCGTCCGCGCGACGATCTTCTCGCTGATATCGAGCGGCGAGGCGCGGCACAGGTCCGCGCCCTACAGGGGCGAGGCAAAGGCGAGGCGCGGCACAGGTCCGCGCCCTACAAAGGCGAGGCAAAGGCGAGGCGCGGCACAGGTCCGCGCCGTACAAAGGCGAGGCAAAGGCGAGGCGCGGCACAGGTCCGCGCCCTACAAGAGCGTGGCTGGTAGGCAGTCGTTGGAGCGACGCATCTTCAGATGCGTCGGCCGTCGGTCGTTAGCCGTTGTCGTTGTGGCCCCGGCGCCCTCGCCGGGGGTGCGCCGGAGGCGCACTGTCGTTCCGTCGTGTCGTTATCGTTGTAGGGCGGGGACCTGTGCCCCGCCTGCCGTTTGTCGTGGTCGTGGTCGTGGTCTGCCGTCCGGCGTCCGCGCGACGATCTTTCGGCCGCGGCGTGGCCGGGCACAGGTCCCGGCCCTACAAAGGCGTGGCCGGGCACAGGTCCCGGCCCTACAAAGGCGTGGCCGGGCACAGGTCCCGGCCCTACAAAGGCGAGGCGCGGCACAGGTCCGCGCCCTACAAGGGCGAGGTAAAGGCGTGGCGCGGCACAGGTCCCCCCTCCGCACACGAGACACTCGGCATGTGGAGGGCGGCGGGGGTGAGGACGACCTGAGCGCCCGCACCATCTTGCCATCGCGCCCTGCACGGGGTATGATACTCGTCGCCATGGACGACCATACCACCCCACCACCTCAAGCCGCCGAGCAGTCCTCCGGCGCAACGTCGTGGATGGCCAACGCCGCCATCCTGATGATCTTCGCGACCTTCGCGAGCGCCGTCACGGGGATGTTCCGCGACATCGCCATCGGCCACGTCTACGGCCGCAGCGTTGTCGCGGATGCCTTTTACAACGCCGCCACTATCCCCGACTTCCTCTACTTCCTCGTCGCGGGCGGGGCCCTGCGCACCGGCTTCGTCCCGGTCTTCACCGAGTTGATGGCGCGGGGTGAGGAGGACCGTGCGTGGAGGATGTTCAGCGCGATGTTCTGGCTGCTCTCGATGGTCGCGGCGCTGCTCGCGGGCGCGGGGATCATGCTCGCTGAGCCGATCGCGCGCTTCGTGAACCCCTCGTGGGCGGCCGGGAGCATGAACGAGGGCCTCCGCACCTTCCTCGAGGCGATGGGGCTGATGCGTCCGGGGCTGGAGGGCAACCCCGAGGCACTGGAGATCTGCGCGCTGATCATGAAGCTGATGTTCCCCGCGCAGATATTCTTCCTGCTCGGCGGGCTGCTGATGGGCGCGCTCAACGCCCGCAAGCACTTCTTCTGGCCGGCGATGGGGCCGATCATCTACAACGTCTCGATCATCGCCGCCGCGCTGCTCGCGCCGGTGCTGCTGGGCCCGACCACGCTGGGCTTCGGCGTGCTGATCGGCGCGGCGGTGGGGAACTTCGGGGTGCAGATGGTCGCGCTGCGCAACCGTGGCGGGAGGCTCCATCTCTTCGCGAAGCCGACGCCGGCGGTGCGGCGGGTGGTGCTGCTGGCGCTGCCGGTGATGCTGGGGCTCGCGATCGCGGAGATCAACTTCGCGGTGACGAAGATCCTCGCGAACGCGGTGGAGGGCGAGGGCGGGGTCTCTACGCTCAACTACGCCAACCGCCTCTGGAAGCTGCCTACGAGGGTGATCGGCGCGGGGATCGCGATCGCGCTCTTCCCGGCGCTTGCCGAGCACTACGCGCGGGGCGCCTCGCAGCAGTTCCAGCGCGACTTCAGTTTCGGGATGCGCAACACGGTGTTCTTGACCCTGCCGGCCACCGCGCTTATGATGGTACTTGCGGAGCCTTCGGTGGCGCTGCTGTGGCCGGGCTTTGATGCCGAGGGCGTCGGTGCGGTGGCGACGACCCTCTGGTGGTTCAGCATCGGAATCGTGCCCCTCGCGATCGTATACATCGCCGCCCGCGCGTTCTACGCCCGCCACGACACGATGACGCCGGTGTGGATCGGCGCGATCTCGGTGGTCGTGTGCGTGGTCTCGGCGCTGTGGCTGGCGGCGCGCTACGGCGTGCCCGGCCTTGCGATGGCGACGACGCTCAGCGGGCTGATCAACGCGCTGGGGCTGGTGGTGATGCTGCAGACGCGGATCGGCGGGCTGGGCGGTCGGGAGATCGCGACGTCGATCCTCCGGATGATGGTGCCGGTGCTGGTGATGACGGCGCTGGCGTGGGGGAGTGTGTGGGGTCTGGGGCAGTATCTGCCGGGCGGCGGGACGGGGAGTATGGTGGAGCGGCTGCTGCTGGTGGTGGTGCCGCTGTCGCTGGGCTCACTGGCGTTCGTCGGCCTGGCGAAGGCGATGCACCTGCGCGAACTGGAGAGCGCGTGGCGGATGGTGGGGCGGCGGATCAACAGGGGGCGGAGGTAGCGATCGCTGCCGTTGTCGTTGCTGCAGGGCGGGGACCTGTGTCCCGACGGGTCGTTGTCCGGAGCGACGCATCTTCAGATGCGTCGGACGTCCGTCGTTAGCCGTTGTCGTTGTGTGGCCCCGGCGCCCTCGCCGGGGGTGCGCCGGAGGCGCACTGTCGTTCCAGTCGTGTCGTGATCGTTGTAGGGCGGGTGCTCGCCCGTTAGGGAGTGGGCCGGGGTGGAACCTCAGGCCCCGCTCGCTGCGCCAGCGGGGACCTGTGTCCCGACGGGTCGTTGATCTCAGCCGTTGCTGTTGTCTTCAGCGGGCAAACGCAATGCGTCCGCGAAACGTCAGTACTATTGCAGAGTCGGCAGGCCGAACGGCACAGGCCGGCACGGGGGCCGGCCTCTCCAACGACCAACGACGTGGCGGGGCGACGCTCGCAGAGCGTTAGGTCCCCGCCCTACAGAAAAGACAGCCCTGATCCGAAAGGGTATAGATAGAAAGCATGGCGACTGAATCGAAGACGGGCGACAATACCACGGTGCGGCGGGTTCCGCAGGAGAACATCCGGAACTTCTGCATCGTCGCGCATATCGACCACGGGAAGTCCACGCTCGCCGACCGGCTGCTTGAGGTCTGCGGCAATGTCGAGGAAGCGCAGGAGCAGATGCTCGATTCGATGGAACTCGAACGCGAGCGCGGGATCACCATCAAGTCCTCCGCCGTCCGCCTCTACTACGAGGCCGAGGACGGGGAGCTCTACCAGCTCAACCTCATCGACACACCCGGCCACGTAGACTTCGCCTACGAGGTCTCCCGCAGCCTGCAGGCCTGCGAGGGCGCCGTCGTGCTCGTGGATGTCTCACAGGGCGTCGAGGCGCAGACGGTTGCGAACGTCTACCTTGCGCTCGACGCCGAGCTTGAGATCATCCCGGTTGTCAACAAGATCGACATTCCGAACATTGAGCCGGAGATGGCGATCGAGGAGATCGAGCAGGCGTTCGGCTATCATCGCGACGAGATCATCCTCACCTCCGGGGAGACCGGCCAGGGGGTGCGGGAGTTGCTGGAGGCGATCATCAAGCGCGTGCCGGCGCCCGATGAGGAGCTTGACGCGCCGCTGCGGGCGATGATCTTCGACAGCGAGTTCGACGTGCACCAGGGCGTCTACGCGTACGTGCGTGTCTTCGAGGGCTCAATCAGGCCCGGCGACCAGATCATGATGATGTCCACCGGGAAGAAGTTTGAGGTCCACCGCGTGGGCGTGTTCTCTCCGGCGATGGTTGACATCGACGAACTGCGTGCAGGCGACGTGGGCTACCTCACCGCCGGCATCAAGGGCGTGACCGACAGCCGCGTGGGGGATACGATCACCTCCGCGAAGCGCCCAGCCGAGGAGCCGCTTCCGGGCTACCGTGAGGCACAGCCGATGGTCTTCTGCGGGCTCTACCCCGTGGAGAATGTCGATTTCCAGGCGCTCAAGGATGCGCTTGACAGGCTCTCGCTCAACGACGCGGCGTTGACGTACGAGCGTGAGACATCGGCGGCGCTGGGCTTCGGCTTCCGCTGCGGCTTCCTGGGGCTGCTGCACATGGAGATCGTGCAGGAGCGGCTGGAGCGGGAGTACGATCTGGATCTCGTCGCCACCGCGGCGAGCGTCATCTATCGGATCATGCTGAGCGACGGGGAGATCGTGCAGGTAGACAACCCGGCGCAGTTCCCGGAGCGCGAGCATATCGAGATGATCGAGGAGCCGGTGGTTGACGCGACGATCATGTGTCCGCAGAAGTACGTCGGTCGGGTGATGATGGTCTCCGAAGAGCGGCGCGGCGCGTACATAAAGCAGGAGTACCTGTGGGGCGACCGGATCGTGCTTCACTACCGCCTCCCGCTGGCCGAGATCATCGTGGACTACTTCGACGCGCTCAAGTCGGCCACCCGCGGCTATGCGACCCTCGACTACGAGTTGGCCGGTTATTCGGCGGAGAAGCTGGTGAAGGTCGAACTGCTGATCAACGGCGACCCGGTGGATGCGCTCGCGATCATCTGCCACCAGGATTTTGCGGAGAGCCGCGGCCGGAGGATTGCGAAGAAGCTCAAGGAATCGATCCCCCGGCAGCTTTTCGAGGTACGCATCCAGGCCTCGATCGGCAGCCGCGTTGTGGCCTCGACGCGCGTCGCGCCGCTTCGGCGCGACGTGACCGAGAAATGCTACGGCGGCGACGTCACGCGCAAGCGCAAGCTGCTGGAGCGTCAGAAGGAAGGCAAGCGCCGCATGAAGGCCGTGGGGAACGTGCACGTCCCGCAGGAGGCGTTCATGTCTATCCTCCGGCTCAGTGACGACGACTGAGGTGCGGGCGATGAGCGCGGAGGATCGGGGGCTGTCGGTCTACGTCCACCTGCCCTTCTGCGCGCGGAAATGTCACTACTGCGACTTCAACTCGCGCCCGGCGCCCGATGCCGAGCGCGCCCGCTATCTCGACGCGCTGAAGCTGGAGATCGACCGCCGGGGAGAGATCCTCGGCGGTTCGAATGTACGGACGGTGTTCTTTGGGGGTGGGACGCCGACGGTGTATGAGGGGGAGGAGTTGGCTGGAGTTCTGGGATCGGTAGCCGGGCCTCTCCCACCTGCCCCCGCTCTCCCTTGCGCGACAAACGACATCGCGCGGGCGGGACGAGGGGGGAACAGGGCAACGGCGATCTCACCCCCCCCGGCCCCCCCTCTCCGTTCCGGCGAGGGAGAGGGAACGGCGCCGTCCGTCGTTCGTAGGAAAGGCTTCCAGCCTGTCGGCCGTCCCGCCGAGATCACCTGTGAGGCGAACCCGGAGACGGTCGATCCGACGAAGCTCCGGGCGCTGCGAGAGGCCGGCTTCAACCGCATGAGCATCGGCGCGCAGAGCTTCAGCGACGGGGAGCTTGCGATGCTCGGGCGCGGGCACTGCGCGTCGCAGACCGAGGCCGCCGTGGAGGCGGCGCGCGCGGCTGGCTTCGCGAACGTCTCCCTGGACCTGATCTACGCGCTGCCGGGACAGACCGTCCAGAGCTGGTGCGAGACCCTCACGCGGGCGCTGGCGCTGCGGCCCGAGCACCTGTCGGCCTACGGGCTGGAGCTTGCGGAGGGGACCGTGTTGTTCGACCGGTGGGCGCGCGGGGAGATCGAGCCGGTGGGGGAGAGCGAGCACCTCGCGATGCGCGAACTGACGCTGGAGTTGTGTGAGCGTGCGGGGTTGCGTCGCTACGAGCTGTCGAACTACGCGCTCCCCGGACGCGAGTGCGCGCACAACATGACGTACTGGCGGAACGAGCCCTACCTCGGGCTGGGCGCGGGCGCGTGGAGCTACCTCGACGGCGTGCGCAGCGAGAACCTGCGGGAGCCCGCGGAATACATCGAGGCGCTGGAGGGTGGGGCGAGTCCGACCGCGTACAGGGAGCGGCTTGACCTGGACGATGCGCTGATGGAGGCGCTGATGATGGGCCTGCGGATGACCGCGGGGCTGGAGTGTGCGGCGCTGGAGCGGACCTTCGGGCCGGGGCGCGTAGAGGCGATGATGGTGCGCGCGCGACCGCTGGAGGAGATGGGCCTGGTGGACCTCCGGGGCGGGCGGATCAGGCTGACCGCGGCCGGAGAGCCCCTGCATTCGGAGGTCTGCGTTCGGCTCCTGTGAGCGGTCCGCGGCGCGTTGCGTTACGTTCGTGCGGGGCGGTGGGCCGGGGTGGAAGCTCAGGCCCCGCTCGCTTCGCCCCCCCCCCGCACATGAGACATCCGGCACACGACGGATCGAGCGGGGTGTTGGTGAAAGCGTGGGCCGGGGTGGAAGCTCAGGCCCCGCTCGCTTGGCTCACGGGACCTGCCCGCGCTTCGCGCGGCGGGCCGCCCACGCTCGGGTTGGCCTTGCAGGGCATCGACGTCTGCGCAGCAGACTCGCGATCTCCGGGGAGCTGCGCCCCGCCGGGCGTGGTCCGGAGCGACGCATCTTCAGATGCGTCGGCCGTGGGTCGTTAGCCGTTGTCGTTGTGGCCCCGGCGCCCTCGCCGGGGGTGCGCCGGAGGCGCACTGTCGTTCGCGTCGTGTCGTGGTCGTT
>JBMNNW010000183.1:0-5109 GCA_050942735.1 Armatimonadota bacterium
GATGCGTCGTGTCCCTTGCCGTCTGCAGGGCGGGGACCCGCGCCCCGCCCTGCCGTTTGCCGTCTGCCGTCTCCGTCGGTGCTGCTCACCCAAACGGCGTCCGGCAGGCGCAGTCGGCGTCGTCGGTGATACGGCCGATGGTCTCTCGCAGCATGCACTTGAGGTCGCTCTGACGCCGGTCCATCAGCTCCTCGACCTCCGAGTGCGTGATCGGGCTGTCGGTGATCCCCGCCGCCCAGTTGCTCACCACGCACACCGTCGCGTAGCACAGCCCCGCCTCCCGCGCGAGCACCGCCTCGGGGACGCCCGTCATCCCGACGACGTCGCCGCCCAGTTGCGAGTACATCGCGATCTCCGCCGCCGTCTCGAAGCGCGGGCCCTCGGCGCAGACGTAGGTCGCCGCCGGATGCAGCTCCTCGCCCAGCGCAGCCATGCAGCCCTCGCGCAGTGTCTCGCGCAGCCGCGGGCAGTAGGGCTCGGTAACGTCCACATGGCGGACCTCGCCACCCTCGCCGTCGAAGAACGTGAGCGGCCGCTGCTTCGTGAAGTCGAGGAACTGGTCGCAGACCACCATATCCCCCGGCTGCATCTGCGTGTTCATCGAGCCGACCGCGTTTGTGGCGAGCACGCAGCCGCAGCCAAGCTCCGCCAACGCGCGGATATTCGCGCGGTAGTTGATCCGGTGCGGCGGGATCGAGTGCCCCTTCCCGTGGCGCGGCAGGAAGACAAGCTCCCGATCCTCGTCGATCCGGACCAGGTAGACCGGCACCTCCCCGAACTCGGTGCCGACGGTCTTCTGACGCGGCTCTTCCTGGTCGTAGAGGTCCTGCACGCCGCTCCCGGCGATCAATCCGATGCGCATAATACCAACTCCATTGCACTCAGCCGAAGAAGACGTAGTACACGCGCGCGCCCTCGCCGAGGGTCATCCCGATCAGGCCCCACGCGATCCCGGCTGTGAAGTAGTGGCCCAGCGCCAGCCCGAGGAATCCCGGGATCAGTCTCCGGTATCCCGACATCCCGCCCAGCTTGAAGACCACGCTCTTGACGATCCACACGATGAAGAAGCTCCCCCAGATCAGGCTGCCGTAGGAGCCCGCCATCCCGAAGGCCAGCGGGTGCAGGGGGAAGCGCAGAAAGACCATGCGCACGACCATCAGCACCACCGTGATGACGAAGCCGGCCGCGGTTGCGCCGATGCGCCAGCCATCAGGCGGAGCGTGGCCTCGCTGATAGCCGGTGATCGCCTCGAACTCCGTCCTCGCGATCCCGCTGCCCCAGCCGCTCTGCGCACCCAGGCCGCCGGAGCCGTACTCGTAGTAGTCGCGCAGGTGCAGGCCGATCCCCACGTAGAGGCCCACGATCAGCGCGATGATCAGCAGCCACGTCATCGACGTCTGACGGATGTTGGTCTCACGGGCGAGGCGAAAGCCCTCCGTCTGGTAGCCGATCAGCGCCGGGTAGTACCCTCGCGAGAGGAAGACCAGCGAGGTGAAGATCGTCAGCGAACCGAGCCCCCCGTGCTTCTGCAGCAACTCGGTGCCGAGCGTGTACTTGATCGCCCGGTACTGCTGGAAGTACGGGAACATCCAGATCAGCGGGATGCCCACCTCGGCGCGGATGCGGGCGTAGACCAGCGCGACCGCCAGCAGCAGCCCGAAGTAGAGCACCGCCAGCCACAGCGCCATCCCCGCCGCCTTCACCCACGCCAGCACCACCGCGAGGCTGATGACAAACGTCAGCACCGCCACCCGGTAGCTCATCGGTTCGTCGGCGTCGTCGATCTCCGGTCGCGTGCCGAGGGCCTTCCCGAACACATCGGCAAGGTGGTGTCGCGCGATCCACAGCAGCAGCACCGCCATCGCGAGGTAAGCGCCCAGGCCCTGCTCCTGCACGAAGGGGAAGCCGGCCACGTCAAGGCCACCCGCCGCGGCGGCGACGGCCTGCAGCCTCAGGACGAAGTAGAAGATCCAGATGCTCAGCGCGACCTCGGTGCTCACGAGGTAGCCGAAGCCGACGATCTCCGGACGGTAGTGGATCTGCAGCGGCGCGATGGCGTTCCACGGCCGCTCGGTGAAGAGCGCGCCTATGTCATAGTACTTCCCCAGCGAGGTGAAGCCGGGGTTGTAGGCGTTGATGATGTTCCCGAGGTTGTAGAGCGCGGCGATGGTGAAGCCGGTCCACATGACCGGGCTGCGGAAGAAGTCGGAGACGAGGGCCCGCGTGTTGAGACCCTCAGTGACCTCGATGGGCAGGTAGAGCAGCGGGTAGGTCAGCTTCTCCTTCTCCGACCACTGGCGGCGGAGGATCACCATCATCGCCAGCATCGCCAGCCACAGTGCGAGGAAGAACACGCCCCACGCCAGCAGCGGCGTGACCCACTCCGCCCACGGCACCAGCCCCTCCTCCGAGGCCTCGTAGAGCAGCCGGATCGTCTCGCTGTCATGCGGAACGAACCACTCGGGGATCAGCGGCTGGATGCTCTCGAGGTCGTTCTCGGGGGTCGCAAAGTAGAACGGGACCGGAATCGTGTTCATGAAAAAGCGCGCGATCCCCGCCCCCGCCATCGAGGTCGCGACCGCCATGAAGACGTAGATCATCAGCACCTCGCGGCGGTCCAGCGCCAGCCGCTTGCTGATGCGCCGCACGAACGGATTCGCGACCGCAAGGCCGATCAAGAACGCGACCGCCGGTACCGCCGGAACCGCCTCGGTGATCTGACAAAAGCGCGTGACGACCTCCGACTTGGAGATCCACAGCGCGGAGATGAGGCAGAAGATCACTGACAGGATGACCGCCCGCCACGTCAGGCCAATCATCTCGGAGGGCTCGGTCCCTTTGTCCGGTTGCGTGCCGATCTCAACGGCCATTGTGAGGGCTCCCGGGTCGCGCGGGGAGATACGTGCGACAGGGAGACGTATTCGCGGCGATGGTCGGCTTGACCTGCCCCGCCCGGGCGATCCACCGCCGGCGGGGCGGACTTCGTGCGCTCTGGAACCCGGCCTACCTGTTGGCCGCCTGCGACTGGTCGATCGCTTCGCCGAACTGCCGGTCGAACAGATCGGCGTAGAGCCCCTCGTTGCGCAGCAGCTCCGAGTGACGCCCGACCTCCACCACGCGGCCCCTGTCCATCACCACGATCCGGTCGGCGTTGAGGATCGTTGAAAGCCGGTGCGCGATGATCACGCTCGTCCGGCCGTGCAGCAGCAGCTCAAGCGCCTCCTGGATCAGGTGCTCGCTGGTGGCGTCGAGATGGCTGGTCGCCTCGTCGAGAATCAGGATGTCCGGGTCTTTGAGCAGCGCCCGCGCGATCGCCAGCCGCTGCTTCTCCCCGCCTGAGAGCCGGAAGCCCCGCTCGCCCACGACGGTGTCGTAGCCCTCCGGCAGCCCCGCGATGAAATCGTGGATGTTCGCGGACTTCGCGGCCGAGAACATCTCGTCGTCGGTGGCGTCGGGTCGGGCGTAGAGCAGATTCTCGCGCACTGTCGTGTGGAACAGGAACGTGTCCTGCGTCACCACGCCGAAGTGCTGCCGGAGCGACTCCTGCGTGATGTCACGCAGATCGTGGCCATCGAGGAGGATCTGCCCCTCCGTCGGGTCGTAGAAGCGCGGCAGCAGGTAGGTCACCGTGGTCTTGCCCGCACCGCTCGGCCCGACCAGCGCGATCCGCTGACCGGCGCCGATCCTGAACGAGATGTCCTCAAGCGCCCGACGGCTCTCATTGACCGCGTTCTCGTCAACATCCGCGAGATTCTCCAGGTACGGCGGCCGCGGATACTCGAAGGTCACGTGCTCGAGGACGATGTCGCCGCGGACCTCGTCGAGATCGATCGCGTCCTCGCGATCCTCCACGTCGGGCTTGCGGTCGAGGTAGTCGAAGATGCGCTCGAAGACCGCCAGCGCGCCCTGCAGGTTCACGTAGACGTTCGCGATCTGCCCGACCGGCCGGTAGAGGTTCGTCAGATAGGCCACGAAGGCGATGAGTGTGCCGATCGAGAGGTCGCCGCGGATCGCCTGGTGGCCGCCGATGAGGTAGATCAGCGCCGGACCGGCCACGCTGAAGACCGACAGCACCATGAAGAGCCAGCGGCCCGCCATCGCCTGCTTCACATTCAGCTCCGCCACATCGGAACTGCGCTCGGCGAACTGCTCGGCGTCCGGCTCGACCTGGCCGAAGATCTTCGCGAGCATCATCCCGCCGATGTTCAACCGCTCCTGCATGAACGCGACAAGCTCGGCGTACCGCTCCTGCGTCTGCCGCGAGAGCCGGTGGCGGATCCGCCCGACGATGCGCGTCGGGAGGTAGAACGTGGGCACGACGGCGATCGCCAGCACCGCCAGCCACGGGCTGAGCGAGAACATCGCGATCAGGGTGGCGATGAGCGTGAAGAAATTGCGGGCGATGTCCACGATCGTACCGCCGGCGACCTGGTGGACGGCGCCGACGTCGTTGTTCACGCGAGAGACGATCTCACCGGCCCGCTCGGTGGTGTAGAAGCCCAGCGACTGCTCCTGCAGGCGGCGGTAGAGCGCCTCGCGCAGGTCGTGCATGATGCCCTGGCCGACCTTCGTGCTCAGCCACGTCTGCAGTACGGTGATGAGCCCGGAGACGATCGTCAGCCCGACGATGCCGCCCACGAGCAGACGCAACAGCCGCGTGTCGCCGTCGGGGATCGCATCATCGAGGATGCCGCGTACCAGCAGCGGCGGGACGACGCTCAACCCGGAGACCGCCGCGAGACACAGCAGGATCGCGATCCACTGCGGCCAGTAGGGCGTGAAGTAGCCGAGAACGCGCTTGAGCAGCCCACGCGTCACCTTCACCGGCGGCACATCATCACTGAACCGGTAGTGACGGTGCAGCCCGTAGCTGCGCCCCATCCCCGCAATGCTTCTCTCCGGCCCCATGCCTCTCATTCAGCATCACTTTCATCAACGTGTCGCTCGAATCGTTGCACCCACAACCATTATACGCCATGCACCGATCACGCGCAACTGCCACGCGCTGAGGGGCAGCAGCATCGGTTTTAGCTGTGCAAGTTTTTTGGTGGTGGGGGAGGTACTCGTGTATAGGTTTGCGAATACTGACATGTGTGCATCGAGCGAGCC
>JBMNNW010000024.1:0-47234 GCA_050942735.1 Armatimonadota bacterium
CGCTGAAAAGCGCGGGGAACGGCACTTTTCACATCTGCGCACAGGAGCAATACCGGAACTGCGGAAACGCGGGGAGGCCGTCGAGGGGAAAAACCAGCGTGGATGGGCGGTTGTTCAGCGGTCACATTATCGCGATTCTCGCTGCTATCCTCTTCCCCGTCTTCGCACGGGCGCGCGAGAAGGCCCGGCAGACCTCCTGTCTGTCGAACGTCAAGCAGATCGGCACCGCCTTGATGATGTATGTGCAGGACTACGACGAAGCCATGCCGCAGTATCTGGTCCCCAGCGGACGCAGCCTGCAGCCCGACCTTCCCGACATCGGCCAGGACTACACCGCGTGGCAGGACCGCCTCCACCCCTACATGATGAACTGGCAGGTCTACATCTGCCCCAGCGGCGGTGGCTACCGCGGCACCCCGCGCGCCATCCACGGCTCGTACGGCGGGAACTACAACTACGTCTTCTCCCACTGGTCCAACTGGGTCTACGCGCTGTCCGACTTCGAGCGGCCCGCCGAGACATTCGCGGTCGTCGAGGCGATCAGCTACATCACCCGCTACGATCCGGGCATTCCGCTGTCGAGCGGCGCGGGCTACTGGGGACAGGTCGACTCGCGGCATAGCGAGCAGAACAACGTCCTGTTCCTCGACGGCCACGCGAAGTCACTCGCGCACAGCGTCGTCGCGCTCGAGTCGCCGAGTTGGACCGGCAACTTCGACTGAGCGCAACTGAGGACAACGATCTGATACGGTTTGCGGCAGGGCTGCGGACCCTCCCCCCCGGGGTTCCGCGGTCCCTGCCGCTTTCTATGAATGGCGACTGCCGCCATGGGGCGGCGGGACCCGGTGAGCCCTGGGGGGGCCGCCCGCAGGAGTCCCGCGTGCAGCTCAGCGACGCGATCTGCGCGGTCGCGCCGGGGGCATCCTCCACTCCCGCGCGGCTCGCTCGAGCGCCTTCAAGTTCTCAGTCGGGGTGGTCAGCGGAACCGCGCACTCCGGCGCGACGATCTCCACCCCCGCCGTCAGCGCGGCATCGACCTCAGCCGCCACGTCCTCGGCCGTCCCCTGCAGGAGTGTTCGCGGATTGTTGATGTTGCCCATCAGCGCGATCCGATCTCCCGCCGCCCACCGAGCCTTCGCCGCGGACACCTTCGACTCGAAGTGAAAGCACTCCAGACCGCTGCGGGAGATCCATGGGATACGATCGAGTGTGTCGCCGCAGATATGCAGGATCACCGGGCCGGGGATCACCTCCGCGAGTTCCCTGTGCAGCGGCCAGAGGAAGTCGCGGTACATCTCCGGCGCGACGAGATCGCCCGTGGCATGATCGGCGAGCGTGATGACGTCGGCCCCGGCCTCGAACTGCTCCCGCGCGAAGAAATCCGGCAGCGGCATCAGCGTCTCGAGGATCCGGCGCACTTCGTCGGGCCGGTCGAGGGTCATGATAAGGAAGCGCTCCACGCCGAAGAGGTGATACGCGAGCGTCCACGGCCCGAAGACCTTTCCGATCAGCGCAACGTTTGGGTAGCGTCTGCGGAGCAGCTTCAACGCATCGAGCACAACCACGATCGCCGGGTGGCGCAGGATGTCGGCGGGCAGGTGGATGTCATCGGCGCTTTCGCATGGGTGGACCGTGACATCGGGCATCATGTCTTCACGCCCCCAGTCCACCCGGCAGCCGAGCGCATCGGCCTCATGCTGGACGCTGAAGACCGGTGCGATCGTGTCGTAGCCGAGGATCTCATGCCCGGCGGCGGCGAGACCGGCCATGATCTCGGGGTCGGTGTGTGCATCGGGAAAGAAGTGGCCGGTGGCCTGCATCAGTTCGACGGTGGCGATGGAGACGGCGTTGCCGACCGCGGGTATATCAGTTTCCCGGCGTTGCAGGGCGGTCAGAATACGCTCGCGCGGCATCATGGCGATCACCGGGCCCTTCGTAAAGCTTCTGCCAACGAGGGGTAGTTCGACGCGGTGGTGCAGGAATCATGCTGCCCGCCCTCGGCATTGCCCGGTCCTGTCTCATGAGAGGTCCCGCCCCTCTCTCCCGCGAACCCTTGCGCGCCGTCGGACCCTTACTCAGGGAGCACCCGCCGATGTCCGAGCGCGAGCCGCTCACCGCCGTGATCATCACCCAGGACGAGCCCTTCGTCGTCCCGCTGCTGCTCGATGAGCTGCTGGGAGCGAAGCGCGACCGCATCGCCGCGGTCTTCGTCGCCGAGGACCCGCTCGCCGAGGGCCTGCTCGCCACCATCCGGCGCTGGGGATCGGTCTTCGACCCGCCGAGCTTCATCCGCTACGGGCTGCGTTATGTGGGCGCGAAGCTGTCGGGAGCGGGGCCCGCGAGGGTCGCCCGCTCGCACGAGGTGCCCGCCGAGGAGGTCGCGGACATCAACGCCCCGGAGTTCCTCGAGAGACTGCGGCGGATCGGCGCAGACCTGGTGATAAGTGTCTCAAGTCCGCAGATCTTCCGCGCGGAGCTGCTGACGTTGCCGCCGATGGGCTGCGTGAACGTCCATGCGGGGCCGCTGCCGCGCTACCGGGGTATGCTGCCGACCTTCTGGGTGCTCTACGAGGGGGAGCCGGAGACGGCCGTCACCGTGCACCTGATGAACGAAAAGCTCGATGACGGGCCGATTCTGCTGCAGGAGGCAGTGCCGATCCGGGAGGGCGAGACTCAAGCGAGTCTGATGCGCCGCTGCAAGATCGTCGGTGCACGGCTGCTGAGCCGGGCGATCGACCTGCTGGAGGCCGGTGAGCCGCAGACGAGGCCGAATCCTCGCGCCGAGGCGACGTACTACTCATTCCCCACGCCCGAGCAGGCGCGTCAGTTCAGGGCCGCCGGCGGTCGCTGGATGTAGTCACGAGCGATCGGCGCTCCCGCCGATCAGTCCGCCGGGGCGGGCGCCGAGTCGCCGCCGGGCTCCCGGCCGGGCTCGCTGCTGCTGCGGCCGTGCATCCAGAAGGCGAGCAACACCCCGAGGATCAGGGCAACTCCGAAGGCGAGGACGGCGGCCTTCCGCAACGAAGGGCCGCTCGGCTGCTCGGGTGCGATGGCCTCATCGATGATGCTGAAGGCGGTGGCGCTTGTGGCTTCGGCGAGCCGCGCCATCTCGTAGCTGTCGGTGAGTCTCGCGACAATCTCGCCCTTGATCTCCACCTGGCGCTGGAGGCGGATGTACTCCGTCGACCGCGCGGGAAGCTCCTCGATGTGAGAGAGTGCCTGCCGCTTCTGCCCGCGAATCGCGCTCATGTTCGCCCGGATCTCGGAGACCCGCTGGCTGTTGCTCAGCGCCTCCGCGACCAGTTGCGAGTATGACGGATCGACCGTCATGCCTCTCTGCTGCAGTTGCATCTCGGCCTCGGCCACATCGGCCAGTTGCGCCTCGGCGCTCTCAAGCTCCGACTGCAGGGACGCCACGTCGGGATGCTGACGGGATTTGCCCTGCACCTCGATCTGCTCGGTGATGCGCTGCTGCAGATCCATAATGCGCTGGCGGAGCCGGTCGATGGCCGGGTCGCGGCTCTCGGCGAGGCTCGAGACCGCCATGCGTTCCTGGGTGCTCAGCCGCGCCTGGGCGGCCGCCTCGCGCGCGATGGCTCCGTCGAGTTCGGCCTCCAGTTCGGCCTCACGCCTCTGCAGGTTCTGCAGTTGGGTGACCGCCGCGGCGGTCTGCTCGGAGAGGCTGATGAGGCCCGAGCTGGTGGCGTACTGCACCAGCGCGTTCTCGGCGGCGATCAACTCCTGACTGGCGGTGTTGAGCTGCTCCTCGAGCAGCTCGCGTCTGCGCGCGGCCTCGGTGTAGTCGTTGTGGCTGACCTCGATCTCAAGGCTGGCGATCAGCTCTTTCGCCAACTGTGCGGCCATCTCAGCAGCGGGCGCGGAGTGCGTGTTGGTGGCCGATCGCGGTTCGCCGGTCCAGGTCGTGCGCAGGATCAGCACCTGTGCGACCGGCTGATCTGTCGTGTAGAAGTTTGCGAGCTTGTTGACCGCGGCTGCATGGCTGCGCGCGTCGAGGTGTTCGACGAGGTTGAGGTTGTCCACGACGCGGCCGCGAACCGCACGGCTCCTGAGCAGAACTCTGAGAAACTCTCCGCGCGCGCTGCGACCTGTCAGCGCCGTCGGGATTCCCATCTGGCGAAATGCGTCGGCGGTCCCCAGGGACGTCTCCTCAAAAACGATCGAGCTTTCCGCCTGCCAGGAGGTGGGCACGAAGAAGTACGTGTACGCCACCACCAGCACGGTGACGACGATGGCGATGGCGCCGATAGACAGCCAGCGCGCCCTCAAAGGCGCGGTCAGGTCAGCAAATGACAGTTCTTCCATGCTCTTCCAATCCTGGTATCTCCGACAACGCGGTGCTCGTTTTCACGTTCATCGGCACCGGCGATGCGCGCCTGGTGCGCAGCTCACAACCGCCCCTCATCATCGCTCGAGCGGCAGGAAGTCCTGTGGGTCGGCGATTCGCGGACAGGACGGCCCGTTGTCCGGTCGGTCTGCGGTTGTGCGTCCGACGGGGGAGCCGCGGTCCGCTGGTTCAGTTCTACGACCGGCCCGCGAATCCCTGCAAGCCCCCCAGTTCGGTTCCCGACCACGGGCGATTCCTCATCCCCGGGCCGAGCGCAGCCGCTCGATTATCCGCGAGCCGCCCGGTAGTATCCCGAGGCACCACTTCGCGGCTCGAATGAGCGCCCTGCGCGCGCGGCGAGGGAGCAGGCGCACGTTCTCCTGCCGCTCAGCCGCCAGCGCGATACTCCGCGCCGCCTCCTCGCTCGCCGCCTCCTCGAACGCCAGATCGCGCCGCAGCGTCGCGCGGTGGCGCGCCATCACGCGCGGATCGATGGCGACGCCATCATCCCACGCGCGCGGGAGTACCCCCGGCGCGCCGGGGCGCAGTTCGGCGAAGGCGCGCGCGTATGCCAGGCAGCTATCGCGCCGCTGCTCGACATGGTGCAGGCGCAAGGCTCTCTCGGGCGAGACGCGCTCAAGCTCCAGCGCATCCGCCGCCGCGGCGATGGCCTCTTCTCCGCGCTGCGTGCGCGCGAGCACCACCGACATCCCGTCGTCGGAGTGCGGCGCGCCGTATCCGTCGCCACACGCGATGTCGGCCGGGACGTTGAACGCGTCCGGGCACACCCGGCAGCGCACGGGCGTGTACGGCTCCTTGCGCCTCATCCGCTCCTCGCGGTCCAGGAACACGCTCTCCCCCCCCACGCCGCATACGCGTACGTCTCCGGGCCATCCTCGCCAGCCCTTGTCGCGGTACTCAAAGCCCGCGACCGACTCCGGCGGAAGCCCTGCGACTGAGATCAACCGGTCGATCAGCAGCGTTGAGAGCGTGCGATCGCAGAAGAGGCCGATCCGCACTGTCTCCGGGAAGTCGGCGCCCAGCAGCTCCGCCGCCCGTTCGACACCGCGAAGATGGCAGGGCAGGCCGACGATCGCCACGCGGTCGAATGCCAGCAGCCAACGAAGGTCGGTGTTCAGCGCGACAGGGCAGTATCTCGACTTCTGCGACCGCTGCAGCTCCTCCGGCGAGCGGATCACCACCGCCTCGTGGCGAAGCGGATCATCCGGGGACCAGCGCGTCATGAGCGCCGCCTGCACCGCGTCTGTCTCCAGCAACCGGCGCACCAGCGCGGTCACGACACCGCCGCTGGCACCGCTCCGCCGCGTCTGAGCATCCCGGGCCCAGCCCCACCAGATCTTGCGCAGCGGCCCGGGGAACAGGTCATCCGGCGTGCGAGGCGCGTCTTCGGTCTCTCCCGCGACGCTCGCCCCCGGGCAGGCTCTGAGGCAGCGGCCGCACAGGGTGCAGGCGTCCTCATCGACCATCGTCGCGACCAGAAAGCCTGCCGGAGTCCCGGCCATCGAGAGCGCATCCGTCGGGCAGACGGCGACGCAGGTGCCGCAGCCGCAGCAGAGGTGATTCGCAACGACGGTTGATACGACCGTCGCTCCTCTCACGCGCGCAGATGCTCCCGCAGAAGAGCAACTGTCTCCTCCAGCGTCGCCCGGGCGGATGCCTCGTGTGTCGGGACGTGCTCCTCGAGTGCCGCGTTCATCTTCGCCCGCCTCGTCCAGGCCTCCCCGCACAGATCGATGAGCGATGTATCCTCCAGGCGCTCGCACTCGACGACGTACTCGCTGAGTCCAACGCTGTCCATCAGTTCGGTGTATTTGTGCGACCACGAGACCGAGACCACCGGAAGGCGGTGGGACATCGCAGCGATGATGCTGTGATAGCGCGAGCTTATCAGCAGCTCCAGCTCGCCGATCATGGTCTTGAGTTCCTCCGAGGAGTAATCGTCCACGGCGGCCTTCACGGTCCCCGCTCCCGATGCTCCGGTCTCGATCAACTCGCAGAGGTAGCGATCGTCCGGGACGGGGCTCTCCCACAGCTTGATCTCGTGGGGCATCACCACCACCTGGCAGTCGAGCCGCTCCGCGAAATGTCGGGCGACGGCGACGAGGCGCCTGATGTACACGTTCTCGGGGCCCTCGCCCTCCATCCGCTCGTAGATCCGCATGTTCGGCACGATTCCCACGACCGGCGAGTCATTGAGCCGGAGGCCCAGGCCGCTGAGCAGCTCCCGACCGACTTCGCGTGAAGTCCCCTCGAACGTGAACGCGATGTCACTGGCCAGCGAGACCTTCTCAGCGTCGAATGATGGGAGCGCCTCCAGCCACTGCAGCGACCAGTGGTCCCGGACGTAGAGGTGAAGAGCGGTCTGCATTCTCCGCTCGGCCATCTCGCGCGCCTCGCTCTTCTCAAACGGCCCCCACGACTGCGGCAGATACACGAAGGGCACGCCGGCCGCGGCAAGCAGCTTGGCGTCATCGAGAAGCGCCCGGCCGATCGTCCCGCGAAGCCCCGCCCTCACCCACGCATCACCGGCTCCGTACCCGGTAATATCAAGCACCGCGTCCATGCACACATCAACGCGCAGCAGCGCTCCCGCGCAACGGGCGCGCGTTCGCTCCGGCAGCAGCCTTCCTATCCCGTCGATAGCCGTCGCCACAACGCGCCTGGCCCGCCCGCCGCTGCCGAGGCACGCGCGCGGCCGGAGCCCCCGCAGCTCCCGCTCGGACCAGTCTGCATGTGGCCACCTGTCGAGCAGGCCCATGGCGTCGGGCACCTTCGCGATGATCCCCCTCTGAACGCAGCGGATCATCGCCTCGGCGCCCTTATTCTCGAATGTGGCGCCCTGTATCAGCAGCTTGCGTGTCATGAAATCCAATCATCCATATCAGAAAACGCGCGCCCCGGAGGTCTGTTGGGACTGACGTCGATCACCACTCACTCAGTTCATCCGGCGTCCTCTGCTCAACGAACATCGAGTGCCACAGCTCCAGCGCAAAGAGCCGGTGGAGAAGGTGTCCGTGGTCACTTCTGCCGTGAAGATGCGTTAGCCACGCGTCTCGCACCGTGTCGCGGTTGACGTACTCAAAGAGTGCCGCGTCCTCCGCAAGGAACAGCCGGTCCCCACGGTCGCGCCACAGCGTGCGCAGCAGCGGGCCGTAGGGAGGATACGAGGTCGCCGCCGGCGGCACAAGGTTCGGAGCCAGCCGGTTGCCCTCATAGCGCAGCTTGTTCGCCACGCGCCGGACAAAGTGCTGCAGCCGGCCTGGTGCATCGGACGACTTCGCGCCAGGGCCGCCGCTGAGGTCGGTGCTGCACGGGATCGCGGCCAGTTCCGGCATCACGGCCCACAGGGCGTCTATGTATGCCCGCCTGCCGATTCGCGCCTCCGCCGGGAGGCGAAGCACCGTGTCCACGAGGGTATTGCCGTAAAACGGCGTCTTTACTCGCATCCTGGTGGCGTGCATGTTCGTCGCATAGGAGAGCAGTCGGCGCTGGCGATTGCGGATGTAGAACCGTTCGCACCAGTCCGGGACAGTCGCCTGCCGGCAGTCGTTCATCAGGCCGGTGAAATGTTCGGCCATCGCCTGCTCCAGCTCCGCCGGCCCCATGCCTCCCGCCATCGCAGCGGGGAGAAGCTCCTGCAGCGGCGGCCGCGTCTCCATCATCTCCTGCCGGTATCTCTCCAGCAGGCCCTCCTCGCTTCCCGGCCGCAGCATCCAGCTTTTGATCGCGCCGGAGAAAAGCGTCGTCAGACCGTTGAGCAGCACATCGCAGGTCGCCGCGATCGGCTCCACGAGGTGTGAGTGATGGAAATGGAAGCAGCACACCATGCCCTCGGTCAGCCAGACGGCGCCCGGCCAGTGCTCGGGATGCCGATCGGGGATGATCTCATGAACGTGATACTCCGCGCCACACGCCGCCGCGACGGCCTCCGCCCACGGCGTCTCGGGGCATCCGCCTATGCCGAAGTGATGAGTCACGATCTGCCGGTGTGGCGCCACCAGGCCGACCAGGGCCCGCGAGTCCATCCCGCCCGAGAGCAGCGCGCCTACACGCAGCCCGTCCGTGCGGTGCAGCGCGATGTGCGAAATCTGCTCGCGGAAGGCCGCGGCCACGGCGTCCCGTTGCGCCTCACGAGTCTGCAGTTCGGGATCGGCGCCGAACTCGATGCTCCAGTACGTCGTTGTGCTCAGGCCGCTCTCCCCCACCCGGCCCTCCGCGGCGGGCGGGAAGACCCGGATCGCATCGAAGAGGGTCCGGTCACCGAGCGGATAGTCGATGCTGAGGAACTCCCCCACTCCGACCGGGTCGATCCGCCGGCGAAGCTGTGGCTTCGCCGCGAGCACGGCCTTGATCTCGGGCGCGAAGATCAGCTCTCCGTCACCAACCGCGTAGTACAGCGGGCGCAGCGCGTACCGGTCCGTGAGGATGACCGTCGCCCCCGTCGCCCTCTCGACGAAGATCGCGACGAAGGAGCCCGACACCTCGGCCAGGGCCTCGCGACCGCGCGCGAGATACAGCTCGAGCAGATACTGTGCGTCGTTCGTCAGTTCGAAAGCCCCGACGCTCTCGCGCAGCCCGCGGCGCTCGGTGATGCCATCGTAGACCTCGCCGTAGAGCAGGCCGGCCCACGCGCCGTCAAGCGAGGTCACCGGCTGCTCTATGTCGTGGTTGATCGGGAGGTCGATGGATTCCACCGTGGCGGACTGCCGGCCGTCGGCGTGCACCGCACGCACGACGTACTCCGGCGCATGTCGGAGGCTCTCGCGCATCAGCGTCATGCGCGCGGCGGTGTCGGCCTGGTCGGCGTCTTTGTTGAAGCGTATGATGCCGAAGAGCCCCGGCACTGCGTGCGCCTCCGTTCTGCTCGGTCCTTACGCGCGGGCTTTCCGGGAGACCATCGTCGCGACCTCCGCGTAGCTTGCCCGCACTTCTTCGAAGGGGTTGAAGCGAACGAGCAGATAGCTGGCCACGGCCGCGATGGCGAATGACACCACCAGCGTGACGAGCGCGCTCGCATTGTGCGCCAGCGCGATCTGCCGGGCGGCAAGACACGGCAGGGCCGTCCCGAGCGAGGCGAGCAGCGGGCCTCTGAGAGCCACGATGTAGTCGCCCATCCCGACACGCGCGGCGAGAAAGACCAGGTGCGCCCCGAGGCCGAAGACCACGAGATTCACCGCGACGACCGCCCATGCGACGCCGTTGATGCCCCACTCCGCGCCCCACCACGCGCCCACGCCCAGCAGTGCCGCGTAGACGGCCTGGCGCCAGAGCTGACTGAAGACGTAACGCGTGCCCATCGCCTTCGCAAGCGCCCCGCTGGGGTTGGTGATCGTCTTGAGCGCCCCGGCGACGGTCATGATCTGCAGCGGAAGGATCGTCCCGTCCCACTGATCCCCGAAGACCGTCGGGACGAACTCCGGCGCGGTCACCAGCAGCGCCGCCAGCAGCGGCCAGGTCAGCACCGCGATGATCGTGAGGACGCGCCGATAGGCGTTCCGTGCGCGGGGCATGTCATCCTGCATCTGGGCGAATGCGGGGAACAGGATCGGGTAGAGAGTCCCCGACACAATTGTGAGCGGGAACACGATGACCTGATAGGCGCGTGTGTAAAGACCAAGGTCGTCCGAATCGAGCTTGCGGCCGATGACGAAGTAGTCAACCCGCGTTGCGATGTAGTTCATCAGGCCCACGCCGGTGGCCCCGGTGCCGAAGCCGAAGAGGTCGGCGATCCCCCGGAATGTCGGCACAAGCGGCGGGAGGTAGCGCGTGAGGATGCACAGCGCCACCGTGTTCACCAGCGCGCCCGCCAGCGACGCGCCCACCAGCGCCCAGTAGCTGTAACCCAGCAGCGCCATGACGACCCCGACCACGCCGTACGCCACGCTGCTGACAAGGCCCGCAAAGAACGGGGTCTTGAAGTCAAGCTCGCGCTGAAGAAGCGACCGCGGCACCACGGCAAGGGGTGCGAACACGAAGGTCAGGGCGATGATCTTCAGCACCGGCACCATGCGCGGCTCATCGAAGTACTCACCAAGATACGGCGCGGCCAGCACAACCCCGCCGTACAGCAGCCCCGCCATCACCAGCGTGCCCCAGAACGCCGAGCGCGTATGCTCCTCCCCTATCTCCTTCCGCTGCACCAGCGCCTGGCCCAGCCCGAGGTCGCGGAACACGTTCGCCAGCCCCGTCACCATCGTCGCCAGCGCCACGATCCCGAAGTCGGCGGGCATGAGCAGCCGCGCGAGCACGATGGAGGTGACCATCTGCAGCCCGGTGTTGATGCCCTTGGACAAAAACTGCCAGCCTGCGGCAGTGCGGGCGCGACCGCCGATGCCCTCGCTGGTGCCGTAATCTTCCATTGCTCAGGGGAGAGTAGAGGTGGGTGTCGGAACACGTCATGATGAAGGGCGAAAGTTGACTTCGGAACGAGGCTGATGATATAGTAGCCGCACCTGTCCGTCAAGGTGGGCCCGGCCTTCCCCTCCCGCGGCGTTGTATCTCGAAGGGCGTTGTTTCTCGACCACAAGAGAGGGCGCTGCATGCTTCGCCACGAACCCCGCATCAGTGTTATCATGGCCGTCTACAACTGCGAGGAATACGTCGGCGAGGCCATCGAGTCAGTCCAGGCGCAGACCATCGAAGACTGGGAGCTTCTCTGCGTGGACGACTGCTCAACCGACCGCTCGGCCGAGATCGTTGCCGGGTACGCCCGGCGCGACCCGCGCATCAGGCTCATACGAAACGAACGCAACATGGGCGCGCCGCGAACGAGAAACGTCGCCCTCGAGCACGCGCGAGGAGAGTTCATCGCCGTCCTCGATTCCGATGACATCGCCACACCGCGGCGCTTCGAGCTGAGCCTCGCCGCCTTCGACGACGATGAGGCGCTCGGGGTCGTCGGCGGGATGTGGGATGTCATCGATGACAGCGGTGCTGTGACCAGCATTCCCGACGGAGGCGAGCTGCAGCACGAGCCCCTGCGCGATTCGCTGCTGCACCATCTCAACCGACTGCCACACTCGTCGGCGATGATCCGCGCGGAGCTGATGAAGCGTATCGGTGGGTACGACACGCGCCTGCCCGCGTCACAGGATCTGGATCTCTTCGTGAGGCTGCTCCCCCACTGTCGCTTCCTGCGCCGGGGCGAGCGCTTCCTCAGCTACCGCCAGCGCGATGGCTCGATCAGCCGGGACAGGATACTCGCTCAACGCCTCTACGCCGATTTCGCCCGACGCCGCGCCCATGCCGCGCTGCGGCAGGAACCGTTCGACGAGCAGGCCGAACTTGAGGAGATCGAAGGGGTGCTTGCGCCCGATCACGGCAGGTCGCTCAAGGCGGCCCGGCACCTCAACGGAGCCGCCCTCGTCGCGCTCTATTGGGGAGAGCCGCGACGGGCGAGAGAGCTGCTGCGGTCGGCGCGGGATTACTGGCCGTTCAACCCGCAGGCCTGGTTCTCGAGCGTTCTGACGTACCTCCCGGCGCCGGTCATCTCGTGGCTCGGCGGCATCTGGAGGCGGGCACAGGGGCGGGAGGTCTGATCGGCACAACCCGCAGGAGAGGCCCGCGGCCAGGCCGGATGATTCGATGACGTCTGATGAGGAGCAGGGCATGTCAGAGCCCGTGGTCAGCGTTCTGATCGCCGCGTACAACGAAGAGGAGCGCATCCGCGACTCGCTCGACTCGGTGTTCGCGCAGACATACAGCAACCTCGAGGTCATCGTCGTGGACGATGGCTCCACCGACGCCACCGCGGAGATCGTCCGCAGCGAATACCCCGACGTGATCCTGGTTCGCCAGGAGAACGCCGGGCTGCCCGCAACCCGCAACGCCGCGGCAGGCGTGTCCTCGGGCGAGCTGCTGATGGCGATGGACGCCGACGACCGCATCGCGCCGGAGAAGGTCGAGCGTCAGATCGAGGTGCTCAGGCAGCACCCCGAGGCCGCCGCCGTGGCCACCAACGGCATCGCGCAGGCCGGCAGGCACACCTACCCATACACCAACCCCAGGCTCGACCGGATAACCGAGACAGACCTGCATGCGATCCTCTGCGGCCCATCGCCCGTCGGCGCTTCGACGATGATCCGGCGCGAGGCGTTCGAAGACATCGGCGGATACGACCCGGAGGCGAAACTGTGGGATGACCGGGATTTCTTCTGCCGGCTGATTCTGCAGGGACACAGGCTGCTGTTTCTCAACGAACCGCTGTACTTCATCAACCACCACCCGGACAACATCAGTTCGAAGAGCTTCGTGACCCGGGCCCGCTATTACGTCACCGGCTACAGGATGCTCGATCCGCGCCGCACCGATCTGCCGTGGAGATCGCCGCTCACCGAGGCCGAGTACTCGTGGTATCTGACCGAAAGGGTCATCCTCGCCTGCTTCCGGTCATACCGCCAGGGCGACAGGGAGGCGGGCATGGAGTTCATCAGGGAGATCGATCAGATGCCCGCGCCTCCTATCCCCGCCCGCGCACTGCGCGCCATCGCGGGAGTCTCCTGGCCCGCATTCGGCGTGGCGGCCATCCCGTATTACCTGTGGCTGCGAGGCGCCCGCACGCGCAGGGTCTGGGGCCTCTGGCAGGGCCTCCAGCAGATCTGGCGACGATTCATCCGATGACGGTCCATCTCATTTCAGCGACGGCCTGCAAACAATGGTAGCGACGCCCACCGATCAGGACAGGTCCGAGCAGACGGCGGATCGCCTCTCGCTTCCGCTCCTGTTGCTGATGATCCTTGTTATCACCCGCCTCACCCGCTTCACGCGGGCGTCCCTCCTTGCCTTCGCCCCCGGCGACCAGATACACATGGCCGCCGCCGTCGATCTCGATCCGTCCAAGCTCATCGCGGCCATCCTCGTCGCTCTCTTTGTCGCCGCCCTGATCCTCTGGCCCCGGCGTCATCTCATCAGGATCGATTGGCCCCTGCGCTTTCTCATTCTCTTCATCATCTACGCGTTCATCTCGACGCTCTGGGCATACAATCCGAAAATCACCTTCGTCTATACGCTCAAGATGGTCCAGTGGCCGCTACTGTATATCGTCATCATCTCGGTGACGCGCAGCCTCGGCGACCTCCAGCGCTGGGGCCAGGTGATGCTGATCGGCTGTTTCGTGATCCTCGGCTCGATGGTCTTCGAGCGGTACGCGCCGCCACTCGCCATCGGAGGAGCCACGCCCGAGCACACCACCCACGCCTACCTGACCATCTACCCGCAGTGGGCCGTCTTCTTCCTGCCCTTCGCGGTGCACTACATCATCCACGGCCGCTCATTCCGCTGGCGACAGTGGGGGGTGCTCGCCGCCATCGCCAGCCTGCTCACCGTCTACCTCAGCTTCCGCCGCGCCGGCCCGGTCGGCATCTTCGCCGCCCTCGCCGTCTACCTCGTCCTCGCCGGCTGGCGGAACCGCAGCTTCGTCGCCATCTTCATCATGATCGTGCTCGCAGGCATCCTCGCCGTGATCATCGACCCGAGTTACGCCGCGCGCCTCGCCAACCTGCCGATCGTCGGCGGAATCACGTTTGACGAGTGGAGCGACAGGCTAAGGATGTTCCAGTATATCGTCGGCTTCGAGGTCTTCGCAGCCCACCCGATCGTCGGCGTCGGCCTGGCCGGAGCGCAGCCGTGGGGGTTCGACAGGTACGGAATCTCGCTGTCGCAGCACAATCTGATACTGAAGCTCGCGTCCGAGACCGGTGTCGTGGGCCTTGTGATGTTCGGCGCGTTCGCCGTCAGCGCGGTGAGGCGTGGCCTCCTCGGCCTGCGCGACCGCCGCGCCCGCGAGGACCTCGTGGGCGAGTCATGGTGCGCGGCGATCATCGCCAGCCTGCTCGGAATCCTCATCTGGGCCCAGATCCAGCCGATGATGCAGGCGCTGCCTGTCTATCTCGCAGCCGCTCTCGCCTCCTCCAGCACCGGCATCCTCCGGAAGAGCCCGCCCGCGGACAGATGATCGCGGCCGCGCATCGCACAGGACCTGCGGCCCGCTCGCGAACCGGCCCGGGAGCCTCGCCGCGACTCCGTTGACCCTCCCCGGTGGTGTTGTCAGAGATCGGGGAATCGTTTATGCTCGTCCGGTACGCTTCGCATCCCTGGAAGGACCCGAATATGATTGAGACCGAGGGCAGGTCGCCCGGTGACGCGCTTGACGACAACACCACCGACGCAGAGCAGGCTCAGCCGGGCGAAAGCTCGCCTCCGGACTGCCCGCCTGATGACTCGCGCAAGTCTTCGGAGCGAAGCTTCTTCAATGAGGCCGCTCAGACGGACCCGCGCGGCTCCGTGCGACAGGTCTACGACCTCGCGCAGCGCAGTCGCGTGTTCTACCGCGAAGCCCTTCTCGATCGCTGTGAGGGCCGCAGCGTCCTGGAGTACGGCTGCGGCCTCGGCTCGCACGCGTTCTCGCTCGCGGATGCGGGAGCCAGGCGCGTGGTGGGCATCGACATCTCCGACGAGTCGATCTGCCGGGCCTGCGATCGCATCGGCGAGAGCCGCGCGCCCGACGCGCTCTGCTTCGAGGTGATGGACGCCGAGGCGATGGACTTCGAAGACAACACGTTCGATCTCGTCTGCGGCTCGAGCATCCTCCACCATCTCGACCTCGAGCGCTCGCTCGCCGAACTGACACGGGTCATGCACCCCGAGGGTGAGGCCATCTTCTATGAGCCCCTGGGCCACAACCCCGCGATCAACTGCTTCCGCAGACTCACACCGCGCTTCCGAACCGAGGACGAGCGCCCGCTCACCAGGAAGGACCTCAGGCATGTCGAAGGCGCCTTCGAGAGGGCGGAGTTCCGCTACTTCCACATGCTCTCGCTCTTCAGCCTCCCGCTGCTGAAGACACCGCTTTTCCCGCACGTTCGCAACGCCCTCGAAAGGCTCGATCAGACCTTGCTGGATGCAACCCCCATGCTCGGACGCATGGCATGGGTGGTCGTGATGATTCTCAGCGGCCCGAGGTCCCGCTGAGGCGCCGCCGGGCATAATGAAGGAAACTGGCAGCCGCGGGTGGAACTGCCCAATAATCGCAGCACGTGGCTAACGAAAGGGACGCGCCACAATGACCGCAATCGTGCTCTTCTGGGTGTTCTTCGCCCTTGCGCTTTATCCGTTCGTCATCTATCCCGCCCTGCTCGGGCTTCTCGCACTCGGCGCCAGGCGGCCGAAGCGGGATGAATCGTACACACCGAAGGTCTCCGTTGTCGTCGCCGCGTGGAACGAGGAGGCGCTGATCTCTCGCCGCCTCGACAACCTCCTCGCCTCAGACTACCCCGAGGACCGTCTCGAGATCATCATCGCCTCCGACGGCTCGACCGATCGCACCAACGAGATCGTCGCGGAGTATGCCGAGCGTGACGGCCGCGTGCGCCTGCTCGCTCTCGAGCATCACGGCAAGACACCCACGGTAAACGCCGGGGTCGCCGCTGCCACCGGCGATGTCGTCATCAGCAGCGATGCCGGCACCGCATTCGCCGAGGATACGATCCGCAAACTCGCCGCCCCGTTCGCGGATGAGGCCGTGGACTGCGTGGTCGGCGAGCTGAACATGGTCCCGGTCGAAGACGCGCCGTACAATCGCGGTGAGGGCGCCTACTGGAGATTCGAAGCGTGGCTGCGCTACCTGGAGTCCCGCGCGGGTGTCGGCTTTCAGGGCTGCGGGCCCTGTATGGCAATCCGCCGCGAGGAATACCCGACGCTTCCGGGTGAGGGCTCCGATGACCTCAGCGCGCCGCTGCAGATAGCACACGCCGGCGGGCGCGTGATCCAGCTCATGGACGTTGGTGTCACCGACTACATGGACGGCGGCACCGGCAATCAGATGCAGTCGCGATGCCGCCGCGTCGTGCGCGCGCTGCGCTCGATCTCATACTCCGCGGGCGCGCTGAACCCCTTCCGCTGCCCCCGGACCGCGTTCGCGATCATCTCACACAAGATACTCCGCTGGCTGACCGGGATCTGGATGCTCGGGATGCTTGTCACGAGCGCCTGGCTCTGGTGGCGGGAGGACATACTCCTCTACGACGCGCTGTTCTACGCCCAGGCGGCATTCTATCTCCTGGCGCTGATGGGCTATCTGCTCTCGAACACCAGGCTGGCGAAGAACCCCGTCCTCTCGGTCCCGCTCGCGATCTGCATCGTCGCGCTCGCATTCCTCGGGGGGATCATCGAGTTCCTTCGTGGGCGCAGCTATGCGACATGGCAGCCGACTGCAAGCGGCGCGGCCGAACCCGATCAGACGGGGACCGACGAGAAGAAGTAGCAGCCCCCTCCCCCACCGCATGTGGTGCGGGAGAGGCGACGGCCCCGGTCCTCGCGCCGCGCGCGTTGAGGTTACGGCAGGCGCTGCTCCGCGACCGAGTCGGCGTCATGCGGATGGTCCTCTGACGGTGCCTCCGATGTATCACCGGCGAAGCCGTTGTTGCTCTGCTCCTTGATCAGCACCGCCGGAACCGTCCGCACCAGGATCGCCACGTCAAGCCACAGGCTCCGGTGCTTGACGTAGTACAGGTCCGAGGCGATCTTGATCCAGCTCGTCAGCTCGCAGCCCGCGTAGCCGTGCCGCATCTGCGCCCAGCCGGTGAGGCCGGGGAGCGCGCAATGGCGCTCGTCGTAGTGCGGGATCTTCTCGCGCAGCCGCTCCACGATCGGCACCTGCTCCGGCCGCGGTCCCACCAGGCTCATGTTGCCGCGAAGCACGTTGAAGAACTGCGGGAACTCGTCGATGTGGAACCGACGCATGAATGAACCGAACCCGAAGATTCGGTCCTCCTCCTCGCTCGCCCAGCGTGCTTCATCACTGGTCTTCTCATGCATGGTGCGGAACTTCAGCAGCCGGAATGGCTTTCCGTTCAGACCCACCCGCTCCTGAGAGAAGAAGATCGAGCCGGGCGACTGGATCTTCACGATCGCCGCGATCAGCGGCAGCAACAGCACGACGATCGCCGAGCCCACGAGCCCACCCAGAATATCGAGTGCTCTCTTGCCCACGCGGTATATCGCGCTCGGCGAGCCGTCTTCGCACAGATCAGCCGTCTCGCTGAACGGACAGAGCAGTCCCCGCAACTCATGGCAACGCACAGCGCGCTCCTCGATGTCCGCGCACTTGTCCAGCAGTGCGAGAACATCATCGGAGACGTCGCTGTCGTCGTAGACCATGTCCGCGCAGATGAGACAGATCTCGCGCGGATCGTCCGGCAGACCGCCTGTAGACATTGATTGCCTTCCTGATTGTAGCGTGGGACGGCTCTCGGGCCGCCCCGCCGATGACCGTCTTTCCTTCGCCAGCGCCACAGCGTTTCCCTCCCGGCGCGATTCTACACCGTTCACCGGCAGGCGCACAAGTCACCTGCACACTCATCCGCCGCCCGAATACTCACACCCTCAGCTTGACATCCCCCTGCACGGGAAGATAGACTCACCGACACGAGAGGTGTCGCTCTCCGGCGCCACCCACACCATCAGAACCCACTCATCGCGACGCAAGCCCCACGGAGTTGTTGCGGATCGCCACGCTCGGTCACTTTTGACAGTGACAACAGGGCCATCGTTTCGACCAACGGCCCGCGTATGAGTGACTGTACCATCGAACACCCAATCGCAGCAGACAACGAATATCTACTGACACCACACCAGGGATAGAATCAGCATGACATCCGTTTCCCACAGAACCTACACGCGCCTCGGCCTGATGGGCAACCCCTCGGACGGCTTCGGGGGCAAGACCATCACCGTGCAGATCAAGGACTTCTACGCCGAGGCTACTCTCACTGCATCCGGTCGCGTCGAGATCGTGCCTCACCCGCAGCACGATCCGTTCCATTTCGACAGCATCGAGCGGCTCCACCACACCGCAAAGCAGGACGGGTACTACGGCGGCACGCGACTGATCTACGCCACCTGCAAGCGCTTCTACGACTACTGCAATGCCTATCACGTGGAACTGCCGCAGAAGAACTTCAGGATCGAGTATGACACGAACATCCCCCGGCAGGTCGGTCTTGGCGGCTCCAGCGCCATCGTTGTCGCCGCCCTCCGGGTGTTGATGAAATACTACGGCATCACCGACGAGCAGATCCCCCTCCCGGTCCAGCCGAACCTCGCGCGGGAGGTGGAGACTGAGGAACTCGAGATCAAGGCCGGCCTTCAGGACCGCGTCGCACAGATATACGGCGGCCTCGTCTACATGGACTTTGACCCTGCCATCGTCGAAAAGTTCGGCCATGGCGAGTATCAGCGGCTGCCGATTGACCTGCTGCCCCCGCTGTATCTCGCGTGGATCCCGCACTCCACAACCACATCCGGCCGGGCGCACAATCGCGTCCACTACCGCTTCGAGCAGAATGACCCCGAAGTGGTCGCCGCGATGAAGCAGTTCGCCGACTACACCGACCAGGCCGTCGAAGCGCTTGAGAACCGCGACGTTGAGCGCCTCGCCGCGCTCATGGACGCGAACTTCGACCTCCGGCGTAGAATCTACGGCGACGAGGTCATCGGCGAGAAGAACCTGCAGATGGTGGAGATCGCCCGCAGCCATGGGATGCCCGCGAAGTTCACCGGCTCTGGCGGCGCGATCACCGGCGTGCTGCTCGATGAGGAAAAGATCCCGGCACTCCAGGACGCTTTTAAGGGTGCCGGGTTCAAATTCAGGCGCGTGACGCCCGCACCGATTGTGAACGACTGCTGATCCGGCGGCTGGATGGTCTCGTTCGGCGGCCGGTCCTCAGAGCGACCTCCCCGACGACCTGTGTTCACAGTCCCCTGAGTGCTGAGTTCACCCACTCGCACCGTGTCGCCGGTGTTGTCCGGCCGCGGGCGCGTCGTTCGCGTGTCGCCGCATGGGCAGGAGCGCGCCCCGACGGCGCGCCCGCCACATCCGATGAGAAGCGTACACCATCTCACAGACGCAGGAAGGAACGTTGGGCATCATGAACAGGCGTTTGGGATTCACACTCATCGAATTGCTCGTGGTCATCGCCATCATCGCGATCCTCGCAGCGATCCTCTTCCCGGTTTTCGCTCGGGCGCGGGAGAAGGCGCGGCAGACATCCTGTCTGTCGAACCTCAAACAGATCGGTCTCGCTGAGACGATGTACCAGCAGGACTACGATGAACGGACGGCTTCCTATCAGAGCCATCCGGGCGCGGCGTCGGACTACAACTTCCGAGCCATGCTCGAGCCATACATGAACAACGATCAGATCTGGGCCTGCCCCAGCCACGAGTCGTCTCTGAGCTACGGTCCGAATATCACCAGCGTGAGCAGCAACGGCTCCACCGGCCACAGCTATCTGTACTGCTTCCGCAGGGTCGCGAGCTTCAAAGTCCCGGCCGAAACGGCCATCTTCGCCGACAGCGGCGGGAGCTGGTGGCGATACAACAGCGGCGGCTACCTCGAGCGCATGGAGTTCCGGCACAATGAGGGCGCGAACATCTCCTATCTCGACGGTCATGCCAAGTGGGTCAGCGAGGGCTTTGTGCAGGGTGAGGTCGGCAACGCCAGCAGCAGCAACTTCCTGCGCGGAGGCCTCTGAGCCCTCGCGCGCGCCTGTTGGGGGGCCGTCGCAGCCTGCGCCGGGCCCCTCTGTCCAGCGTCGTACCAGGGTGAACACACGCCGTTACATTCTCGCCGTTCACGAAAGGACAGTGACTTTCATGACAGGTCGCAAGGGCTTTACGTTGATCGAGCTTCTGGTGGTCATCGCGATCATCGCAGCGATCCTGTTCCCGGTCTTCGCACGGGCGCGGGAGAAGGCTCGCCAGACCTCGTGTCTGTCGAACCTCAAGCAGATCGGACTGGCCGACCAGATGTACGCTCAGGACTATGACGAGCGCATGGCGTCGTACACGAGCCACCCGGGCGGCTCGGCTCAGGCGGGCGACTACACCTACAACTTCCGGGAAATGCTCAACCCGTACATGAACAACGAGCAGATCTGGGAGTGCCCCAGCGGCACCGCCGCCGTCGGCGTCTCGCCGAATATCTCAGACACCGGCATCAGCAACCCAGCGACCAGCCACGGGTACCTCTACTGCTTCCGCAAGATCGGAGACTTCCAGTACCCTGCTGAGGTGGCGATCTTCGTCGACTCCACCAGCAGCAGTTACTGGCGCTACACCGGCGGCATCGTCGATCGCGTGGCATTCCGCCACAACGACGGCGCGAACGCCTCCTACCTCGACGGCCATGCCAAGTGGGTCAGTGAGGGCTTCGTGCGCGGCGAGGGCGACAAGTGGCCCAGCAGCATCTTCCTCCGCGGACGCTGAAGCCCGCGCTCGACTGCACCAACCATCGGCCCGCCGCTCCGTGCGGCGGGCCCTTTGTTAGCGGGCAATGATCGCGCTGCCTTCGTCGGTCATCGCTCCCCGGTTGCCGAATCGTTCGACGCGCACGGATAATCACGACCGCCCGAGAACCGTCGTCGAGAGGTGAGCCCATGACCCGACACCCGCTCGCTCTGCTTCCAGTACTCGGCGCACTCTGCTGTGCGCTTGCCCTGCCCGCATTCGCCGAGGTCTATGAGGCCCCCGGCATCGCCATTGAGGTCTCCGAAGAGGCCCCGCTGGGCATCATCGCCATTCGCGCCTCCGCCGACGGCCCCGCCCTCTACACCAGTCCCGACTCGGTTGAGACCACCTGGGAGCTGCTGATGGTGGATGCGGCCGGCGATCGGTTCACCGTCGATCCGCTCTCTCACACCCTCCCCGGCCGAGTCACCCTGGCCGACGGAACGATGACGCTCGCGTGGGATCCGGCGCAGATCCCGGGCGGCACCGTCACCGTCACCTGCACCTTCGAGCCCGCCGCACCGGCCGACTGCCGCCGTGGCGCGCCGATGGTCTACGCCCGCATCGAGGTCGCCAACGAGTCCGACAGCCAGCTTCGCGCTGTCCAGTTCCCGCGGCTCACATTCGTTCCCGGACCCTCCGCCGCCGATGAGGCAACACTCGTGTTCCCGCGGGCGTACGGGCGCTCGTGGCGCAACCCGTTCGACGCCCCCCGCGGCTACCTCGTCGGCACCATCGAGCCCGCCGGCCTGCACGGCGATGCGGAGATGCAGTTCGGCACCCTCTACGATGACGCCGGCAATGGCCTGTACTGGGCGCATTACGACGGCGCGGGCTACCACAAGCGCACCGTCTACGACAACACAAACCCCGGCGAGATCGAGTTCAAGATGGAGCACCTGCCCGAGGACTGCCTGACACCCGGCCAGGACTACGCCTCCACCTACCCGGTCGCGCTTGCCGCATATCAGGGCGACTGGTGGGACGCCGCGCGCATGTACCGCGAGTGGGCGCTGCAGCAGAAATGGGCGCAGCAGGGCCCGATCAAGCACCGCGAGGACGTCGCCGACTGGGTCCGCGACGCCGATGTCTGGGTCCGCGGCGACGCCCGCCGCTACACGCCCGAGCTTGCCGAAAGCTACACCAACGAGCTTCAGGACGCGCTCGGCGTGAGCACCGTCGGCGTACAGTTCTACGGCTGGTATCATGACGAGAACGGTGAGCCGAACTGGATGGCCCCGCTGGGCTGGCCGATGGTCGAGGGCTACCCGGAGATGATCGCACGCGCCCGCGAGCGCGGCGTCCACCACACCCCGTACGTCAACTCCCTCCAGGTGGACTTCGAGTCAATGGACATCCCCGAGAGCGCCCGCGCAGCGATCCTCCTCGACGAGAACCTCGAGGGCCGGCGCTGGAGCGACGAGGGCGAAGCGTACATCATGTGCGCGGCCACCGAGACGTGGAAGGACATTCTGGTCCGGGCCTCGGAGCAGCTTGTCCGCGACGGGAACGTCTCAGGCATCTACCTCGATCAGCTCGGCGGCCACTGCGGCCGGCCGTGCTACAGCCCCGATCACGGCCATCCGGTCGGCGGCGGCACCTACGCGACCGACGGCCTGCGGGAGATCTGTCAGGCAATCCTCGACGGGACCCGCGCACACTTCCCCGACGCCGCGCTCTCGGGCGAGGTCCAGCATGAGACGCTCATCGACGTCAGCGATCACCGGCTCTGCCACTACAACTACTGGCCGGGCTGGGTAAACCTCTGGCCGGCCGTCTACGGCGACTACATGGTCAACTACGGCCGCACCATCTCACTGGCCCAGAGCCCGCTCGCCGACGGCATGCAGCCCCCGGCGATCAACTTCTTCGGCCCCTGCGGCAACACGCTCGTCGCGGGGATGGCCTTCGGCCGCATCTGGCCGACCGGTAACGAGGCGAACCTGATCAACTCGCCGGGCAATGAGGACAAGCGCGCCTACCTGCAGGCCTGCGTGGACCTGCGGCAGGCCGCGCGCGACTGGCTGGAGTTCGGCTACCTCCAGCGCCCGGTGCAGATGCTCACGGAGATCCCGGATGTGCCGATCGACGACCCGAAGGGCCGCCCCAGCTCGATCAAGGCGGTCCTTGACTCGGCGTGGATCAACGAGGACGGCGCGCTCGCATTCGTGTTCACGAACGTGAGTGAGGAGCCGCAGCAGTTCCAGTGGCAGGCCGATCTGACACGCTACGAGATCGCGCCGGCGGAGGTCTATCGCATCCGCCGGATCATGCCCGATGCAGAGCGCCGGAGCGTGGCCGAGATCGAGATGCCGCGCATCACGCGCACCGAGACCCTTGACGCCCACGAGATCGCCATCTATGAGGTGACGGTCGGGGCGTACTGAGCGACCAGCGACGAGCAACGGCAAAGACGTCGTCTGTCGTTGCCGTTGCTGTGGGGCGGGGACCCGTGCCCCGCCCCGCCGTCCCGTTTCCCGGCCGTTCACTCGTCGCCGTAGGCCCTCGCGAGCGCCGAGCGGTGATCGAACATCTCCTCGATCGGCCCGAGGTGCTCCTCCAGCTCACACGCCGGCTCGTAGCGGTCGAGGTCCTCGCCGTTGCAGAAGCCCTTCGCAAGCTCCACGTAGTAGAGGAAGTTCCGCAGTGGGATATCCGGCGGTACGCCGTGGTCGGTGTGCGGGATGTACGTCCCGTGCTTCCATGCCGTGCGGTAGCGCGTGGCGACCTCCGCCCGCAGCCGCTCGCGCGACCTCGCCAGCTCCCGCTTATCCACCCCGCCGCGCAGGAAGATCCCGGGGTAGTCCTGCAGCATGACCTCCGGATCGTTCCCCGCGGCGATCTCCACCGGCTCGATCCCGTCGAGCACCTCCGGATAGAGCACATCGAGGATCTGCCCGTTATACCCGTCGCTATCCATCACCAGCGCCTTGAGGCCGCGCTCTTTGAAGAAATCGTAAAGCTCCCTGTAGCGCGGCAGCAGGAACTCCCTCATCAGCGGCGGACTCATCATCGCCTGCTTCTTGTAGGCCATGTCCTCGTTGAGCGTGAGCGCGTCCACCTCCATCGCGCGCATCGGCTCATCGAGCATCTCCATGATGAACCACGTCCAGTACTCGAACATCTCGTGCACCAGGGAGGGGTCATCGTAGAAGAGCATCGAGAGCCCCTCCATGCCGCAGAAATCGCGGACCGCCCAGTACGGACCGTTGAACGAGCCGCGCACAGGGTAGTCGGTGGTCTTCGTGGTCTCCACGAGGTCCCGCCAGTGCGTCCCGCCCGCCGGGTGGTGGCGGTATGCGTCGGGATTGAGCGACTGCGCCACCTGGTGCTCGGCGAGCGGTTCGGTGCGCTCGGGCGAATGCGGGTCGAAGTGCTCCTTCAGCGCCTCCCAGTCCTCGCGGGTCTTCACCGGGTATTCGAGGTAGCGCCGCGTCGCGAAGCCCTCGGTGGGCTGGTCGATCGCGTCCACGCGCAACGCCCCCCACGCGTCGCGCCAGATGCGCTTGTTGTCACGCTCCTCGATAATCTCCTCCTCGCGCCCCGGCCATGGCCCGGCGAAGAACTTGCCGATGCCCACGGAGCCGTCGGCGCCGATGAAGCTACCCCAGTTCTTCTGCTGCTCCTCGCTGAGGCCCTGCTTGCGCCATGCGGCGAATGTTGAGGCGCGCGGACCCCCGAAGATGTACGGGATACGGTCCACCTCTTCGCCGCGGATGATCGCGAGATATCGTTCGCGCTGCGTCATGGCTGATCGCTCCTGAGAAACGCGCGTTGTCGGCTGCGTGATCGTGACGGCGCAGTATTTCCGCATCGGGCCCCCGAGGCCTCCTGAGCCGCCATCGCCGCTGCGCGAGGCAGGAACACATTCGAGCGCTGCCGGAGCTGCGAAGGCCATGGCCCCCCGTACACACGGGAGGCGGACGCTCCCCGCATGCGCCCGCCTCTGTGTGCCCCCTGTCCCCCGCCCCCTACCGGAGTCGAATATCCACGTTCTCGGCCCTGTCCCACTTCACATGGCCGTCCGCAAAGCCGTAGTTGCAGCCGTCGTTATGTCGGGGGTCTTCCGCGATCGTGCTCGTGAAGGTCGCGTCCACCGCACCGACTGCGTCGCAGACAATCGGTGTGCTGGCGGGCTCGAAGATCTGAGCCAGCCTGCAGGAGATCGTGCCCGCCGCCGGCACCCCAAAGAGCCTCCCCGAACTCGATCCCACCGGGAATGGCGTTCCGACGTCGAACGAGTAGCTCACATTCGGTTTGCCCAGCGCCGAGAGGTTCACCGAATTCTCCTTGCTCGGACACCCCCAGATCTGTGTGTTCTTGATGTAGGGATCCAGATTCTCGGAGATCGTGAAGATCGCCGGCGGCGTGCCTGCAATCGCCATCGGCATGACCTCGTCGTAGTCCTGGATGTACATCTGAACCGCAAGACAGATCTGCTTGACGTTGCTCGAGCAGCTTGACTGCCGGGCCTTCTCCCGCGCCCGGGCAAACACCGGGAAGAGGATCGCCGCGAGGATCGCGATGATCGCGATAACAACCAACAACTCAATGAGCGTAAAACCGTGGCGCTTCATTGTGTGACCCCCAGTCATTGGTAAACTACTCCTGTCGTTTACCTATTTTACCCGAAAAGGAAGCGCTGTTAATAAATTCTCGGTTTAACTTTTCGTGACGACCTGCAACACACCGCGACGACCATTACTCCCTGTGCCCATCGGAGACTCTCGCGAGAATCCGTGCAGGAGTCTCGCGACGGTCGCCGAAAAGTTCAGTGAGTTGCTGTAGTTTGTTCCGCGCCGCGCCAATCCAGTCGTCCGCTATGAGGAGGAAGACCGATGGGCAGGGAACGTAGAGACGACGAGAAGCTCGACGAGAACGCGGAGATGTTCGACGAGGAGGAGACAACCGACCGTCGCAGTTTTCTCAAGCAGGCGGGAATGATCGGGGGCGGCGCCCTGGTGGCTATGGCCGGACTCGCCGCCTCCGCCGGTGCGCAGCAGGACATCCGCCTCGGCCCCGAAGGGCGCATGCGCACCATCGACCCGAGACAGCTCTCCGCGGTCCAGTTGAAAGTCGCGTCACAGGAGCAGTACGCGCAGGCATTCGCGCGGCTGCGCGAGATGGGCGCGACGCAGCAGGCCGACAGGCGCTGGGCGGAGGCGATGGCCGGGATGTCCCCGGGTGATCGCGTCGGTGGCGTTGCGGTCCTCGAACTGCGCCAGCGCTTCAGGAACGTGCCGAACCTCGGTGAGAACCTGGTTGTCCTCTTCAGTCTGCTCGCAGCCGGCAAAGAGCAGCTTAAGGACGTCGGCGAGCAAGCCGCGGGACTCGGCTGCGGCAGCGGCTGCGGTGGGAACTGCCTCGCGCCCGTCGCGGGCGGCCTCGGCTGCGGCAGCGGCTGTGGTGGCAACTGCGCCGGCGCCGACGCCGGGGGCGTCTTCTGCGGCGGCGGTTGCCAGATGGCCGGCCTCAGGCAGGTCACCTTCGACCGCGAGGGCACGGCACTTGAGGGCGTGCAACTCAGGGGTCTCGATCTGAAGTCTATGGCCGCCGCGATGCAGAACGCCGACCGGGCGTTCAGCCAGGTCTTCGGCTGATCCGCCACCTCGCTGCGTTCGACCGCAGGCCGAAAGTCCGCGCGCTCCACCGGGGCCTTCGGCCTGCGGCCATTCGACTCGGAGCAGGACCCACGGAGGTACCGTCGAAAGCTCACCTGAGTGCAGGGGATTAGCACCCCCCTGCATCGTCGTTCACAGATGATCGCCTCACGGGGAGGAAGATGATGGACAGGGATCGACACACAGACGAGAACACACCCGACGAGAACGAGGAGAAGACCGACCGCCGGAGCTTTCTGAAGCAGGCGGGGATGATCGGGGGCGGCGCCCTCGCGGCCATGGCCGGACTCGCCGCCTCCGCCGGCGCGCAGCAGGACATCCGCCTCGGCCCCGAGGGACGCATGCGCACCATCGACCCCGGACGGTTCCCCATCCTTCAGCGCTCACAGGGCGCGTCCGCCGAGCAGTTCGCCGAGGTCTTCGCGAAGCTCAAGGGCAACCGCGACGAGATCGTGATGAGCCGCGAGGTTGCCGAGGCGATGGCCGACATGTCCCCCACCGACCGCGTGGGCGCCGTGGCCATCCTCGAACTACGCCAGCGCTTCAAGGGCGCACCGAACCTTGGGGAGAACCTCATCGTACTCTTCAGCCTGCTCGGAGCGGGCATGAGCAACATCGAGGGCATCGACCCGCGCGGGATGGGCAACGGCTGCGGTGACGGCTGCGGGAACGGATGCGGCACCGGCTGTATGTCGCCGGTCGCGGCCGGGTTCATCTGCGGCAACGGCTGCGGGAACAACTGCATGGGCGCGGAGGCCGCCGGGCTGATGTGCGGAGGCGGCTGCGCGGCCACCGGCCTCAGGGAGATCGGCTTCGACCGCGAGGGCGCCGCCCTCGAGGGCGTGCGGCTCAAGGGCCTCGACATGCAGGCCACCGCCGCGGCGATGCAGAACGCCGAGCGCGCATTCCGGCAGGTCTTCGGCTGAACGAGCGGCCACGGATGAGGCGCGGGCGCTCCGGACAACCACCGGCGGGCCGCGGCGCGGGCCCCCGACGGAAGGGCCTTTCGCCTGACAGGCCCGCCGTTTCGCCGCTCACACGAACCCTTTCCGCCTGACTGAGGACCGGGCCGGACAACCGGCGTCTTGCCAGCGTCTGCCGCAACCACAAACACCATGAATCAGCGACCACGGACGCATCTGATATCCGACGGCTCGCGCCATGCGATCTTCCTGCCCGACGCCCTCGTCGCGCTCGGTCTGGACGACGACGCCTTCGCAGCCCTGCAGGCGGGCGCGTTCCCCTCGGCGACGCATCCGCGCTCGTTGAGAGCGATCCTCAGGCCTGCAGCGACCATTGTCGCGACGCGCACCATCCGCTCGACGCTCTCCCCCACGACCCCGGCCTCGCCTCGCGCGATGACTGCGACTGCTCCGACGGCCGTCTCAACCGCCTCGTGCTGCACGTCACACACGACTGCAACCTCCGCTGTGCATACTGCTACGCCGACGGCGGCTCCTATGGCCGCCCGCGCTGTGAGATGCCGCGCGAGATCGCCGCGACCGCCATCAACTGGGCGGCAGCGACCTTCGGCGGCGTCCGTACGCTGCAGTTCTTCGGCGGCGAGCCGCTCCTCAATCCGCGGCTGATCTTCGAGGTCTGCGAGTACTTCACCGCGCTTCGCGACGCCGGGCAGCTTGACGAGCTTCCGCGCTTCGCGCTCGTCACCAACGGCGTTCTCGCCGACACCCGCGTCATGGACATGATGCGCCGCTACGACATCGCCGCCACGGTGAGCATCGACGGCCCCGCGCAGGTCCACGACGCGCTCCGGGGCGAGGGTACCTTCGCGGCCGCCGATGACTTCGCGCGCCGCTGTCTCGACGCCGGTGACGTCGCGCTGGATTTCGAGTGCACGTATACCCCCCGGCATCTCGAGCAGGGGATCTCGGTAGTCGATCTGATCGACTTCTTCGCCGAGCGCTACGGGCGTGATGTCACCCACATCGCTCATGTCTCCGCACCGGAGGGCGGCGCGCTCTACCTCGCTGACGAGGTGAAAGCGGCCGTCTACGCGGAGGCGGCGCGCTACTCCGTCCGGCAGCTTCTCGAGGGCCGCGCCCGCGCCAACAGCTTCTCCTGGCGCGTCATGGACGCCCTTCGCACCCGCGAGCCGATCGGTGCGTACTGCCCGGCCGGTTCCGGCACGATGGCCGTGGACCCGGAGGGCTACCTCTACCCGTGCTTCATGTTCGCCGGCGAGGATGACTTCCGCGTCGCGCGTTTCACCGAGGACGGTCGCGTCGTGGATGATCGCCTCGCGGAGGTTGCCCCGGTGGTAAGCCTGTGCGACAAATCAGCGCACCCCGACTGCGCGCAGTGTTGGGCGGCGCCGCTGTGCAGCGGCTGCATCGGCGGCGACTTCTTCGCCTGCGGTGACGCCACCGCCCGAACCTCCTGCGCCACCACGAAGGCCATCGCCGAGGCCGTCATTCTGGAGCTTGCGGGGACGGCGATGTAGCAGACGGAGTCCAGCCGTCTGGTCGTTCGCCGTTGTCGTGCGTCGTTTGTCCAGCCGTTTGGAGGGGCCGGTCTCCGTCCCGGCCCGGTTGTCCGGCTCCCGCTAACTTAACGACTGAACTTCCTCGCGACCGTCACCAGCAGCAGCGACATCAACACGAATCCGCTCCGTGGGTCATCGGTGCGGGCCGGGGCGGCCCGGTCCCCTCCAGACGGCTGGACAAACAGCGACGGACAACGACAAACGACCGGGCGCCTCCAGAACGGCTGGGCAAACAGCCACGAATAACGACACAGGTCGGCGCGGGGGCCGACCTCTCCAACGACGACGACCAACGACAACGGCACCGCCCATTCCTTCGAGCGGTGCCGTTCGCCGTCTGCTCGTCGCCCGTCGCTTACCGCACCCCCGGCCGATCGCTCCACTTCACCCCCGGGTGCGCCGCATCGTCGCGCTCCATCGCAGGCCGCCGGTAGCTCGGGCCCATCCCTGCCAGCCAGTCCACGTTCCCCCAGAACAGGTCCGCCTCCACGCCCGTCAGCGGCTTGCTGTAGCCGTAGTATGAGCCCGCGTAGATGACCCGCCCGAGACCCTTCTCTCCCGCCACGTAGACCGGGTAGTCGAACTCATCGCGCACCAGCACCGTACCCGCTTTCCCGGGCTTGAAGATCATGTGGTCGTAGAACTCGGTCTCGAACTGCGCGCCCTTCTCCACGCCACGCAACGCCGGGTGTGGCACGTCCTGCACGATCTGATCGGTCCAGATCACATGCCGCTCCGCTTCAACGTTGTACTCCGGGTAGTCCCGCTGCGCGATGTCCGGCCACGGGCTCGCCATGAACCACGCGGTGTCATGCGCCAGCATCAGCCCGCCGCCCTGCTCGACGTACTCCCGAAGCATCCGCACGAACGGATCATTCCCCTTCAGCGACTCGTTGAAGTTCTGCAGGATCACCACGTCCGCGCCCGAGAAGTAGCTCAGCGACGCGCCGGCCATGTCGTGGACCTCATAGCGGCCGTTTGCCTGCAGCATCTCGAAGAACGGTCGCTTCGCGCCGTAGACGATGAGCTGCTTCTTCGACGGGTCCTGGACGGGAAGCTCCTCGAGGCCGTAGCTGTCGGGCGTCTCGCGCGGCTCCCACGCCCACGCCCAGTTCTCGTTGTCGGCCGCCCGGTGCGCCAGCTCGAACCACTTGAAGTACTCCGGATGTGTCCCGTCGTACTCCGGGCCCTCGTAGAAGATCCAGTAGCCGTCGGTGACCTCCATGATCATCGCGGCGTTGCGGCCGGAGAACTCGGGGTCCGCGCCCTTTACCACCGGGTCGATCCCGCCGGTGTAGAGCACGTGCTCCGCCAGGCCTCTCGCAAACTCCTGCCGCTCGATGAGCTTGTCGCGGTTCGCCTTCAGCGCCTGGTCGTGCGGAAGCACCGCCGCGCGGCCGTAGGTCGAGGCATCGGCGAGGATCAGAGGCGCCTGCTCGGTCCCCCACTCGGGGTAGCAGGCCTCCAGCATGAACTTCGTCCCCGGCGCCGGGTAGATCATGAACATGAAGGTCGGGTCAATCGCGTCTACCGCCTCGCGCAGCGTCCGGCAGCGATCCCGCCAGTGCGCCACCTGGAACGCCTCAAACTCGTCGTGCAGCCCCTGCTCCACCAGCCAGCCATGCCGCTGATCGAAGGGCAGATCGGGCAGCGTGAGGCCCTTCTCCCTCGCGAAGCTGCCCATGATGAGGTCATCGTAGGACAGCTCGTAGCAGTTCGGCCCCAGCGCGTAGTTCTCGTAATCGAGGAACACGCCAAAGAGCGTCGGCATCTCCGCGCTGATCTTCGCGTACTCGAGCACCAGGTCGTTGGTCCACTGCCAGAACTCGTCGGAGTTGGGGCTCCAGAGCTGATCCTCCACGCCCGACGCCCAAACCATCCGCTTGCCGTCGGCCGCTTCATTGTCGAGGCTCACACCGAGTGTCCCGCGCATCCACGGGATATGCAGGATGTCCTCTTCCTTGCACCACTGCGTGACCTGTCGCACCTCGTCGAGATCGTTGGCCCGCCGCGGTGACCATACATTGAAGCCCGCTTCCGCGGTCTCCTTCACCATCCACTGCTCGGTGTGCCAGCCCGCCTCCGGCTGCAGGACCTTGTCCACGAGCACCTTGAACTTGACGGTCCGGCCGAGGTCGTGGCGTGTCAGTTCGGCGCTGCATGTGCCCGCCGCCAGAGCTGTCGCGAGAACCGCCATGAGCGCGAACATCCCCACTGATTGTCGCACGTCGATCTCTCCCTTGACGCTGCGTTCTCCATCAACGACCATCGCGCGCGAAGCTCGCGCCACACAATGCACGAGCCCACCGGCATCTTCTCCGGTGGGCTCGTTATTCCTCGTGTCCGGCCGCTTCCCTGCGCCGATTGCCTCAGTGGGAATGCCCGGCGTGGTCGTGTGCCGGATGATCGTGGCTGTGGTCGTGCTCCACCTGCGGCTCGAAGGCGATCCCCTTCGCCTCCAGCTCATGCTCGACCACCAGCAGCAGGTCATGCATGCTCCACTCCTCGAAGGTCGGCGTTCCAGCGAACGCCAGCATCCCCAGCGGCGCCTCCGGGACCTGCTTGATCATCTCCCCGTTGATAAGCAGCCCGACCGGCACCCCGGCGGCCACGTCCTGCACCGTCTGCGCGTACTCGTCGGTGGCGGGGTCGAAAAACTCCACGCGGACATGCCCCGCATAGTGTGAGGCCACGCTCGTGAGCATCGGCCTGAGGGTGCCCTCCAGGTCCTGCGGGTCCTGCCAGAGCACCTCGATGGTCACGGCGGCCCCCTCCGGCCCCAGCGGCTCGAGCATGTCCTCGATCGTCGGCGCCTGATCGTGCTCGTGATCGTCGCCGTCGTCGTCACTGTGTGAGTGAGCATCCTGTCCTACACCCCGGGCGGCGAGCTGCGTCGGATCCATCTTGATCGCGTAGTTGAAAACACCGATCCCGACCAGCAGAGCGACGACGATCAGTGCGGTGATTGTCTTCTTGCTCATCAGTGGCACCTCTGTGCCGGTCGTCTCCGGCACTCTTCCGGCTGCGCGGCTTCTCCTGCTCATCATCATTAACGCACCGTGACGCGCCGATTGTTCCCCGCCCCCGGGATACCCGTCCTCACCACTGTGCCCCGCCCGCCGTCTGTAGGGCATCGACGTTTGCACAGCAAACTCGCGAAGAGATCGCTCGCGATCTCCGGGGACCTGTGCCCCGCCCGCCGTTTGCTGCCGTTCGCGGGGCAGGACGTGCCTGCCCTGCAAACGCCCCACGACAAAGGCGCACCGGCGAGACGCCCGCGCCATGAAGAGGCCGACGAGGCGCTCCCCCTCCCCGCCGCTCGCGCCTTACGCCCCGCTTTTCCCGCTCTCCAGCCATACCGGCGACGACCACGCCTCTTCCCCGTCGCGCTGGATCACGTGCAGGTAGACCCACGTCCTCTCCCCCACCGGCTCGGGATCGCTCCACTCGATCTCCGCGTCCAGACCCTCGATCTCCTCCGTCCACACCACCTCGCCGTCGCGGATGATCTCGATCCGCTGCAGCTCCTGCACTCCGTGCAGGCGCGCCCGCAGCTCAATCTCCTCGGCCTCGCCCTCGCAACCCATCTCTACCCCCGACGCCTCGAACTCCAGCAGGATGCGCGCCCCCGTTGTCGCCCACGTCCGCCGCTCTCGGAGCGCGTCGATCAGGTGCCTCCGCCGCAACTCCGGCATCAGCGCGGCGGTCAGTCCGCAGCGGTAGCGCAGCTGGCGGGCGAAGCCGTGCAGCGCGCTCCCCTGGCCGCGCGGGTCGTCCGGCGTCCAGCCGCTCTTCCCCTCGTGGCAGTCGCCGCCGCCGGTGAAGCCCAGCATCGCTCCCCGGTTGAGCCACTCGTGCGCGGGCAGCGGGTTGTTGCCCGGGAACAGCGGCGCCTTCGGCGAGCCGAGCCTGTCGCTCGCGCCCCACATCGAGTAGATCTCGATGAACCGCTCGATCCCCGGATCATGCATCTCCATCCGGCCGTTCGCACCGGTGTGGTGCGGCCCCGAGACGACATCCTCGTTGTCGCCGAAGTGCTCGTAGACCACGTCGAGCGTATCTTCACCCGCGCACATCCCGCGGAACAGCTTCAGGCTCCGCCCGCGCGCGTAGATGCACCGATGCCCCTGCTTCCCCGCCCACTCGTAGCCCAGCAGCGTCACGAAGCCGCCCCGCTCGTTGTAGTCGTTGACGACGTCCTGCATCCACTGCCACTCGTTGTCGGTGAAGTAACAGGCATGGTCGGCGGCCGCCGCGAAGTCCTGCCTCCCCTCATCCCGGGCGTGGCGGAACATCTCCTCGAAGCCTCCCGAGCCGTCGCTCATCTCGGTGTGCCCGTGGATCTCGCCCCAGTAAACGTTCAGCCGCTCGTCATCCTCGTCAAGCACCAGCATCGGATTGCTCTGCGCCATGAACTCCCCGGTGTCGGCGTCCCACGCGCGGATGCGGTAGAGGCCCTTGTTCACCTTCCCGAGCAGCATCCTGAAACGATGCGCCGCCGTGAACTTCCCGCGCGGCGTTCCGAGGTCGCGCTCGCCGTCCTTGTCCACGATCGTCAGCCGGATATGCGACGGGATCCCTCGCGGCGGAGGGACGTTCCGGAAACGATCGGTGAATATCCCGTGCAGCGAGACTTCCTCGTCCTCATGCACCCGGCCGGGCAGGATCAGATGCAGTCGCTCGGCAGGCCCCGCCACGGTCTCGAACGAGTGGCTGTTTTTCGGCAGAAGCTCCACCCATCGCCGCCGATCGTCCGCCGCCACGGCCGCCGCAAGCGGCGCGAGATGCGAGAACCACAGCGGCCGCTCGACCTCATCGCGCTTCCACGGGAAGATGTACATCTCGTCGCTGCGGTAGTTCACCACGACAGCCCCTCCCGGCTCAAGACCCTCCGGGAGTGAGCAGATGATATCCACCTGCTCGTGAGACTCCTCCGACAGTTCCGCCGACTCGACCACCACGGGGATCTCGCCACCGTCGGGCCGCCTGGCGCGTACGCTCGCGAACCCCGGTGCCTCCGCATCCGCGGTCTGCGGCGTTGAGAACGCCCGCGGGACCGCGAACCGCACCAGCGCCCCACCCGGAAGCCCATGCGGCCCGGCGGTGTATACGGCCTCAAACACCGCGCTCTCCCCCACCTCGACCCGCGACGGACTAAGTGTCGTCCGACCCGCGTTCCGCCGGCTGATCCCGAAGACCGCCTCCTCCACCGCCTCAAGCGTCCCCTCAGCGCGCATCTCCACATCGCGCGTGATCAGCAGCTTCGACTCCCGCGCCTCCGCGACCGTCATCCCCTCGATCCGCAACTGTCCGAACCGCGCGCCGAGGCGATCGGTCACACCAAGATCGAGCCACCACAGTCCCTCCGGGCCCTCCCCCGCCTCATCTGACGGCTCGAACTCGTGCTCGTCTATCCGAACCACCGGGCAATCCGCTGCCGTGAGCAGCCACAGCCTCACGGTCTGACCGCGGAAACACCCGAGGAAGATCACCATGTCGATCGTCTTCTTCCCCGGGTAAGCGGCGGCTTTGTCGAGGCTCAGCACCCTGTCTATCTTCACGCAACTCACCAACCCTGCGTTGTATGCATTGCAAAGCCCGTCACTGCTGAGTTTCCCTCTCCACAGCGCCACGCCCTTCATACCACCGCGCCCACACCGGCTGGCGCCACACGCTCATCACCGACCCGCACACTTATACCGTTAGCCCATTACCCCGGCTTCCGCCCTTGCCGTTATGTCCCTATCCTTTCATCCCCTTTCCTCCCTTCGTTTTTTTCCTCGTCTACCTGTTTGCTTTTTTGCCGGTACAATGGCTTGTCATGATAACAGCTCCCCGCGATCTGCACCGCCCCTCTGCGCGCCGACGTCCCTGATCCGCGCAGAAAGCGCGCAAAGACGCATGAGCCCATGCTTCATCGAGGGCCAGCGTTTTGCCGTTATAATTGCCTGCAAGCACCTCCGCTGCCGCGCAGCCTGGCCATCCCCCTTAGATGCCTCTATAATGGTATAATGGGTCGCCGTCGTAATGTCAAAGCGAGAGAACAGGAAACCATCATGACGCTTTCGTGCCTTGACCCTTTGCTGCTTTGCTGCTACCATGCTCCCGACCTCCGAATCGGACCAGCAATCACAGTACGCCGGGCGCACTGAACGGTTGCCCGGCATCATCGAAGGAGGAGACGTCGATGCGCGCCATCGCCGTCGCGAACCAGAAGGGCGGAGTCGGCAAGACCGCGACCGTCCTGAACCTCGGCGCAGCCCTCGCCGCGATGGGGGAGAGGGTCGTGCTCATCGACCTTGACCCCCAGGCGAACCTCACAGCGATCTCCGGCGTTGAGGAGGTCGAACTGAGCACCCACGACCTCTTGCTGTCACCCGACGTTGACCTGCGCGAGATCGTGCAGCCGACCCCGATCGAGGGCCTGCTCCTCGCGCCATCAGAGTACGCGCTTGCCGCCGCTGAGGCGCAGCTCGCGGGTGCCGAACGCCGACAGTTTCGGCTCGCGGAGAAGCTCGGCAACCTCGCCGAGGGCATCATCGTCATCATCGACACCCCGCCCAGCCTCGGCTTTCTCACCATCAACGCGCTGACCGCCGCCGGTGAGGTGCTCATCCCGGTGCAGTGCGCATTCCTTGCGATGAAGGGTCTCCAGCAGCTTCTGCGCACTGTCGAGGGCGTCCGCGAGCGGGCGAACCCCGATCTCGCGATCCTCGGCCTGCTGCTCACGATGTACGACGCGCGGACGGTTCACGCCGATGAGGTGAAGGGCCGACTGCTGCATCACTTCGGCGATCAGGTCTTCGACACCGTCATCCCGCGCACGGTCGCCTTCGACTACGCCACCGTCGCAGCCATGCCGCTGGTGCAGTTCCGCCCGGACAGCCCCGGCGCCGATGCCTACCGCGCACTCGCCCAGGAGGTGATCGACCGTGCGTAAACGCCCTGAGATCCCCGAGGATGTCTTCTTCGACACCGTGCCCGCCAACGACGACCCTCAGCCCGACCTCCCTGCCGAGGCCGATCCTGAGACCGTGGATGCCCCGCCCGACGATGACGTGTTGCGCAAGTCGATGGATGACGTCGACGCTCCGGCGAAAACCCGCATCACGCTCTCGGAGGCCCGCGCCCGCCAGGCCGAAAGGAAGGCTCGCCGGCCGCAGGGGGCGGGGGAGAGCGATGCCTCACGGGTCGGCCGCCCGCCCGCGCAGGAGGGGCCGAAGGTCGCCGTGACTCTCTACCTCACCGAGCCGGTCGCGCATCTGCTCGAGGAGGTCAAGTTCCTGCTCCTGACGGAATACGATGTCAGGACCAGCAAGTCCGCGATCGCGGACTTCGCCCTGCGCAGCGGCCTCGACGATCTTCAGGCCGCCGCCGACGATCTGCGGCGGCATTGACGCAGGCCGCCGCGCAATGGCGGGCGAGCGACACCTCGCCGCGCGTCGTTGCGCTGAGGGCGGGCGTTTGTTAGAATTGCCTTCGCGTACATGTACCCGTGTATTGCCCGGCGGCTCCCGCCGCCCGAAAGGTGTCTGAACCGTGCGAAAGACCACCTCGGTGTCACTCGCGCTCTCCGCGCTTATCTGTCTCTTTCTTCTCGCGCCCTCTTATCACGCCGTCGCGCAGGCCCGCGGGGAGCGAGCGCCGGCCCGGGAGACTCAGCGCACCGAGCCGACACGTACCCCTCGCCCCGGCGCGGAGGCGGAGGCTGCCGAACCCGGCGAGCCGGCGCCCCAGCCCGAACTGACCGACGAGGAGCTGCGCTGGCTCAGGGAACTCCGGGAAGCCGAGGCGGAGCCGGAGGTGCCTGAGGTGCCTGAGGTCCGGCCGCTGACGGCCGCCGAGCGCTTCGCCGCGCTCGAGCGCTTCGGCATGAGGGTCTTCGGCCCGGTCGAACCCGAGCGGGCCCCCGAGGAGCGCACCGACCGTCCCGAGCAGGCCGCCGACGGTCGCACGACCACGCGCGATGATGACCGGACCGACAGCCGCACGACCACTGAGGACGCCGATCGCGCCGACAGAGCCGAGCGAGCGCCGACCACCACCGCGGCGGCGCGCCCCACGAGGCCCATCCGCGAGACCCGCGTCAGCGGCGTCGTCGCATCAGAGGCCGTCCCGCCCACCTACGTCGTCGGCCCCGGCGACCAGCTTGCCGTGCGCGTCTGGACAGACGCCATCGAGCATGTCGAGGCACAGCCGGTCATCGATGCCGAGGGCAACATCTACCTCGAACTGCTTGGCGAGGTCACCGTCGCGGGCGAGCGGCTTTCTCGCGTTCGGGAGATCATCCGCCAGCGCTACCGCACGTTCTTCGACCGCGCCGAGGTCAGCGTCGGCCTCTCCCGAACCCGCGTGATCGAGGTCCGCGTCACCGGCGACGTCCGCTGGCCCGGCACACACGTGCTCTCCGGAGCGGCAACGCTCTTCTCGGCCCTCCACGCCGCCGGTGGCCCAGGTGATGTCGGCAGTTTCCGCGCGATCAGACTCATCCGCCGTGGTGAGGAGCCGCTGACCGTCGATCTTTATGACTATCTGCTCGACGGGCAGATCGACGCCGATCTTTCACTCGAGCCCAACGACACCATCTTCGTCCCGCCGCTGTCGGCTGAGTTTGGTGTGACAGGCGAGGTGCGCCGGCCCGCGCGCTATGAGATCAAAGACAGCCTCAGCCTCGCGGAAGGCCTGCGGATGGCCGCGGGCATCAGCGCGACCGGATACGCGCGGACCGTGGAGCTGTGGAGAGTGGGGGAGAGCGGGATCCGCGAACTGATCAACGTCAACCTCCGCACTGACGCTGAGCAGATGACCCTGCTCAACGGCGACCTGCTCGTCATCCCGCCCGTGTTGGAGGAGCCTGAGAACATCGTGCGGCTTGAGGGCGAGGTGCGCAGGCCCGGCGCGTTCCAGGTGCACGAGGGAATGACCGTGAGCGATCTGCTCGGCCTCGGGAATGGCCTGACCACCTCCGCGCATACGCGCGAGGCCGCCATCTGGCGCCTCGGAGATGACCTCGACTACGATCAGATCTCGTTCGACCTCGCCGCGGCGCTGGCCGGCGACCCACGGCACGACCTCCCGCTGATGCCTCGCGACCGCGTGATGGTCTTCTCACAGGAGGATGTCGAGGCGCCGATGGAGGTCGGGGCCGAGGGCGCGGTGCGCAGGCCCGGCGCAATCGAGTGGACCCGCGGAATGCGTGTCTCCGATCTCGTCAAGCAGGTCGGAGGACTCGTTGAGGGCGCGTACACCCTCCGCGCGAATCTCCTCCGCCTCGGCGACGACCAGCGCCGGGAGCTGCTCCCGGTCAACCTCGGCGCCGCACTCGCGGGCGACGCCGCCGCCAACCTCCTCCTCCAGCGCGGTGACATCCTCTCGGTGCTCAGCCGCCTCGAGGTCGCTGAGATCAGCCAGGTGCACGTCACCGGCCTCGTCCAGGAGGGGGGATGGTACGAGCGCCCGCAGGGCATGCGCGTCTCAGACGCAATCCTCGCGGCGGGCGGGCTCGCCTCCGGCGCCAGTGGTGAGGTTCAGTACACAGCGGGAGGGGCCATCGGGCAGGTCGATCCGGTGTATCTCCTCCTGCGCCGCGATGGCGAGGCCTTTGAGGTCGAACCCGACCCCCTCGTGTATGACAATGACCTTATCGCCGTGCTCGGCACCGGTGACCTGATCGCCACCCCGCCCGCCGTCACCATCCGCGGCCGCGTCAGCAAGCCGGGCTCCTACGCACTGCAGGCGACCGCCGAGGATCCCGACACCGTCTACGACCTCATCACTCGCGCCGGCGGCCTGCTGCCCAACGCCAACCCCAACGGCATCGTGCTCTACCGCCTGCGCGATGAGATCATCGGCGGGGAGCAGTCCGAGGACCTCCAGCAGGTCATCGCGCACTTCAACCGCGAACTCTCCGCCGCCACCGTCGAGGGGGAGGAGCAGCGCGCCGCGGGCACCGCCGCTCAGATCTCCGCCGGGCTTCAGGCCGCTCTCTCGGAGGGCACGGCCACGATGGTCATCCCGCCGCGGCGACTCAGCGAGACCCAGTGGGCGCGCGCGGTCCCGATCGACGGCGAGACGCTCATCTCCAGCGAGGGCGCGCAGGAGAACTTCCCGCTCGCTCCCGGTGATGTCGTCATCGTGCCGGAGACACCGACCACCGTCACCGTCATGGGCGCGGTCGTGCGGCCGGGTGCGGTCCCCTACCAGGACGGCCTCATGCCGCTTGATTACATCGCAAAGTCAGGCGACCTCACTCCCGATGCGCGCAGAAACCGCACCGTGGTCATCCGCGCGAACGGCGAGGTCACTCCCAACGCGCTCCGAACTGAGATCAGGCCCGGGGATGTCATCCTCGTCCCGTCTGATTACATCTTCCGCGAGGTCAACAAGCCCGGCACACTCGAGCGCGTGCTCGCGGGTATCACCACGATCATCGGCGGCTACCTCATCTTCAGATGACGCCGACAGGCGGGGATGCTGCCGCACCGAGCGGCACCGCCTGCACCGTGGCACGGGCTCCCGGCCCGCGGGGCGTATCCCGGCGAGCGGCGCTCCCGGTGTTGCGGTGTTGCCGGAAGGACGGTCCTCACGTTCAGGTGTGTCTGAGGCTCACGCCAACAGGAGGGCACGATGATCCAACGAGGCCTGCTGCTCACCGACGATGACGTCCAGCGACTGCGTACCGCCGGGGGCGAGGTGGGGGAGAGGCGCGACCGCGTCATCGCCTCGGCCGAAGAACTGCTCGATCAGCCCGTCGCACAGCCCGACCTCAGCCGCCCGTGGGGGCCCTACCTCACCTGCGCCGGGGAGCGGATGCGCTCCATCCAGCGCTGCTCGCTCGCCTACCTGCTCACCGGGCGCCCTGAGTTTCACCGCCGTGCGAAGATCACCGTCTCCGCGATCCTCGCATGGAAAAGCTGGATCGACCCCTGCCACGAGCGGCCCGATCAGCGCTTCGGCCTGATGACCGGCATCGTCTGCCAGGCGCTCGCGCATTACCTCGACTGGTGCGCCGAGGCCATCGATGAGGACGAACTCGGGGCGATCGCCGACCACCACCGCAGCAAGGCCGTCGAGCCGCTGCTGCGGGACATGGACCTTCCGAAGCGCTTCTTTCGCAATGCGGTGAACAACTGGGTCGCGGTGATGGTCGGTGGCGCGGGCCTGATGTCCCTGCTGCTGATGGACCGGGAGCCCTTCTACGAGCAGATCCTCCAGCGCTGCGCCTTCCACCTCCGCCGCTACCTCACATGGGTCAACGATGACGGCAGCACGCATGAGGGCGGGAACTACTGGGCGTTCGGGATGGAGCACGCCTTGCCGCTGATGGAGGCGCTGCGGCTCAACGCCGACCGCCTGCCCGCGGCGCTGCGCTGGCGCGGGGCCCATGAGTTTGAGCGCATCCCGGCGCTGGCAAAGACCGCGTACTTCCCGCTCTACTGCATCCAGGGCGACACCTACGTGGTGAACTTCGGCGACACGCACTTCGGTCCTGCCGACCGGATGGAGCCGACCCTGCGCTGCCTCGCGCGCCGCTTCCGCGACCCGCACATCCAGTGGCTTGCCGATCGGCTGCAGTCAGACAGCCCGCTCGCCCTGATCTGGTATGACCCTGACCTGCCCGCCGAACCGCCCGACGACCTGCTGCCCTCCCGCGCCTTCCACGGCACGGGGTGGGGGATTCTGCGCTCGGACCTCGATGACCCGGACGGCCTTCTACTGGCCGTCCGAGCCGGGCATAACGTCCAGACCCACTGCCACCGCGACCTGACCACGTTCATCCTGCGCGCGGCCGGTCGCGGGTTGATCGTCGATCCGGGCTGCCCACAGTACTCCGCCGACTACTGGATCCACGGTGCGTTCACCTACGGCCGTGAGACCATCGGGCACAACTGCGTTCTCATCGACGGCGAGGGGCAGGTCGCCGGGCCCGACGAACATGCGGAGATCACGCGCCTCGAGGACCTCGGCGACCGCAAGTACATGACGGTCGAGATGCGCGGCGAGAAGAGCGGCATCCGTCTGCACCGCCGCGCCTTCGAGGTAACGCTCGATGAGACTGCGACGGTGCTGATCGCCGACGAGGTCCGCCCGGTGCGGCCGTCGGTGATCACCTGGCTGCTGCACTACGAGCCGGATGCGCGGGCCGAGGTGCGCGATGATTGCATCATCATCCGCAACGGTCCGGTGACGCTGCGTATCTGCACCGATCCCTCCGAGCCGGTCAGCCTTCGCGTGGAGACCGAGCATGAGGTGCCTTTCGTGGCCATCGCGACGGCCGAGCCGGCCGAGTTCGCGACCCTCGAACTCACCTGCACGATCGAGATCTGATGCCCCGCCCGCCGTTGTCGTCACCAGCGAACAAACGGCGGGCCTGTCAGGCGACAGGCCCCTCCATCGGGGACCTGTGTTTCGCAAAGCCCAACGACTCCCCGGCGAGGGCGCGGGGGCCACAACGACAACGCCTCCTTGCAGGGTGGCGTTGTTGTAGGGCATCGACGTTTGCGCAGCAAACTCGCGAAGAGATCGCGGGCGATCTCCGGGGGCCTGATGCCCCGCCCGCCGTTCTCGTCACCAGCGAACAAACGGCGGGCCTGTCAGGCGACAGGCCCCTCCATCGGGGACCTGTGTTTCGCAAAGCCCAACGACTCCCCGGCGAGGGCGCCGGGGCCACAACGACAACGCCTCCTTGCAGGGTGGCGTTGTTGTAGGGCGACAGGCCCCTCCATCGGGGACCCGTGCCCCGCGATGCCTTTCTCCGGAGCGACGCATGTTCACATGCGTCGAATCACATGCCGTTGCCGTCGTCGTTTGCAGGACATCCCCGCCTGTCGCCGTCAGCAGACGGAGGAAGCGCGACGCGTCCCTTTTGCTGGCAAAATGGCATAACGTTACGCCGTCGAGCGCCCACCACGGAATGTTTCACGTGAAACATTTGTTCGTCCGGCCGCAGACACCGCAGCGGCTTCGGGAGGCCCTCCCGCCTATCTGCCGAGCACCGCGTCGGGCCGTTCCGCCAGCCATGGCGACGCGTCCATCACCCGCACCCAGTAGTTCTCGGAGTAATGCGTCGCCTGCATCTTTTCGGGCTCCCCGACCCACAGCGACCAGACCGCCCCCGACGTTCCCTCAGGCACCGCGACCTCCAGCGTTTCTCGGTGCGCCACATCCGAGTTCACCATGTGGTCGAGCGCCTCTGCGCCATCCGGCCCCCAGACACGCACCCGCATCGCCTGGTTGCGCGCACCGGTCTCCCCGTAGACGCGGAAGCTGTCCAGCCCCTCGGGCACCCAGAAAAACTGCCGCGGGCTGCTCCGGAAGAAGTACGCCTTCCCCGACGCATCGATCCCGTGCGGGTGGGAGAGCACGCGAGCGGAGTACCACGGCCCGCCACCCTCCTGCGCCTGCAGCACCAGCGCGTAGACTCCCGCCTCCGGCACCTCCAGCGACAACTCCGCGCTCTCGCCCGGCTCGACGAGTCCCTCCGCGACAGGCTGATCCGGGCCCTTCGCGAGCGCCCACGCGATCGGCCGGTTCCGCCGCTCGCCCGCGGTGTGCCGCACCTGCACCTGAACCGGCTCCGCCGGGTCGCTCACGTAGACGTAGATCGTATTCACGCCCCGCAGGCCGCTCGGGGCCGGCTCCTCGTCGAGCGCGGGCGCGTCGAGGGCCATCGGCCGCGCATCCGGGATCGACACCTCGCCCACGTCCGCCCGCTCAAGCAGCAGGTCGATCGGCTGATACGCGATCTCATGCGGCTCCGCCAGCCACTGCCGCACGCGCTCATTCGCCTCACTCAGCGCCGCCCAGTAGGCCATCGGGTCGCGGTAGTCGGTCGGGAGCGCGTAGGAGGGTCGATTCCCCCACGGGGTATCTGGGTGGATCATGTTGAGCTGCCAGATGTTGTACCCGTCGGATTCGACCGCGGCGACGAACGCGTGCTCGCCCATGTCCTCGGGCCGGTAGTTGTTCGGCCGAAACCACGGGACGAAGAGATTGTGCGGGTTGAGCGACTTCACGAAATCCTGGATCTCTGCGACATTCTCCGTCCAGCCGAGGCCCCCGTACATCGCCCACGACTCCATCAGCGCGGGCGCTCGCTCGGTGGCGAGGTGCGCGATCCACGGTCGGTGAAGATGCGAATCGCGCACCGGCATCATCCCGAGGCGCAGGTCGGGGTTGATCGCGTGCGCGCGGCGCTCATACTGCCGGGCCGCCTCATCCATCCGCGACTCGAGGTGCGCCATGTACGCCTCCTCGTCACTGTGCTCGCGCACCCACGCCCACCGGTCCTCGGGCGCGACGCGTTCGCGGTCCCAGTCGATGACGAGCCCCTCGTCCACCCCCGTGCACTCCCGCGCGAAGGCGTAGAAGCACGAGTCGCAGACACAGGGGCGATAGTTCTGCAGGTGCTCGATGTCGATCTTCACGCCCGCGATCGCCACTTCGTTCGAGCGCTCTGCCATCCAGAAGACGCGCTCGAAAAGCGCCAGCCAGACCCGCGGCTCATAGAGGCAGTACATCTGTTCATTCACCGAGCCGTCGGTCGCCATGAATGCGGGCAGGTGCGCGTGTCTCTCGGGGTCGCGTGATGAGCCGCGATCGTAGAGGTAGATGTAGAAGTCGAGGCCAGCGTCCTCGACGGCGTTCGCGACCCGGTGAACGAACTCGCGCATGGCCTCATCGTCGTCGAGGTCGAAGCTGCCCGGGTGCAGCTTAAAGTCCACGGCGGTGAAGCCGTGTTCGGCGAGCAGCGGCAGATACTCACGCCACTGCTCTCTCGCGTCCGTGAGAAACGCGCCGGTGTATCCGGCGAGGATGCGCGGGTGGGTGTCGAACTGCTGCGCCCGCGCGGGGGTGGGGGAGAGGAGCGTTCCGATGATAGTTGCGCCGACGATTGCGATGACCGGCCGATGGTACATGATCAACCTCCGAGTCTGCTTCGCTGTGGTTGCGGGCAGGTTCGACGCGAACGGCGCAAGGGCCTTGCGCCGCGATGCAAACGCCCGGCGCGCGGGAGGTCCGACGCCCGCGCGCAGTGAACCTCGCCCCCGCAATCAGAGCCCCCGGGAGGCGATCTTATGTTCCAGCGCGGCATTATCAGCGACGATCACATCGAGCCCCTCGCCAACGGTGTGCTGACCGTCCTCGAAAAGGTCGGCGCGCTCTGCCAGAACGAGGAACTCATCAGCGGCCTCGAGGCGATGGGCGCGAAGGTCGATCGCGCCGGCGAGCGCGTCTACCTCCCACGCGACCTCACCGCCGGGTTCGTCGCCGCGATGCGCGAGGAATACGCCGGGCGTGACGAGGCGGATGCCGCGAACCTCGGCGCACCGGGCATGCCCGTCATCGGCACGCAGGTCGCTCAGATCTACCACGACCACCGGACCGGCGAGCTTCGGCAGAGCAATCGCGAGGACCTCATTACGCTGATCAAGTTCGGCGACACCCTGCACCGTGAGCAGGGCGTCGGCCACGCGCTCTCGCTCACCGATGTCCCCGCGTTGGTCGAGCCGCTGGAGGCGGGCCTGCTGCTGGCCGAGTACGCACATACCCCCCACGGCCCCTTCGCGTGGCACGCCGAGCAGATCCCGTGGCTGCGGGAGATGGGCCGGGTGCTCGGCCGCGAGGACTGGTTCGCGTGGGGCGCAAGCTGCTTCGCGCACCCGCTGCGCCTCGACCGCGACACCGCCGGGAAGTACGTCCCGCGCGCGCGGGACGGTGAGCCCTGCGGGCTGACGGCGATGCCCGTCGCGGGCGTCTCCGCGCCGGTGACGGTCGAGGGCTTCGTGGTGGTCGTGGCCGCCGAGTTCGTGGCCGCGTGGATGGCCGCGCGTGGGATCAACCCGAGAGCCCCCCTCCGCGGCAGCATGTGGCCGGGCACGGTGGACATGGCCACCGGCGCGGTCAGCTACTCGGCGTGGGATGCGTTGTACTACGGCTTCGCGTGCGTGGAGTTCATCGGCCGCTGGTGCGGGCTGCGCGTGCCGGTCGGCTCCGGAGAGTACTGTGACGCGAAGACACCGGGCCTCTACGCGGCGCTGGAGAAGGCGCACAAATCGGCCGTCGTGACGGCCTTCACCGGCCAGCCGCTCACCGCCGGGCAGGGGATGGTCGATGAGGGAAGGACACTCTCAGCGATCCAGCTTCTGCTCGACCGCGAGTACGCCTCGGCCGCCACGCACCTGGCTCGGCAGTTCGATCCGACGCCGGAGAACCTCGCGCTCGACGAAATCCTCGAGGTCGGACTCGGGATCGGCACGAGCCATCTTGAGACGATGCACACCGCCAGGCGCTTCCGCGACAGCCTCTGGCTCCCCGAACTGATCGACCGCTCGGGCTACGCGGGCTTCGAGCACGAAGAGGAGATCCTTCGGAAGACCGCGGACCGCGTTGACGATCTCATCGCGCGCTACGAAAAGCCCGAGGGCCGCGAGGAGCAACTCGCGGAGATGCGCGCGATCGTTGAGCGCGCTCGGGCTCAGTTGGCCTGACCGATGGCAGGCAGGCCGTCCTGCCTCACTGCAGGCAGGACGGCCTGCGCCACGGCGATACTGACAGGCGGGAATGCCTCCTGTCGCCGTCCTTTTGTGTGTCTCCCCGTACGAAAGATGGAATCCCCCCGTGTGGCGCACGTCATGTAAATAGTTGAAGGAACAACTTTTTCCGAGCGGCGACATGAGGAGGGGAAGCATCGTGATTCATGTGACACGATCATCACTGACCATCACCGGGCTCGTAGCCATCTGCGCGCTGGCGCTGCTGGCGCTCACCGCGGGGCAGGTTGCGCTCGCCCAGGAGGCCGGGGCCGACGCGCCGGCACTCGGCGAGGCCGTGCCCGAGGCTGCGACGAGCGCGCATCGTGAGATCGTGCCCTACCAGTTCCGCGGCTCGCGGGCGGCCGGCGCCGATGCATCCGGGCAGGAGCGCGATGAATTCATGGAACTGATCTGGCCGCGGCATCTCGGCGCGGACGGCGTCGCGATGATCTTCGGCGGCTCGGTCATCGAGGCCGGCGGATACTACGGTGGCGGGACCACGGGCACGACCGGCGGCTACGCGAACACCGGCCGGAACGTCCAGCGCGGCGGCTACGACCGCAACAATCAGGGCGTTCGACCGGGCGGCGGCTACGGGCCGGGCCGCGGGATGCAGCAGGGCGATCGGCGTGGCATGCCACGGCCCGGCAGCCCGATGCTCAACTCCTTCGGCACGATCTACCGCTGAGCGAAGAGCGGGCGGCTGGAGATGGAGGGCGGGATTGATGGCGTTCGCTCCGCTGAATCTGCGATCGCTGGAATCCGCAGGGAACATTCCCCGTCTGCGGATGTATCACGTAAGAAGTGTTGAAGTTCTCTGGAGGAGATGACGGTGAAGCGCAGGCTTGTGGTGGCTGAGATCATGGTCGCCGTCGCGCTGAGCTGCGTGGTCCTCGTCTGGATGTCCGGCGTCTGGCCGGGGTGGATCGGGAGCCTGGCGGCGCGCCTCGATACCACGAGGCCGGTGGGGCAGTACTCGATCGACGTGCTCGATTGGGGCCCGTTCGGCCGCGTGATGGACATCAATATGGCGGGGCAGGCTGCAGGCACCGCGTCCACCGGGCGGGGGGAGGTCTATGCGGCGGTCTGGAACGACGGCGAGACGCTGTCATGCCACAAGGTCGAGGCGAATCTCCTGAGCAGCGCGGTGGCCCTGAGCGCGGACGGGACGGTGGCGTTCAACGTCAGGGAACTGAATCAGGACGGCTCCTGGGCCTACGTGCAGACACCCGACGGCGAGGTGATCTGCCTCAACGACGTCCTGCCCGAGACCCGCTCCTGCTCGGTCGAGGACATGAACGCAGGCGGCAACGCGGTGGGGACCGTGGAGGTGGAGGGAGGGGCGCGGCATGCGTTCATCTGGAACGCGACCGATGGCATGAGGCTTCTCGACGGGAGTCTCAGTGTGGCGCTGGGGATCAGCGATCACGGGATCATCGTGGGGCTGGATCGGAGCCGCTCGGCCGGCGGGCGTCCCTGCGCATGGGTCCCGGTCCCTGACGGCGGCTACAGCCTGATTCATCTGAACGAAGAGGGCGGGGTCGAGGGCCGGGCATACGCGGTCAACCGCCAGGGCGTCGTGGTTGGGCGCCTCGAGGGCCCGTGGCCCATGCGGTGGGACGCGTCAACCGGCCTGCAGGTGCTCCCCGGGCTGGAGGCACTCAAGGCGGGATGGGCGCGCGATGTCAACGATCTCGGCGACATCGTGGGCTGCCTCACCGGCTTCGGCGGTGGCCGGGCCGTGATCTGGCGCAACGGGAGGGCGCACGACCTCAACGACCACATCCCGCAGGCCGATCAGTGGCACCTGATGGAGGCCATGGCGATCAACAACGATGGCGTCATCGCCTGCCGAACCGTCTTCGAGGACGGCCTCGGGGTGGTCCTGCTGATCCCGCGAGGATCGTGAGCCGCACAGGCGGGGG
>JBMNNW010000046.1:0-36406 GCA_050942735.1 Armatimonadota bacterium
ACCGCAGGGCGGGGACTGCCGCCCGGCGATCGACCACGATCACCACGCCGTCAGATTTCGTCGATCAGTACCTGCTCACCGCCGTCCGGCAGCGTCACTCGCACACTGACCTTCCCCTCCGCGTCGGCCTCGACCAGCTCCAGCCCGACCTCCGGCGCCGCCTCGCCCGCCGGGACCGGGTAGAGCACCGTCGCCAGCACCGCCGGCCCGCTCGCGCGCGTCGCAACGACCGCCGTCGGATTCGGCACCACCGAGCCGCCGCCCCTGCGCCAGCCGCGCTTGACGGGCTCCTCCTGCCCCTCAACGACCTCGATGATCGCGCCACCGCTCGCCGCGCCCGAGAGTGCGAGGTTGGCGCCATCGCGGCTGGTGCGGATCACGCCCTCCACCGCCGAGGCCTCGCCGGTGAGCATGTACAACGCCTCGTAGAGATGCTCCGCGTCATCCTCGGGCAGCATCCGGTCGATCAGCACCCAGTAGCGGCCATCAACGAAGAGCACTGTGCGGGTGTGCGTGACGCGCAGGTCGCGCTCGGGGCCGTAGCCCGCCTCGTAGCTTCCGCGGAAGCTCACCAGGCCGTCGGCCACCGCGAACCAGTTGTCCAGCGGCTCCTCAGTGATGTAAAGCTCCTGCAGGCCGCGGCGGTTCTGCCCGAGGTGGTCCACCGCGACCGTGTTGTGCGAGAGGCTCGAGACCATGAAATGCCGCCACGGGGAGTCGTAGTTGTACGTGTAGGTGCCCGGATCGGTGATGAGATACTCGCCGTAGGCCCACAGCTCGAAGCTGAGCTTGTCCTCGTGCTGATGACCGGTGCCGTAGGGCCCGGCGTCGACGATCATGAAGCGGTCGTCGGGGTCCCAGCCGCTGCGCATGACGTACTGCCCGGCCCACGGGAACTCGCTCGTGAGCGCGGTGGGCCGCTCGCCCCCCTCGCCACCGGTGGCCATCCAGCGGAAGTCCTCGCGCTCGGGGAAGTCCTCCACGCCCCAGCGGAGGATGCGGCGGACGTCGCTGCGGCCGGAGTCGCCGAAGGCCGCCGCTCTGCCGTTCACCGATGAGTAGAGATAGTAGTCGTAGCTGGCTTGCAGGCGGTCGAGATAGCCGTCCGGGAGCGGCTCGTCGTTGAGCCGCGCGAGCCGGTAGACATCGCGGAACTGCCCGAGCACGCCCGCGCCGTAGCTCGGCGCAAGCTCCCACTGCGCGCCGTCGGGGTAGAGCTGCTTGTTCAGCTCCGCCCACATGCGATCGGCCGCGACGCTCTTCCACTCGCCCGAGGCGGCGAACTCCGGGAAGAGCACGCCCGCGTTGTACAGCGCCCGGGTCTCGTGGGTCAGCCAGTTGTTGGACATATCCCGCACCGTCGAGAACTGCAGCAGATGATGGGCCATCTCGTGGAAGCTCTTCAGGAACTCGCAGATCACATGCGCGTCGAACGCCTCCGAGCCCAGCGCGTGGTAGAAGGCGTTGATCCACGTGCTGCTGAGGCGCACACCCATCTCCAGCGTCCGCCACTCCGGCACCGCGTACTTCAGCGGGTGGCTGCTCAACCAGCCCGAGCGGCCGAGCGGGATCGGATGTGTCTCGCGGAAATGCAGGAACTGGTCGGCAAGCTCCCGGGCGTAGCGCTCATCGCCGGTGGCCCGCCATGCGCGGGCGAGATCCACCCACCACGGCATCCGCACCAGGGCCATCGTCCACTCCTTGTTGAACTCGGCGCCGGGCGCGGTCGTGGGATTCTCGAACCAGTCGATCGTCTCGCCGAACTGGTGGCCGCGGATGAGGTGGCCGAGCGCGGCGTCGGCGGTCCGGAGGTCGGCACTCTCAAGCTCATCGTGCTGGGAGACGAACCAGACGGGCTCGGTCCGTGCGCGGAAGTGCTCGGCAAGCGCCTGCTTCGCCGCCTCCATGCCCTGCTCGTCGCGGATACGCAGCACCCCCGCGGCGGCCGGGTGCTCGGGATCAAGCGCGTCCATGAGATCTTCGTCGCTCATGGCGTAGCGCTCGACCTCCGGCAGCGGTGGGATCGGGGGAAGCGCCTGCGCGAGGGGCGCGCCACCAAGCAGCATCGCGATGCACAGCATCATGGTCGAGACCTCCGACGTCCGGAAATGAGCGCGATGAGGGACTATTCGCGGCGCGGGGGAGAGGGCCTTCTGGGGAGGAGAACGAGGGCGTTACTGTTGCCGTCGGAGAGGCCGGACCCAGTTCCGGCCTGTGTCGTTCGTCGTTGTCGTCTGTCGTTTGCCCTTACCCGAACTTCAGATCATCGACGAACCTGCTGTCGAGGGTGACCTCCCGGGGGATGTAGCAGCAGATCTCGCGGACGTGATGGAGCAGGCGGTCCTCGATGTTCGCCTGCAACCACTCGCGGCTTTCCCGCCGGATCAGCCACTCGTTCTCCGGGACGATCCGCGAGACGACCGCGCGGGGTGTCTCGTGGCCCTCGGGGATCAACGTGGCGTGCGCGCGCTCATATCGAGTGTGCCACGTGAGGACCGGGTGCAGCACCAGCAAGGCCATGCACGCTCCCACAGGCAAGCCGGCGAGGAACATCGGCCATCCGCCCCAGCCGGCCAATGCACTTGCGACGGCGAGGATGATGACCACCGCTGCCCACAGGAGCGCGGTGCCGGCTATACGGGCGATCCGCGCCTCTCTCGCAGGCAGCGCCAGATCGACGATGCTCAGCCCGACCTCATCCCGCATCCGCTCCCAGTGCCGCGGTCGCGTGCTTTCCGCCAGCAATTCGCGGAAATCACTGTCAGGAGTGATCGAGCGGCGGTCCATGCCGAGGCTTTCGGCCAACGCGCGGCGCATGCGATAGAAGACGAACATGGAAGGACAGACGCCGGGGCGGGCGGAGATGAGCGTCTCCACGATGTAGTCGTAGAGGTCGCGCACGGTCTCCATCTCTTGCGCGCGCTCCTCCGGTACCCGGATCCCGAACTCATCCTCGACCGCCAGCATCAATTCGACGCCTTCCAGCCCCATCGGCGACACCTCCGGTGCAGCGACTGGCAGGTATCTCTCGGACATTGTGATCGATGGCCGGATGCGTCGTCAAGAGTGAAGGCAGTGCGGAAAGGCGGGCCCCAGGCGGGCGCGAGTCCGGCCGAGGGAGAATCTTTGCGCGCCGCTCAGAAGCAGGGAATCACGGCAGACGGTTGGGCGTCAATTGAAGAAGGAAGACACACGAAACCCGGCCGTGAGAGGCTGGAGGAGGTTGGACTGATGAGGATGCCGGCGGTTGTGACGAAGCATCGGAGGGTCGTCATTGCGGTGGCAGTCGCGCTCGTGATCGTAGGGACGATGGTGACCGTGGCGATGGCGCAGCCTCAGCAGCAGGAGCAGGACCAGGACGGGGCCCGGGCGCGGGATGCTCGGATGGCCATGATGCAGCGGGGCGGGGACCAGGTGGCGCTTGCCGTCTCGGGCAACGCGGTCTTCCTGTTCACGCGCAACACCCTCTACAAGTTCGACGCGCAGACCCTCGAGCTGCTCGCCCAGACCAGCCTGCCCATGCCCGAGCGCCAGCAGCGGCAGCAGCAGTAGCCTGAGCGACACTCGGAGGCACGAGACGCACTCACTCGGCGGGCCCGCCTGCTTTCAGAGGCGGGCCCGCTGTCTACTCCGCCGGGCCGATGCGGAAGTTGTCGATCCAGTACGTCGCCCCTCGCGCGTTCCCGCCGATCCCGCAGCGCGCGTATGACTCCCACGCCGGCGAGAAGACGACCTGCGTAACCCTCGAAGTGCTGCGCAAAGGCCCCGCGTCATTGAGTCCGGCGAGCAGGTCCACCCGCGCATGATGCCATTCACCGTCCGCGCGAAGATCGGCCACCCGCCCGATCACCGGCACGTCATCCCACGGCGCCTGCTCCTCGGCCAGCGTCACCGCATGCCAGCGCCGGTTGATCAGCAGGTAGAGGTTCACCCTCACGTCCGGCGGGAGGCGATAGTCGAAGCTCAGCACCGGCCATTCGTCGATGGTGAAGGGCGTGTTCACCGCGGCGACCGCGAAGGGGCCGCCCTCCTCCTGGTTGGTGATCCGCAGGCTCGAGCGCCCGCCCGCGGCGGACTGCGTGTCAAGCTCCAGGAGCACCTCCGTGCCGCCCTCCAGCGCCTGCCACTCCCCGCAATCCGCCTCAAAGTCGTTGAAGATCTCGGTGGCCTCGGCCGGGCGCTCGATCGGCACAAGCTCGGTCACGCGTGGCTGCGGCTTCCGCACCACCGAGGGCGGCCCCTCGTGCTCATACCACAGCCGCACCCGCCCCGCGACCGGCTCGTTGTGAAATGACCACAGGCCGATGCGACCCTCAGGCAGCGGGTCGGGGTCGGTGTACTCGAGGATGACCTCCCCGTTATACCACATGCGGATCTGATCGCCGAACTTCTCGGCGCGCAGCCGCGACCATCCGCGGTGGGCGGTGAGATCCCGGGCGTTGAGATCGGGCAGAACCACCTCTTCAGCCTCCGCCACCACCTCGCCATTGCGCAGGATAGCGCTCCTCGTGTTGTTCCAGCCGCCCAGGATGAAGCTGTATCCCGAGCTGAGGCTCTGCCCGTCGCCGCAGATGGTCGCGTTGATGTCGCTGGGGCGCTGGTATCTGATGCGGTTGACGTTGTCGCTCTGAATCGCCCCGAACCACTCCAGCACCACGTCGCCCCGGTAGGTGTGCTTCGTCCAGGCCAGCGGGTTCTCCGCACCGACGCCCCCGTAGAACGTCCACCCCGGCTCACAGGGCCACCGGGTAGTCACGCCCCACTGGCCCTTCCCGGCGAACCAGTCGGTGGGGCTCGTGTCGAACACGTAGTCGCGGAACTGCCGCGAGAAGACGGTGACGAGATCCGCCGCCGCGCGCGGAGCCTCAAAGAGCGCCACCCTGCGGCCCGAGAGCGGCTGCGGATCGGTGTGCTGCACGATCGACCGGCCGGCATGGCGCGCCTCCACCGTGTCTCCCGCAACTGTGATCAGCAGCGGCTCATCATCTGCCGGCGACGCTGTCCCGGAGGCGACTGGGACGCCGTTGCGCGCAACCGAGACCACGAGGCTCCCGTCCGTCACCCCGACATCCACAAGGTAGCCCGCCGCCTCATCGCCATCCGACCGCAGCAGCACGCCCAGACCGTCCCCTGCCAGCAACTCGGCCGGCACCGTCACCACCGCGTCGTCGAAGAACTCACCCCAGTGCCAGAACTCGCCCGCGGCGGGCCCCCTCGCCCAGAAGCTGCGTGGCAGGAACAACTCCTCCGAGGACATCACCTCGTCTGTCAGAAAGACGGGGTTGATCCGCGGCGGCCACGGGTCGGGCTGCTCCGGTGGCGCCACGAAGAGATCGTCGAAGTACGCGTCACCCTCCGCGAGCGCAAGCCCGACCGCGCCCTGCCCCAGCGCATCGCTCTCCACTGCGAAGACCGGGGAGCGATCGATCAGCGCCTCGACATGCCCCGGCGTGACGCGCAGCTCAAGTCGGTACCACTCGCCGGGAGCGAAGCCGCCGGGGGCCTCCGCCAGCCGCTGCTCGACGCCGTCGCGTACCAGCACGAGGCGCCGCGCGGCGGGCTCATCCGGACCGCCCGCCGCCCAGCGCAGCGCCAGGAAGTTCGCCTCATCCTGCACCCAGGCGCGCAGAGCCACCGACTCCGCGCCGATGGGCCTGACATTCAGCGTGACGCGGTAGCTGTCCCAGAACCAGTAACCCGTGGTGGCGACCGCCTGATCCTCCGTCCGCACATGAAGCGAGAAGGGGTTCGCGCTCAGCTCCGCCTGGGCTCCCGGTGCGCTGACCATCGTGTTCTCAAAGCGGCCCCCCGCGGTCTCCCAGTTGCCCATCGAGTCGGTCTCACGGGTGAAATCATCGGTCATGAAGGGGGCATCCACCGGCTGGATCATCGGCTTGCTCGCCACATGGCCGCCGGTGCTCATGACGCCGGCGTCGCCGCCCGAAGGACCGTCCCACGGTTCGTCAAGCGCCACTGTGCCCGCGACGACCACTCGCACGCGGCCGTCACGACGCTGGATCGTCAGTTGGGCGGGGCCCACGGCCTCGACTCGCGCGGCACCGCCGACACGCTCCTGCGCGCTGCCCGCAACGCGGTGCAGCGTGGCGACGCCGTCGGCGATGCGCACCCACGACATCTCCCCGCCATCCCGGACGTCGAAGGCAACGCACAACTCGCCCGGGCCATCGATCACGATGGGGCAGAGGACGCTGTACTCACCCTCAGCCTCTTCGTCGATAAAGCGCATCGGCAGATCGGCGGCGGCCTGGACCGCGACCGTGATCATGACAGGCAGTGCGATGCTGCGAAGCAGGCGGATGTGATATGCGCCGCTGCTCATGAGGGAGATCACCACCGTGTGATGCTGGCAGGTATTATTAAGAGGACGCGCGGACCACTGAGCCGATTCCAGATGATTGCGGGAAGGGACGCAGCCCCGCACGCCCCATTCGGCTGAAGTGCGGCAGGTTCCTCGTGCGATTTCGGCGAATTGTCCCTTTCTGCTACACCGCCGCTGCCATTGATGTTGGCAGCCGCCAGAAAGAGGGAGGCCGACAGATGGGCATCATCAGGGTCGAACGACTCAGCGAGATCAGCGACGAGCGCCATGAGGCGATCATGACGCGCTCGATGGAGGAGCTTGGCGACATCTACGAGGAGATGCGCGCGATCTGCGAGGACATCCGCCAGCGCGGCGACATCGTCACTCTCGACCACTACGCCAAGTACAGGGAAGATATCACCGCCGCCGACCTGAAGGTCACCGAGGACGAGATCGAGGCTGCATACGCGGAGGTATCGGCAGAGGTCGTCGAGCATCTGAAATTCGCCGCCGATAACATTGAACGCTTCCACGCCGCGCAGTTTGAGCGCGACATGTGGTCGATGGAGATCGCGCCGGGGATCCTCGCCGGGCGCGTCGTGCGGCCGGTGGACAGTGCGGGCTGCTACATCCCCGGGCGGCAGGCGAGCTATCCCTCGAGCGTGCTGATGACAATCCTCCCTGCGAAGGCCGCCGGGGTCGAGCAGATCGTCGCCTGCACGCCGCCGAACGAGGGCATGACCGCGAACCCGACCTCGCTGGTGGCGGCGGACCTCGCGGGCTGCCATGACATCTACAAGATCGGGGGACCGTGGGCGATCGCTTCGATGGCCTACGGCACCGAGAGCGTCCCGCAGGTCAACACGATCGTGGGGCCGGGCAACAAGTACGTGACGGCCGCGAAGATGGCGGTCTTTGGCACGGTCTCGATCGACGCGCCGGCAGGGCCGAGCGAGATCCTGATCCTCGCCGACGACTCGGCGAACCCCGACTGGCTGGCAATCGACTTCCTCTCACAGGCCGAGCACGACCAGGACGCGGCGGCGGTGCTGGTGACCGCCTCTGAGGAGCTTGCGAAGGCGACCGCCGAGGCCGTCCAGCGGGCGTTCGACGCTGCCGACCGGCAGGAGATCCTCCGGCCCGCGCTCGAGAACAACTCTGCGATCATTCTGACGGCCGACATGGACGAAGCGATCGAGTTCACGAACGCCTACGCGGCCGAGCACCTGGAGATCGCGGTCGATGAGCCGATGCTGCTGCTGCCGCGGATCAAGCACGCGGGATCGATCTTCCTCGGTCATTACGCGCCCGTCCCCGCGGGCGACTACGCGACGGGGACCAATCACGTGCTGCCGACCGGCCTGACCGCGAAGATGTTCTCGGGGCTTTCGATCGACAACTTCCTGAAGAAGCCGACGTTCCAGCTTCTGTCGAAGGAGGGCCTGGCGCATCTCGCCCCCGCGGTGATGGGTCTGGCCGCGGCCGAGGGGCTGCCAATGCACGGCGAGGCGGTGCGGGTGCGCATCGAGGGCGGGGAGTAGGGGAGATGACCGCCGCGCTTGCGTGGAACTCCTTGACCCCCGCAACTGTTTGAACGCTCAGAAGGTCATCATTCAAAGCGCCCGCGCACCCAGGCGCGGGCGCGCCTATTCGTCAAGGGGAGTCGTATCATGGACATCCTCGGAGCCATCTTTCAGAAGCTGACGCAACTCGGCGGCGGCTCGGAGTTCCTGCCACTACTGCTCTTTTGCATCGTGCTCGTTCTGCTGGGCCTCGGCCTTGGTATTGCTGTCATGCGGCTGATCAGGCGCGGTTCCACCGATCCCGAAGCGGAGCAGTCCGGCTGAAGACGCCGCCGCCGCTTCCCTGACCGCATCCCACCCTCCTGCAATGCAGACCACGCTGCCGGACCGGCGCAACTCCCCTCAGTCGAAGAGGGTGCCGCGGCTCCGAGGTCTGCACTTGTGTCGTTGCAACCTTGAGCCCTAAACCTATACTTAGCTATACAGATATCCTGTAGCCCGCGTTGGTCGCTGTATAACTTTGTGCAAGTTTCCCGGCCAGACCTTAATAACACGTAGGGCAGTCCGGATCCCATGGCCCGCAGTAATTTGAGAGGCCGCCCTCGAGATACATTACCCTGTCGAAGCCCTCGGAGACGAGGAGATGCGCCGCCTGCAGGCTGCGGAACGCGCTTGAGCAGACGCAGACGACAGGGACGTTGGGGTCCAACTCCCCGTGCCGCGCCGCAAGCTCGTCAAGGGGGACGTTCACCGAGCCCGGGATGTGCCCGGTCTCGTACTCCGAGGCCGAACGCACATCAAGCACCACGAGGCGCTGCTGGCTCTCCATGAGGGCCTCGAGTTCGGCGGCGGAGATGTTCTCGACGGTCGTGGGCAGAAGGGCGGAGTCGAGCGCCGCCCCATCGCAGCCCACCATCAGCGCCACGGCGAACAACGCCGGGGCCAGGACGAAATGTCGTGTACGCATCGCCTGATCCTCCTCGTCAGAACTCATCGCCGGGCCGCAGCCAGGTGCAGGGGACGAGACGGTCCTCGTCGCTCTCGGTCCCGTGTGTGCCGCCCTTCTCGGGGTTTCCGGTGTCATGCTGGCCGTGATCGGACAGGATGATGATCGAGTAGCCGCGGTCGGTCAGCGCGCCGACCATGCGCTGCAGGCGGCAGTCGGTCTCGCGCAGCTTCGGGATCATCCGATCCGACGACGGCCCAAAGCGGTGAAAGTGATCGTCGGTTCCGCCTATCTGGCCTATGATGAAGCGAGGCGCATGCTCCCGAGCGATGCGCAGGAACGCCTCCTCAACTGCCGCGTCATCCGACAGCGCGGCCGCGCCGTCGATCTGTGCAACGCGCGCGAGCAACTGGCCGCCGGTGTAACTCGGGCGACCGCAGCCGGCGCCCTGCTCACCGGCCTCCCCCAGGACGTCAAAGAGTGTCTCGCACTGGAAGTCGAGTTCCTTCGAGCTGATCCCGTGGCAGTCCAGCTCACACCCGCTGACCATTGTGGCGAAGTTCACGCACGTGACCGAGGGCATCACAGACTGCAGTGTTACATGCCGTCGCTCACACAGAGACCACAGGAAGGGCATCTCGGCGGCGAAACGCTCGAGCTGGTGCTGTCCGAGGGCGTCGGGCGCAACGACAGCGAGGCGATCTGCGCCCGCGAGGTCATCGACGATCTGACCGATCGGTTCGCCGGTGGTGCAGGCGGGTGGGCGGACGTCCAGTGCAGCGGCGAGGGTTGGCGCGACCGATGTCATGCCGTGAGTCATGGGAGAGGACCTTTCAGAGAGCAAAATATCGTTCCGGACGCGCTGTTCAACTATGACGATTATACCTAAACAAACCTGTGAGCCCCTCGCGGGGGGGCACCTGGTTTGTATAAGTCTGTTTAGGTATTGGCCGGAAGCTATGACTCGTCAATCAGGCATGTCTCTGCGCGATCAGCGAGGCGCGAGATCTCCTCAGCCGAGAGTTCGGCCGCGGCGCGAGTGAGGCGCAGGAATGCGACCCATCGGTCGGAATCCCCCCACAACTCCCGCGGGAGGCCGACCTGTTCGAGGATCTCGGCCTGCGAGCTGTCGGGCACGAGATCGACCGGGCGGCAGATGCCACTGGGAGCCGGTGCTGAGACGAGGTGGGGGAGGGTCTCGGCGTCGATCCCGGCGAGCGCCGCGAAGCGCCGCAGTTGCTCGTCAGAAGGCGCCTCGATGTCCGCCTCCCAGGCGGTGAGCATCGCGACGCTGACGCCGAGCCGCTCGGCGAACTGCTTTTCGTCGGTGAAGCCCGCCCTGATGCGGGCCTGATTCAGACGCTGGCCGATCGTCATCCCCTGCTCATCCCCTCTGCGCGCGAGCTACTGCGCGGCCTCGTCGATCTCTTCGAGGATCTCTTGCACGAACTGCTCCGAATGATACGTGTCGGTCAGGATGGCGCGCACCTGATCGAGCGGCCACTCGCGCATCAGACTGCGGGCCCAGTTGCGCGCGATGATACGCCGCTCGCTGTCATCGCGCTGCGTCTGACCGGCAGCGGCATCGTGTTCGGCCTGTGCAACGCGCACGACGGTGTAGAAGTACGCCACCGGCTTGCGGATGGGCTCTCCCTGCTCCAGGCGAGCCGCGACCGTCGCGAGCGACGACTTCACAATATCTTTGTCATACTGTCGCAGATACCCGGTGATGCTGCGCTCCTGGTCGGGCACTCGGAAGTATTCAGCCGCCAGAGACGCGAGGTTTTCCACGCTTTCCACTGCTGTGGAAAACTGCGCTTGAGAGCCTCTCAAGTTTTCCACAATGCCTGCAAGAAGGGAGTCCGCCTCGTTTCCGTCCGCGGATGTCGTCGTCGTCGAGATGTCTTTACGCCTCGAAGACGATCCGTTCCCCGGGCGGTTACTCCGCCCCTGAGGCTCTTGTTCGTCTTCTTCAGGCTGTTCTTCTTCTGCTTGCGGATCCTGCGCATTCTTGACTTGCGGATTCTGCGAAGTCTTGATTTGCGAATCCTGCGAAGTCCGGGTTTGCGCATTCTGCGGAGGGTCCTTCTTTCGGCGGTGAACGGTGAGGTTGGGTCTCCATTGCTCGATGTATTCTTCGAGCTTGTTGCGCGGGATGCGGGTGATGATCCAGATATTCGTCTTGCCCTGACCGCGGCGGCGGACTTTCACGAGACCGACTTCGACCAGCCGCTGGATGTGGCGGGAGATGGTGGAGACGGTTACGTCGCGGGCGCGGGCGAGAGTCTCTTCGCCGACGAACGTCTCCGGCCCGACGTAGGCGAAGCTCTTGAGCACGGCGTACGTCATCTTCTCCCCGTCCGACAGTTCGGGGTAGCAACGAAGCACGGCGTTGCTTATCTGAGTAAAGCCGGTGGCCTGTTCGAGGTCCTCGTACTGGACGAGAGGTTCTCGATCGGGCTGGCTGTGATTGTCATAGCGCGGATCGCGCATTTACGTGACCGTCCTGCCTGCGACTCCGGCGTCGAGGGGCCGGATTGATGGAAAGGATGCGGCGTCGGGCATGTGCGTGCATCTTCGGCGTCTTTACGGCATGGCGCGACGTGGTCCGGTCGCGGGCAATCCCGCATCGGTCAGTCGGTCTCGGCCCCGGAGAGCGCCCCGCCCTGGAGCAGCCAGCTCTCAAGCTGCTGGCGATGGAAGCGCCAGACGCGCCCGATCTTCGCGCCCGGGATTTTCCCCTCGCTGGCTTTAATACGCAGTGTGCGCGGATGTACCCGAAGGTACTCCGCCGCCTCGTCGAGTGTCATGACGTCCGTCTCCACAGCCATGATGTACTCCCTGACGACGATTATGAATCGCGAGCAGCCCGACGCTGTTAATGCGACGGGCCCGCGTTGTGATGACAGAACACGAACGTTGGACCCCGGCCCCCGGCGCATGGCCGAGAGCCGTGGTGTGCCGCTGTTTGGCTCGACAGAGATTCCGCACGATTCCGAAGAATCCTCCTGCGTCCCGGAACGTTCTTTCGGTTCCCTGTCGGCGCCCCTGATTCCTGCTTGACCGGATAATTGTCTCCGCATGTAGGGATAGACGCCTGCCGAGTCGAATGACCCCGGCAGTGATGAGCCGTTGCGGGAGGCATCAGGGATTCATGCGCATGGCAGGCGCGGTGACGCTGGGCGTTGTGATCGTGGAGGCGCTCCTTGCGGGGGCGTTCGTGCTGGGATTCTTCTGGTTGGAGGGCTTGCAGTGGGGGCTGTTGTTCTCCGGCCTGCTGTTGCTTCTGATCGTCATCCCGTGGCTTGGGGAGCTGAAGGTGGTATTCGACAGCGCGGGGCCTCGTGGCGCGGTGAGGGTTGGGTGGTGGGGGCGAGTGTCATTCACCGACAGCGCGAGTGCCACGCACCTGGTGATTCGTATCATCGGGATCCCGATCCGCAGGCGAATTGAGAAGAAGAAGCCCGAGGGCCCGGAACGCGCGGAAGAGCGCGATGTTGTGGAGACTCCAGCGGCGGCGGAGCCGACCGCAGAGGAGAGGGCGCCCGAGTGCGAGGCGAAGAAGACGAGGGTTCGCCGGGCGAGGTGGTGGGAGCGGCTGGACTCTGAGACGATCGAAGGGTTCGGGCGCGCGATCGGCAGCGCGGTGGGGGCGACCTGCGAGCTGGTGTGGGGTGCGGACGAGATTCGCGTCTCGGTGCAGGATCCGGCGCAGCGGGAGAGTGCGGATGCGGTGATTGAGCAGGTGTTCGGGCGCCGGCAGATCGGGCCGGCGGACCTGACGCTGGCACGCGGCGGCGGTCGGCGGCGAGTGCGGGCGGTCTACCGGATCGGGCTGTTGCGGGCGGCGCTGGCGGGCGCGCAGGTGGTCATTGACGGGCGAGTGCCGCAACTTGCGCGGCGCATGAAGCGAGCGGGTGTTGCGGGTGAGGTCGAAGACGAGGATCAGCGGATCATCGAAGAGATCGTGGAGCAGGGCAGGTCGCGTGAGGAGGATGGAGACTGATGGCGGACTTCGACATAGGGTCCTTCATGAAGGACATTGTCAGCGGACTGGGGACGCTCAGCCAGTCGGTGCAGGTAATCGGCCAGCCGGTCGAGGTGGGCGGGAAGATCGTGATCCCGGCGGTGGTGACGCGCATGGGCTTCGGGGGCGGCGGAGGCGCGGGCAGCACTCCGTCGGAGACGGAGGGCGAGCGCGAGAGCGGCACCGGTGGCGGAGGCGCGGGAGCGCTGACGCTCACACCCGTCTTCCTCGTGGTTGATGACGACGGCGAGCGGCTGCTGACGGTCTCGGGGCCGTTCGACCGCGCCTGCTCGGTGGTTGAGAAGGCGAAGGAAGCGCTCGATCGCGTGATGCCGCGGAAGGACGCGGCTGAGGAGATCGAGATCGAGGAGGAGTTGGCGGACCTCGAGGATGAGACGCCGGGCGGGGATTCCGCGCATTGATCGCCGCTTCGGGCCGGCATTGAGATCGGCGCCCAGAGGGCCCTCACTACGACACGCGGCAGGCTCAGGCCGGAGAGACAGGGGAGAGCGAATGCGGCACGCACAGCGGCTGGTGATGCTCGCGGTGGTTGGCGCGCTGGTGTGCGCCGGCGGGGTGACCGCGGACGACGCGATCATCGAGGTGGGGTCGTGGGTGGCGACGGCCGGGGAGAGCGACCTGCTTGATCTGAGCTGGCAGGGAGAGACGATCGTCCAGCGAGGCGGGGTGCGCGCGTACCGGCCGAGCTGGGAGGGAACGCGCTTTCCGACAGCCGAGGCGCAGCGGGAGGTCGCCGAGGACGGCGTCAGGTGGCGGATGGCGGAGCCTGACAACCAGGAGGCGACCGTCGGTCTTCACCTCAGCGAACACGTCGCGAGCTACAACCTCGACACGACGATTCGCGTCCCCGGTCCAACTGAGTTCTGGGTGCAAATCGTGCCCGACGCGGTGCTCGGCGGCGAGCGCTGCCTGCTGTGGACCGACGGGCGGGTTCGTTCTCTCGGGGCGGATGAGCCGCTGGAGACCATCGAGCGGGTGGAGGAACTTCGCTTCGAGACCGCGGAGCGCACGATCCTCATTCGCACCGACGGCTTCCAGCTTCAGGACCGCCGGGAGAGGGGCGCGGGGCTCTTTCTTGTGGCCGTGATCGGGCACACCGGGGAGGACCCCCGGCGTGCGGAACGCCGGGTTGAGATCGAGGTGCAGCCGGCCGCCGCGGAGGAGATACCCGCGCGGCGGCTCCTCATCACGCAGGCCCCGACGGAGATCGCCGAGGTGCCCCTGGAGAACCCGGGGTTCGAGAGCGACCGCCCCTTCGCCGGGTGGACCGCCAGTCCGCTGGCGGAGGCCGATGGTGAGATCGCGCACAGTGGTGAGCGCTCGGCGCGGCTGAGGATCGACGGGCCGGTGGAGGAGCGGGGGCATGTGTACATCACGCGCCAGGTGCCGGTCAGGCCCGGGCATCGCTACCGCGCGGAGGCGTGGATACGCGGTGAGGAGATTCGCGCGGCCGAGCAGGGCGGGATGCAGTCGGTGGGCGCGACGATCATCGTGGAGTTCGCCGACCCGGACGGTGCGTGGATCGCGCCGGGCAGCTACGCGGACTCGCAGTTCCGCTCGTTCGACTGGCGGCGGGTGCGGACGGATGCGGTGCAGGCGCCTGAGGGAGCGGGCCGGGCGGTGATCTTTCTGGCGCTGCGCGGGATCGGGACCGCGTGGTTCGACGACGTTCGGCTTGAGGAAGTGACCCATCATCCGGTGCTGCTGGAGCCGATGGACGGGGTGGCGGTGCATGACAACACGCCCGCGCTCCGCTGGCATTTCCCGCGGGACGCGCAGGCGCTTCTGGAGCTGTCGCGCGACCGGGAGTTCGTCGGAGCGACGACCCGGGTCTTCGAGAACAACGAGTCATCCGCGCAGATTGACGAGCCGCTGGAGCCGGGTGTGTGGCACTGGCGAGTGCGCGTGCCACAGTACGACGCTGCGTCGGCGACGTGGAGTTTTCGGCAGACCGCGGGCCTCGACGAGGACACAACCGAGCCGGTGATCGCTCCTGCACACGGCTGGCTGGCCGGGCCGCTCGCGCCGATCGAGATCGCGTATTCGGACAACGTTGGAGTGGAGCGCGTTCGGATGACGGTGGATGGTAGCGACGTGACCGAGCGGGTGGAGGTCGGCGCCGAGCGCGCGATCTTCACGCCGCAGGAGGCGTGGACGCCGGGCCTGCATGTGGTTGACGTCCACGCGGAGGATGCGGCCGGGAACGCGGCCCATCGGACCGTGTTCTTCACCGCGGGGCGTCCGGAGCAGCAGATCGCCTGGGAGGAGCGCGGGGGCGTGAGCATCGACGGTGAGCGCAGGTTCCTGCTGGGAATGTACGGCGTGGCCGAGGAGCACATGCCGGAGATGGCGGCCGCGGGCTTCGACTACGTTCACTCCTACCGCTGGGACGGCTCGGGGACGACCGAAGACGCGCTCGCGTATCTCGACGAGGCGCAGCGCAACGGGCTGCGCGCGTTCATGGGGCTGGAACGCGGGCGGTTGATGGCCGGGGACGAGCGCTTCGTGGCGGAGCGGGTGGCGGCACTCATGCGGCATCCTGCGCTGCTGGCGTGGTATCTCTACGACGAACCGGACCTCGAACACCAGTACGTCTCCCCGGAGTCGCTGGAGCGTTACTACCGCCTCATCGGCGCTCTGGATCCCTTTCATCCGGTCGTGGTGACATGCGCTCGCGACTCGGCGGTGCCGGAGTATCGGGACACGCTCGACGTGCACTGGACGCAGGTCTACGGCGGGACGGCTTTCGTGGCCGCGAGGATCGAGCGGCACCGCGAGATGCTGCGGGAGGGGACGCCGCTGGCGGCGATCCTTCACTGCTACGATCGCGCGCAGTCGGGACTTCTGGAGGGAGGCGGAACGCCCGACCCGGCCGCCTTCGAACCACGCGGAGAGTTGATGCGGGCGAACGCATTCATGGCGCTGGCGCACGATTCGAGCGGGCTGCTGTGGTGGTGGTGGGGCTACGGCGGAAGCGCGCGCTTCTTCACGGTGGCGAACGCGCCGGAGGCGTGGTCGTCGCTTCGGGAGACGGTGGCGCAGATCCGGGAGCTCGCACCGATTCTCACGGCCGAGGGCGAGGTCGCCACGCGCGTCCTGGAGCCCGCGGAGGGGGTCGAGGTGCATCTTTGGGAGAAGCGGCTTGCCGATCGTGTAGTCACGATCGCGGTCAATCGCGACGAGGTGGCGGTGGAGACGGGGTGGGTCCCGCAGTGGGGACCGGAGGAGGGCGTTGTGCGGGTGCGCTTTGAGGAGCGCGAAGTGGCGGTGGATGGAGGGCGCGTGACCGACAGCTTCGGGCCGCTCGGAGTGCATGTGTACGAGTGGTGAGGGATGGCGACCACCACGCCGCACGACTGACCCCACCTCCGCCGGGGCGAACGCGATGATCGCGAGGTGACAGGATGGCCGATGAGTCGGGCCGCACCGAACCGGCAGCCGAGACCGATCTCGACGCCGCGGCGGCATGGGCGCGCGCACACTGGCGCATCGTGCTGGTCGCGGCGGTTGCGCTGCTGGTGGCGGTGGCGTGCCGGGAGATGCAGTTCAACCCCGACTCCATCCACTATTTGGACGTGGCGCGCACGGTCCTCGAGGACCGGGTCATCGGCACCTGGCACCTGACCGCCGACTCACAGAGCGCGCCCGACCCGCTGCTCTACTGGCCGCCGGTCTACCCGCTGGCGCTGGCGCTTGTGCTGGCGGCAGGGCTCTCGGCGAGCGTGGCGGCGTGGGCGGTCTCGGTGGCCGGGTACACCGCGTCCGCGTGGCTGCTGGCGAGATGGCAGAGGCAACCGGCGCTGGCGATCGCCGGAGTTCTGGCGTTCATCCACCTCGCATTCCAGTCGGGCGCGCCCTTCCGGGCGTGGTCGGAGAGCACATATCTGCCGCTGATGCTCGGGTCGCTGGTGTGCATGGCGGCGGCGACGGCGTCGGGGTCTCGGCGGAGGGCGGGGTGGCTGGGCCTGCTGGCAGGAACGCTGGCGGGCGGCATGATGCTCTCGCGCTACGCCGGCCTGGCGGTCGCTCCCGCGCTCGCAGGGATTGCGGTGCTGGCGCCGGGGCGTGAGAGTGAGGAGGAGGGTGCGCGGCGCAACGGCATTCTCGCGGCGATGGGCGGGATGGCGCTGGTGGTGCTCCCGTGGCTGGTGCGGAACGCCGTGGTGACCGGGCGGCTCTTCGGACCGGCGCGTCCGCCGAGCGAGCGGCCCGTCTCGGAGATACTGTTCTTCACCGGGGCGTCGATCTACTTCGACCTCGGAGCGATGCTGCTGGCACTGATCTTCGCTGTGGCGGGGTATCACCTCGTGCGGCGAGGATGGGACGAGGAAGAGAGGGAGAGGGCGACCGACGGCGATGGCGGGGCACAGGTCCCCGCCCCACAGCGCGGCGGCGGCGATGGTGGGGCACGCGTCCCGGACCTGCAGCAGGATGGGCGGCCGGACGTCGTGTTCGCAGGAGGGCTGGCGGCAGGGGCGCTGATCTGCGCGCTCAGTCAGATAGCGCTGATCCTGCTGACGTTCCTTCTCTTTCAGATCGATGAGCCGCCGACGAAGCGCTACTTTCTCCCCGCGTACACGTGCATCCTGCTGGCGGGGCTGGCTGTGCTGTCGCAGGCGCGGCCGCCGGAGAACGTGCTGGGGGAGAGGTGGGGGCTATTGCTGGTGCTTGCCGCGCCGATCATCATCGGGCCGATCTTCGCGGGCTCAGTGTCCACCGATGTGACGCCACGGCAGACGCAGCTCGACCGCTGGGTCGAGGAGAACACGGAGGCGAACGACCTCATCATCGCCGACCGCGCATGGCCGATCCGCTTCCACACGGGCAGGCCCGTGATGGAGGCCGGGCAGGTCGCGGCGACGCCGATCAGCGACGGGGAGGCGGTGGCCGGGGCGCTGGAGCGCGTGGGCGAGCATGTGGGGGAGGCGTATGTCATCCCGCGCGAGGGCGAGGAGACGCGGAGGGTGCTGGCGAGCTACCGGGCGGCGGGGCTGGAGATCGAGGAAGTTGCGACGGTGCGGACGGAGCCACATGAGCGGCGGGCGGCGGAGATGTACGAGCAGGTGGTCTACCGCGTGCGGTGGCGATGATGTTTTGCCTGTATGACATTATACTGGCAAAAGATGACGGCGGGGGAAGTGCGTGGCGGACGAAGGCGTGGAGAGAGGCGGCGACGGTGGCAACGCGGACGGCTCGACGCATGTGAACACGCGTCGCTCCGGACGGCATGGCGGATTGTGAACACGCGTCGCGCCGAACGGCAGAGGGGCGTCGCTGCTAACGACGGGAGACTGAGAGCATGACAGAGCGCGAGCGGTTCAGGCGGATCATCCATCACCAGGAGGTAGACAGGCTGCCCTACATCTTCGGGGGGCCGCGGGCGAGCACCTTCGCCGCCTGGCGCAAGCAGGGCCTCAGCGAAGAGCAGCAGCACGACTGGGGGAGCTTCGTCGGCCAGGACGGGATACGGGGCGTGGGGAAGTTCTTCTTCGGCCCGGTGCCGATGTTCGAGCAGAAGGTCATCGCGGAAGAGGGCAATGTGCGCACCTGGGTCGATGGGTACGGCACCACGCGGGTGGACGCGATCGAGCAGCCCACCGACGGCTTCGCGACGCGGCGCTACCTGCGCTTCGCGGTGGAGAACCGCGCCGACTGGGAGCGCGTGAAGGAGCGCCTCGACCCAGACTCTCCCGAACGCACTCATCCGATCGAGCAGGGGGACCCGCCGGAGACGCTCGGCAGTTCCGCGCCGAAGCACCCGGCGGGTGGCACGCACTGGCAGGAGAACATCGAGGCCTGCAACTCTTCGGAGATCCCGGTCCGCCTTACGGTCACGGGCATCTACTGGGGCATCCGCGACTTCACCGGGATGCTCGAGCTGTCGGTGATGTTCTACGACCAGCCCGCCCTGGTGCACGAGATGTTCGAGTACTGGGCGTGGTACCTGATGGAGGTGCTCGACGAGCCGCTGCGGCAGATCAAGGTCGATGAACTGATCCTCAACGAGGACATGGCTTTCAAGGGTCAGTCGATGATGTCGCCGGCGCTGATCGAGGAGTTTCTGCTGCCGCGGTATCTCAAGCTCTACGAGTTCTTCAAGGAGCGCGGGGTTGAGGCGGTTGTGATGGACTGCGACGGGTTCAACTACCAGATCCTCGACGCGATGTACCCGCAGTCACTGGATGGGATCCAGCCGATCGAGATCGCGGCGGGCAATGACGCCGAGGAGATGCTGCGGCGCTGGCCGGAGATCTTCATCCACGGGGGCGTTGACAAGCGCGAGCTGGCGAAGTCGCGCGAGCGTCTGCGGGCGGAGGTTGCGAGCCGCTACCGCAGCGCGTGGGAGCACGGCGGCTACATCCCGCATTGCGACCACGGCGTGCCGCCGGATATCCCACTGCGAAACTTCCTCTACTACGTCGAGCTTGCGAAGGGCTTCGCGAGCGGAGAGGACCTCGACCGCTACGAGCCGCCATGCGAGTTGGAGAAGCAGCTCGGGCCGATCGAGGAGATGTTCGACCCGCGAGGAGCGATCGCGAGAGCGTACGGCGGATGAGGGCGAGGGCGGGAAGCGGGAACGGGGGATCAGTGACCGGGAACGATGACGGCGGGGTGGTGTCGAGCTACTTCGCGTTGAGCATTTCGCGGACTCTGCGGCCGAGCTGAACGGCGGAGAAGGGCTTCTGGAGGAAGGCCATGCGGCTGTCGGTGCGCTCGACGGTGATCGCCCGCTCGCTGGGATAGCCGGAGATGAAGAGCACGCGCAGCTCCGGCGAGAACTCGCGGAGCCGATCCGCCAGTTCGGTTCCGGAGATCTCCGGCATCACGACATCGGTGATGACCATGTCGATCGCCCCGCGATGCGCCTGCTCGATCTCCATCGCCTCTCGCCCCTCGGCCGCGCTGAAGACGGTGTATCCGAACGAGCTGAGGATCGTTGCGATGAGTTCGCGGAGGTTGTCCGCATCCTCCACGACCAGCAGCGTCTCATCACCTCGCAGTTCCGCGATGTCGGCGACCGTTGCCGCGGGCGCGGCGCCCCCGGCACGATCGCCGCGCGGAAGGTAGATCTTAAAGAGGGTGCCCTTCCCGACTTCGGTGTAGACCGTCACGGCGCCGCTGTTCTGAGTCACGAGGCCGTAGACGGTGGAGAGGCCGAGTCCGGTGCCGCCCGTGCTCTCCTTCGTGGTGAAGAACGGCTCGAAGATATGCGCCTCGGTCTCCTCTTCCATGCCGACGCCGGTGTCGGCGACCTGGAGTGTGACGTACTCCCCGGGCCCGGCATTGAAGAGTTCGCTGAATGAATCGCGGATGAGTGTTGCGTTGGTGGTGGTGATGCGCAGTTCGCCCCCGTCGGGCATGGCATCCCGGGCGTTGAGAACGAGGTTCATGACAATCTGCTCGACCTGCGCGGGGTCGCTCTCGGTGTAACCGAGGTCGGAGCTGAGGTCGAGCTTCAGATCGATGTTCTCGGGCACGATTCGCCGGAGCATCTCCTGCATGTTGCGGATGAGGCGGTTGAGATCGACGACCTGTGGCTTGGACTGCTGCCTGCGCGCGAAGGCGAGGAGCTGGCGGGTCAGGCGCGATGCGCGCTCGGCGTTTTCAGCGATCTGGGTGGTGTGCCAGCGCGCGACGCCGCCCTCCTCGCATTCGGCGGCGAGCAGGTCGGCGTGTCCGATGATAGCGGTGAGGACGTTGTTGAAGTCGTGGGCGATCCCGCCGGCAAGGGTTCCGACCGCGTCCATCCGCTGGACCCGGCGGAGTTGCTCCTGCAGCTCGTGGCTCTGCGTGATGTCGCGGCCGACCACAACGAGACCGCCGTCGTGATCGTCTGTCTCAAAGCGGCGGAGGTGCCAGGCGATCCGACACTTGCTGCCATCGGCCCGGGTGATGGTCGTCTCCATCTCCCCGAGGTCATCCCCGGCGAGAGCCGCGTCCACGAAGCCGTACGCCGCTCTTCGGTCATCGGGATCGGGGTAGAGTAGTTCCATCAGATGCCGGGCAGAGCGGATCTCCTCGCGCGCATAGCCGGTGATCTGCCGCGCTGCGCGGTTCCAGACTATCAGCTCGCGCTTCTCGTCGATGACCGAGAACCAGACGGCGGCGTTATCGATAATGCCCTCAAGGAGGCTGTTGAGGCGGGCGATCTCACGCTCGCCGCGCGCCTTGTCGAGGACCACCGCCATCTGCTGGGCGAACGCCTCCAGGAGTCCCTGCTCCATCTCATTGAGCGGAGTGTCCTCGCGCCGGGAGACGGTGACGTGGCCGATGGCGCGCTCGCTGAGCATAAGCGGCATGAGGCAGAGGTAGCGCGCCCCGATCGCCTCGGCAATCCCGGCCCGGTCAGCGGCGGGTCGCGGAGTGACCCAGCGCTCGATGTCGTCGAGCGCATGGTGGAGGTCATTGCCGCGGACGTGGAGCAATTCGCCGGTCTCATAGACCCGGGCGCAGAGAACGTCGTGGCGAATGGGGATGACCAGGTTTGGCCGCTCATGTTCATTCGGGAAGAGCTGGATGTTCACCTCGGGCGGCATGTTGGAGTACTGGAGGACAAGTTCGTCCCCGGCCTCGCCGGGTCGCCGGAGGAAGATGTGCACGTGGCGGGCTCGCAACACATCGCGCAGGCCGTTGGCACCGGCGGTGATGATCTCGTCGATCGATTCGCCCGCGTTGAGCATCTGGTTGAGGCGGTTGACGAGGGCGAGGCGGGCTCTGCCGAGTCGTCGCCGCTCATCGCGCTCGCGCCGGGCGGTGATGTCGCTGAACACGCCGACGACGCCGGTGAGTTCGCCCCTGCCGTCATGGACGGCATCAACCCGGCCCTCGATGGGGAAGGTGCGGCCCGAGATATGCCGGCCCTCGAACTCCCCGATGAAGGACCCCTCGCGCAGAGTCTGATCGAAGACGCGGTGGTAATCACGCTCATGTGCGAAGTTTGCGCGCGGACCGCCGAGCGCGCGGAGTTCCTCGGCCGTGCAGCCGAACATCTCCGTGAACGCCGGGTTGACGTAGGTCGGGACGCCGTCGGCACCAGCCATGCCGATGGCATCACTGGCGTTGTCCACCGCAGTCTTGATGCGCAGCAGGTCCCCCTGCGCGTGCCGCCGGCGTGTGATGTCGGTGATGACACCGAGGCTGCCGACGATCTCGCCTTCCTCATCACGCAGAGGGGTCGATGTGACCAGGAGGGCGACCTGTCGCCCCGAGGGGGAGCACAGTTCAAGCTCGTAGAGACCGGGCACGCCCTCGCTGAAGCGCGTCTGAATCTCGCGATTGAGGACGGCGACGTTCTCCTCATCGAAGAAATCGCGCACGTCACGGCCGATGATTGCCTCGAGCGGCAGCTCGAACATCTCGGCCAGCGCGGTGTTGGCGAATGTGATCACGCAGTCGCGGTCGATGGTGACCAGCCCATCGCCCATCGTCTCAACGAGCCTGCGGTAGCGCTCTTCACTGGCCAGCAGTTGCCGCTCGGTGGACTTGATCTCGCGCAGATCGACGAGTATTCCTCGGAGCCCGGCGATCTCATCGCCGCGCATGGTCGGCGCGGAGTAGACCATCGCGGGGATGCGCGTGCCGTCACGATGGACGAGGGTGTACTCGGCTCCGGCCTCCAACTCTTCACCGCTGAGCATCCGGGCGATGCGGGTGGCGGCGCGTTCGCGGTCCTCCTCTGCGATGAAGCTCGTGACCTGCGGGCGGTGCTCGAGGTCCTCTGGGGTGTAGCCAAGCAGTTCGAGGCCGCGCCGGTTGACGAAGGTGAAGCGGCCCCCCTGGTTCATCTCGAAGACGACCTGCGGGAGGGTCTCGGCGAGGTCGTGGTAGCGGCGGCGGGAGTCCTCAAGGGCCGCGGAGACTACTTCCGCCTCCTGTCGGCGCTGGACGTCACGCAGCGCGCGGTTGATGGCAGGGATCAGGCGCTGGTGGAGGTGGTGTGTGACGATCCAGTCATCCGCGCCGGCGCTGATGGCGCCGATTGCGGCGTCGGTGCCGCTGGTCTCTGAGAGCACAAGCAGGGGAATGTCGCCGTCCGCGGTGTCGAGCAGGGCGACCGTGCGCCGGACACAGGAGGGCTCGTCACACTCGTAGAGCACAAGGTCAGGGAGTGCAGAGGCATCGAGGGCATCGCGCAGGGCGGCAGGATCGGCCACCTGCCTGATGGTCGCCTCGCGATCGCTTCGCCGGAAGATCTCCTCGATCCGCCGCCGGGTCTGGTCAGTTGAGCCTACAAGCAGAAGCGTGAGCTTCCTGGACATCGTGAACTCCCGGCATGAGTGCGAGAGGCATGTTGACAGTCCCCCCGCAGTCGAGCAGATTCGCCGCCGGGATCAGTCTGTCCTGCGTCGCGGCAGGAGGAATGCCTGCTGCCGTCGAGCGGTCGCTCAGGCGGGGCCTCCGCCGGTGCGTTTCATGGTGCCACGCACGACGCCCTCATCGGCGATGGCGATGCAGGAGAAGGGGATGCGGATCTCGCCCTTTCCGCCCTCGCTGTCGTAGAACATCACGACCGAACTCTCCTGAGGTCGTGGCTCTCCGACGCCGATGATCACCCCGTCTCCGGCCTCGATCCCCTTCAGGCCATCGATGTGCGCCAGCGCCTGTTCGGACACGTCGTTTGTGACATAGACGTGCAACCGTTCCATGGCAGGCCCTCCCCGGGCTGTCAGACTGGGAGGCGCGGTGCGCGCCCCTGTGCCGGTACAGATGACACCGGAATGATGCAGATGTTCCACTCATCTCGGGCGCCACTGATGGGTCGCCGATCGGCGGTTAATGAGCCTCGGAAGGAGCACCACTGTAAGCCTTCGACATTGCGCGCCCTTGACCTCCCGGCCGTCGCGGCTCATAATCACGGCCGGGAACGCGCTTGTTGGCGCGAGATTGAGCAAAGATGTTTCAGCGGTGTACCAGGAGGCGGCAAGTTGATGCGAATGAACCGGACCACGGTCGGGCTGGCGTGCATGATGGCGGTGCTGATGCTGGCGGTGCTCGGCGGCTGCGGCGAGCAGGCGCAGGAGATGAGTGGGGACCTGCCGGACATAATGGACGAGGGTGGCGCGCCGGTCGGTGCTGCGGCACCGGACGGTGGCGAGGCGGCCGAGATACCCGACAGCGCCGAGACGCTCGCCGATGTTATCGGCTCATTCACCATGCCCACGAGCTTCCGCATGACGGTCGAGCACGATGGCGAGACGCAGACGATGGCGATGGCGATGAGCGGCGACCAGGCGACGAAGATGCGCGTGGAGCACGACACGCCGCAGGGCACCGAGGTCTTCATCATGAACTTCGATGGCGGCGAGATGATCTCATATAACGCCACCGAGAAGAGCGGCTTCCGCTTCCCGATTGGTGAGGCCGAGGCAGGTGACGCTCCGCAGCCGTGGGAGGATTACGACGCGGCGGCGCGCGTGGTTGGCAGCGAGGAGATCGACGGCGTTGACTGCTGGATCGTGGAGATCGGCGAGGAGGCCGGCACCGCGTGGATCGGCAAGAGGGATGGGCTGATGCGGAAGGTCGAGGACGGCGAGAGCGTCACGACGTTCACGATCAGCGATCTCAATGCGGTCCCCGACAGCGTCTTCGAGGTGCCCGGCGACGTTGAGATCGGCGAGATGCCGATGGGCGCCGGATAAGAGCGAACTTAGAGGCGGTGCGTCGAGTCTGAATGACTGACGCGCGGTCTGAAGGCGTAAAGGACGGGGCGGCCGCCGGATGCCGCCCCGCCGTCATCTTCGTGTTATCATCCGATGGAGGACACTGCGCGACCATGAGCAGGCTGGGTTCAAACGCGCTGGCGGGCAAGTGGCGGTCGGGCTTCGGCCTCGGCTGCGTGAGCGGCGTGATCGTCGCGGTGCTGGTGCTGGCGGTGCTGGGTGCGATGGTCCGGCGCGGTCCGGAGCGCTTTCCCGGACCGGTGCGTTCGCTCTACGGCGCGGACGGGACAGTCGTGACCGCGAGCGGCGCGGCATCGCTGTCGCTGGAGCAGATTCGCGCGATCCGGGGCGTGCAGCCGACGGTACAGGTGACGCTGACGGAGGCCGACATCAACAGCTATCTTCGCGAGAATCCGGATGAGATCGGGCTTCCGAAGGGCTTCAGGAACCCGCGCGTGAGGTTTACCGAGGGGCGGGTGCGGCTGCTGGTGAGCACGCGGGTGGTGGTCTTCTCGACGCGGATCGAGATTGCGATGGAGCCGAGGGTCGAGGGCGGCGAGCTGCGGCTCGAGGTGAAGAAGATCGAGGCGGGCGGGGTGAGTCTCCCCGGAGAGCTGCGGAAGATCGCCGAGAGCCAGGTTGCGAGCCTGCTGACGGATCGGCTTGGAGAGGCGGGCCTGCAGCCGGAGTCGGTGGAGGTGGGGGAGGGGAAGCTGACGGTCTCGGCGCGGCTGGTGCCGGTGGAGGCGCCGGCAGTGGAGGCCGATCGGGAGGGATCGGCGGAGGAGTGAGGTGCAGCGGCGGAAGCGCCCGGCCCGCGGAGTGGTGGGCGGAGGGTGCGTTCGTGGCACGAGCGCAGGACCAGACAACAACGGCGACGGCCCGCAAGGGCCGTCGCCGTTTTGCCGTCAGGCCGTGAGCGCGCGACCGTCGCTACAGTTTGAATGCCTTGATGATGTCCTCGTGCAGGCCCTCAAACTTCTCGAGGTGCTTGATGCGCTCGGCGCGCAGTTCGGTGACGAACTGGTCGATCTGCTCCTGGTCGTAGAATTTGAGGGGGTCGAAGCGGCTGAGGTTGACGCCCTCGACCTCTCTGGGGATCTCGTAGCCCCACGTGCCATCCTCTTCCCACTCGATCTGCTCGCGGACGATCGCGCGGAAGATCGCGGCCATCTCGGAGATCTCCACGCGATCGACTTTCTGCAGCACGTTGCGCTCGCCGGTGCGCTCGTCGATCTCGATGATCTCGCCGACGCCGCCGGTGTTGAGCTGATAGCACTGCACCTTCTCGGGGTGCTGTGAGAGGATTTCGTAGAAGCGGTTCCCTTCGAATGCCTCGTCGCCGACGATGAACGGGTTGGTCCCGACCACGCGGATCGACTGGCCGGCCAGCGCGGGGTTGGAGCCGGAGGTGTGGACGGATTCGCCGAGCATGAAGGCGGCCGCTCCCTGCTGGGGAGTGAGGCGCGCGAGCGGCGGGAGGATCGTGTTGCGGCGGGTGATGAAGCAGATCAGGAGCTTGTCGAGTTCATCGACAGGCGGCAGGTCGATCGATTCGGAGGCGAGGCCGCCGAGATCCTCGCGCCGGACCACCGCTCGGCCGTTGCCGGTGAGCGTCTCGTCGGACATGTAGACGCGGCCGAGGTAGTCCACCATGACGTTCTCGAAGACCGTCTGCGGCGACTTCGCGGCCTCGTAAAGGACCGGCTGCGAGCCGTCCTCGAGGGAGTCTGTCTTGATGAACAGGCCGGACTCGGAGCCGAGCGCGCCGCCATCGTCTTTCCAGAAGACGACATCATCCTGGACGAGCTTGACCTCCTCGTCCGGGCCGTCGAGGTAGTGGGTGTGCGCCGAGTGCGTGGTTTTGCCGGTGGCGGTGAGGCCCAGCAGCAGGACGCCGTAGCGCTTGAGCTTGCCGTCGGGTGTGCGGGCGGTGATGAGCTTGCTGCCCGCGTGCAGCCCGAGCATCCCGCGGACCTTCGCGTACCACATCGCCATGCGGAGGAAGCCCTTCTTGGACTCGCCGAAGTAGTCGGTGCCGAGCACGTAGGTGACACCGATCTCGGGGAAGACCAGTGCCTGGCGGTCCTTCTCCTGCCACTCGGGGATGTAGACGAGATTCATCTCCGGCCCGGTGGCGTGCTTGGGGTCGAAGAGCGTCTTGTACCACATGTAGGGCAGCCGGATGCAGTCTTTGCGGTGGGTGGAGACGTAGATGGTGCAGTGTGGCGCGAACTCCGGGTTGTTGCCGAGCGTGCGCGCGGTGCAGACAAGCGGCGCGTGCTGCATGTAGCGGTGGACCTTCTTGAGCGTCTCGGGCAACTGGCGCGCGATACGCTGCTGGTCGGGGTTGAGGTCCTGCTGCATGACCTTCTCGCTGCCGAAGATGACGGTGAGGTCCTTGCTGCGCGCGCGGATGGTGCTGGAGAAGTTGACGTTGCCGAACTCCGTGCGCACGCCGTAGGGCTCGGCCATGCGTCGGAGCTGCTCGCCGTCCGGTCGCGCTACATTGTCCTGGTCTCTCAACTGCTCGATTGCGCGGTTGATCTCTTCATAGTACAGGCGCATGGTTTCTTCCTTGCCGCGGAGGTATTGAGATCCGCCGGTGGAGGCTCCGGATGACCGGAAACACGGACCGGGGTCACGAGTTCACAGGTGCGCTGGTCGTCGGGGGCGTGTTGCCTCTTTCCCCGCCGTGGGGCAGGCGGGAAAAGAGCACGCCCCGCTGTAAGAAGAAACTTCATTTCACGTCCCCTCGTCCAATACCTTCGTCAGGCGGAAATTTTTTCCTGTCGGGGCGCCGGTGTCCGGACGAGTTGGATCCCGGTCGCGAGGGTCGGAGGCATTCCCACGGTTGAGGGCGAATGTTCGTGGAACAAATGCCCACCCCGCGTTTTCCTACAGTGAGGAATGACGGGATCCGCGTACGGATCAGGGGTGCCTCGCGGTCCCGGGCGCGGCGCCGACCAGAGGAGAGTCTGCACGCACGATGAGTAACCGAGGATCGGTCGTGATCGCCGCGGTGCTGCTACTGCTCGTGAGCTGCGCGCTCGCGGAGGGGCCCGTGCCTGCCCGGTTCGATTTTGAGCAGTCGGAGTTGTCGGGGGCGTGGACTACGACCGCGCCCGAAGGCAAGCTGGCTATCACCAGGGATCGCGCGAATGTTCGCGAGGGGAGGGGGGCGCTGGAGCTGACGTGGGAGGCCACAGAGGGGCGGCTGGCGATCGTAAGTGTCGGCCCGGTCAGCTTCGAGGGCCGGCCGCGATCACTGCGACTGAGCGTGAAACTCAGCGAGCAGGCCCCGGTGATGTACGGGGTGGGCGAGGCCAATGGTGTCTCCTATCAGGGATACCTCTACACGCCCGGTGGGATCTGGCATGACCTCGAGATCAGCCTGAGGGACCTGATGCTTTCGGAGGGCTGTATTGATCCGAGCGGGCGGCTTGATGTGCGCGAGATCGACACGATCACGATCGGGGATCTGAGCAACATCTCCGGGGAGTCCGGGGAGGCGCTGGGGATCAAGTCGGGTCGGCAGCAGATGTGGATCGACAATGTGGAGCTGAGCGAGGAGCTTGCGCCGAGTCGATCGTCCCGGGGGCGGGACGGGGAGATCATCATCGACGACTTCAAGCGCGAGCCGATCCTCTGCCTGCCGATCGGTGCGCCGCGCCTGAGCCTGGTGGAGGGACCGGGCGACGATGACACGTCGGCGCTGCGGGTGGATTATCAGCGGGGCGGCCACCGGTGGGTGGGCTTTGTGGGCGCGGTCGGGCATCTGAATCTGAGCGGGAAGTCGCGGATCTGCCTGCGGGTGCGCGCGGAGGAGGAGGCGCCGCTGCAGATGGTGTTGGAGGAGCGCAACGGCGCGAAGTACGTTGCGCGTCACCGGCTGGACCCGTCGAAGGGCTGGTATGAGGTGCGGCTGCCCTTCGACAGGTTCACGCTCGATCCTCAGACGCCCGACGACAACGGCAGGCTCGATCTCGAGAGCCTCCGCGTGATCATCCCGGTCGTGGACAGCCGCCGCGCCGAGTTGGGCGAAGGCGGGCAGGGGGCCTGGGAGTTGTCTCGCATCTGGGTGGAGTGAGCCGGGCGCTCCGCCTCTCCTAAGCCCGAGATCTGGCGCGGCTTTCCGCCCGGCGACCGTTGGCGGGGCCGCAGGTCGGCGAACTTCCGATCCTGAAGGCCTCTCACCCCACCCCGGCGAAGAACCCCCCGGCGACGTACCACCGCGCCGCATCCGGGGTGAGAGGGCATATGCGCTGGATGATTCTGTTCCTCGTGATGGCAATCACCCTCGTCTGCACCAGCTTCGCTCAGGAGGACCGGACCACCATGCCCATGGAAGACGCCGTGCTGCCTGAGGGCGCCTACCGCATCGTGCCCGCCACCGACGAGCAGAACGCCCGCAATCAGATAGACGCCCTCGATCTGCGCGAACTGTCGCCGGAGGCGGCGGCGGATCTCGGCGCAGGGATCACCACGCGGCTCTACGGCCCGCTCGGCCCGCGGAATATCCTGCGGTTGCGGACGGACTTCGCGACCGGGGGGCTGCTGATGCTCAATGTGCGTGCCGCCTCGCAGGGTGGGGCGTATCTTGCGATCCGCTCGGGAGAGCAGTGGTATCTGCAGCGGTGGCAGGGGGGCGAGGGCACCATCGAGGTGGGCGCGCTGTACGGCGTCCCCATCCCCGCCGGTGAGCAGGAGGTCATCATCAAGGCGCCCGTCGGCACGGTCGTGGTGGATGAGTACGTGGTCTTTCCCGATGAGCAGATGGCGGCGGCGATGACGCCGATTGCGATCGAGCCGGTCGCCGTGGATCTCGGGACGGCCGACGGCTACCGCGGCATCTGGTATTACAATCAGAAATCCGATGACGAGTACGTCTACAAGTACTCCGGCGGGCTGGGGACCTACTGCGCGAAGCACATCCCGTTCGCGGTCTACTCGCCTGAGGCGAACCGCACGTTCTTCGTCTACGGGGGGACGAGCGAGGGCGAGCGGAACCTGCTGGCGATGGCCTCGTACTATGACCACGAGACGGGCGAGGTTCCGCGGCCGACGATCGTCTGTGACAAGCAGACCTCCGACGCGCACGACAACCCCGTGATCGCGCTGGCAGAGGACGGGCATGTGTGGGTGTTCGTCAGCTCTCACGGGCTGAGCCGGCCCTCGTTCGTCTATCGCGCGGTTGAGCCACACTCGGTGGAGCGCTTCGAGCTGGTGGACATCGACAACTTCTCCTATCCGCAGATTCACCGGATGGCCGATGGGAGCTGGTTCTTCTTCCACACGCTCTACACCGCGGGCCGAAGGCTGCACTTCAAGACGGGCGCGGACCTCTATACCTGGAGCGACCCCACCGAGTTCGCGGGCATCGACAAAGGCCACTATCAGGTAACGAATGTCCACGGGCGGCGCGCCGCGACCGCGTTCAACTACCACCCCGAACCGCTCGGACTCAACTGGCGGACGAACCTCTACTACATGGAGAGCGCCGATGGGGGAGAGAGCTGGTGGAGCGCGTCGGGCGAGCAGGTCCATATCCCGCTGCGCGACTCGCAGAACCCGGCGCTGGTGCATGAGTGGGAGCGCGAGGACCTGAAGGTGTACATGAAGGACCTCGTGTTCGATGATGACGGGCGGCCGGTGGTGCTCGTGGTGACCAGCAAGGGCTACGAGTCCGGCCCGGAGAACGATCCGCGCACGTGGGTGGCCGCGCACTGGGTCGGGGACCGGTGGCGGCTCAAGTCGATCTGCACCTCCGACAGCAACTACGACACCGGGAGCCTGCACATCGACGGGGACAACTGGACGCTGATCGCCCCCACCGAGACGGGCCCGCAACCGTACAACCCCGGCGGCGAGGTCGCCGTCTGGCGCTCTGACGATGGGGGAGAGAGCTGGACGATGCTGCGGCAGATCACCAAGGGCAGCGAGTACAATCACACCTACGTCCGGCGGCCCGTGAACGCGCACCCCGATTTCGCGGGCTTCTGGGCGGACGGTCATGCGCGACAGCCATCGGACTCGCGGCTCTACTTCTGCGACATCAACGGTGAGCGGGTCCGGCGGCTGCCACCGAAGATGACGGGAGAGAGCGCGCGACCGGAGGCGCATGGGGGAGAGTGACGAGCGGCGCGAGGGCTGCCCACGACCTCAGGGCGTCGGCGGTGTGAGGGGGGCGGTCAGCGCCGCTGCGGGATCAGCGGCCCCGGCGTCTGTCGCCTCAGGCGCAGGCGACCGGGGCAGGGGAGCGCGCTCGGGCGTCGCCTCGCGCCTGAGCGCCGCCTCGATGAGCGCCGCCTCGATCGCGCGCCGCCAGTCTTCGGCAAGCATCTCGGTGGTGCTCTCGGTTTCGCCCACGTCCGCTTCGGTCGCCACGAGCACCTGCGCCTCACCCGCCATCACGGCCGTGCCGTCATCGACGCGGATCGCGCGTAGCTGGTTGGGCGTGAATGCTCGTTGCAGCACTGCGCTGAGTGCTGTCGCGGCGAGGGCGACGCGCTGGCCCGGTGCAAGGTCGTTGTGGGAAGCAGTTATCTCGAGCACGATCTGATCCTGGATGATGAGCTGGCCGGTCTCATCCTCCTCGTCCTCAACGCGGATGGACTGGCCGCGAACCGAGACGTTCATCAGTCGCACGCTCTCAGCCTCGGCGGGGTCGGCGGGCTGCAGCTCTCCGGCGAGAGCCGCCGCGATGGCCGCCCTCAGGTCATCGTGAACCCATGCGAAGCCGGCGGGGTGCATGAAGCTGACGGTGCGACGGCTTTCGCCCCGCCCCCACGCCACGGTCACGCTCCCGTTGATCACGATGGCGATCGCGTCAAGGTCGCTGTCCTCCCACTGCTCCCGCCCTTCGGGCGCGTCGATGTCCACGATGGTGACGTGCAGGCGCGCGGGGCTGTCGCTTTCGAGGGAGTGGAGGAGCTGGATCGTGCCCGCCTGGCAGGGCGACGCGGCGTTGACGAAGGCGACGATCTGCACGCGGGAGGGGTCGATAACGGTGGGGACCTCCGGCTGCTGCGGGCGTCGGTCGCAGCCGGCGATGAGGGCGAGGAGCATCGCGATCACGATCGGCACGGCTCGATGCAGCAGACGCGTGTCATGCAGTCCACGCCGGAATGCCTCGGTCACGCCGATCTCTCCTCGGAGCGGCAGAATTGCAAGCCGCGGCCGACCATCCGGCCGCGGCTCAATCGTCAAGGAACGTCGGGCGCGAGGGACTGTCAACTCGCGTTAATTCGCACCGTCCGACTGGCACCGTCCCAGTCCACCCTCGCATCCAGCGCCTCGCCGACCTGGCGGATTCCAACCAGCAGCCGGCCGTTGACCGTAAGGCCCTCGCGCTGCATGATGAACGTGCACATGTCACCCTTGCAGACCGAGATGCGCTTTGTTGCGGCGTCATACTCCACCTCGCCACCGACCGCCTCAGCGGCGGCGCGCAGCGGAACGTAGACGCGATTGTTGTGCATCATCGGCGGCGGGTCGGAGTGAACGTTCTTCCCGTTTGCCACCAGGCTAATGCTCCCCTGTGCCCACGCCGTTGCACCGAGCGCGAGGGCGATAAGCACCGCGATCGTCGTCCGCATCTACACCCCTCCTGTCCAGTTGTGAACCGCGCTCCATGGTAACGACGAGCGCCGCTCTCGTCAAGTTCGATCGCCGGGTCGCGATCGGCGAGAGTGACCGGCGGGGCCGAGAAGCTCGCTCGTGTGCGTGGGCTCACTCCTTCTTCTGCGCCATGAGATTGGCCAGGGCCAGATGCAGGGCCGCGATCTCATCGGCGGCCACCGGCGGGACGGCGTTGGTAACGCGGATCAACACGCCCCAGTCGCGCGCGTCGCTTGAGAGCGCCTGCAGCTCCTCCTCAGCCGCACGGTTCCGCGCGGGGATGCCGTAGACGCCTGGCTCGGCGTCCTCATCACCGTCACGCGTCTCCCGGCGCGCGAGCAGCTCGCCCATCGCGCGGTCGAGTCGATCGTGCACCGCGCCCTCTCCGAGGAACCACGCCTTCGGCCGTCCGGTGAGTTGGCTGATCGTTCCCAGCATGTCGTAGCGGGGCTGACTCTTGCCCGATTCCCAGGAGCGCACCGTCCAGACGCTCACATCGAGTGCCTCGGAGAAGTCCTGAGCCGTTCGAAACCCCGCTTCGCGCCGGGCCTGCCCGATTCTGTCGCCCATCTCCTGGGCGCCTCTGCTGCGGCCTTCCTCCGCCTCGCCTTCCCTGTCATTCACTGTGTCGATCATGACCGGTCTCCTTCTTTCCAGGGGGAATCCGCCCCTCGTGCAGCCGCTGATGGACCATTAAGTTTCCCGGTGTTCCGTGCAGTATCACAACTAATTGGACGTATTATTCTCTATAATATCACACTGGTAAGAATGCGCAAGAGTTGACGCAATTGCCCCGTCGGCGCAGCCGTCCCGCGCCCCTGGCTGGCTCTTTCGGCGATGGAATCTCGGGCGCATCCCCCGCGTCTCAATAGACGCACGACCACGATGAGGAATCTATCAGCCCACACGGGGCGGTCGCATAGAGGAGAAAAGAACCAATGAAACTGAGCGGAAGATTGCGCATGATCGTCGCGGTGTTCGCGGGCCTGGCGCTGATCTCGGCCGCGGTTGTCGCGACACAGGGGAGCCAGCGGATCGGGGCCGCCGCGGTTGTTGCGGAGGCTGAGCAGCCGCCGTGCAGCGGTGACTGCGCGAACTGCCCGGCCGCGAAGAGAGCGAACTGCCCGGCCGCGGCGGCCAGGGAGCAGGCCTCCACCGCGCCGAGCGTTGATGCGGAGCGTTGCGTCGGATGCGTGCGCTGCGTGAACGTGGCGCCCGAGGCGTTCAGGATGAACTCCGAGACACGGAAGGCCGAGGTCATCGCCGGTGCTCCGGCCGCGGCGATTGAGCGGGGAGCGAAGGCGTGTCCGGTGGATGCGGTCATCCACTGACGCACGGGCATCCGGCCGCGGATCGTTTGCATGACAGGCGGCGGCGCCACTTTGGCGCCGCCGCTCGAGTTCTCCGAGACCGGGCTTCAGTGCCACCACGTATGTCTTCTCCCACGCGGTCGATCGTGCAGCCACCACAGGGTCGCTCCCACGGGAGTCCACTCCCGGGGAAGATCCTCCGCAAAGCATTCGCCCGCCACGGACCATCGCGATCGCTTCCATACTCTGGCGGCAAGCAATGCGCTCTTCCTGACCGTGCATGCGACCTTACGAGCACGTCGGGCGATACTTACCTGCGGTTAGCGTCGGTCATCAGGATACCCGGCGTCATCACATTCCTAACTTAAGAATCTCATCCCTCGGCCGTTAATACTCTCGGACGAGGCGATGAGGCGGCTCAAGCATGGCAGCGCGCTTGCTCCGCCTCGCTCTGCGAGTCTCACGCGACGGGTCAGATCACCGGCCTTAAAGGAATGAGTCAGTGGTGGCGGCCGAGCACCCTCAGCGAGAATGGCATCGATCCACCCACGCGCATCTACGATACCTTGAGGACGTCGAAACACCACCTGCGGGTTCGACGCGCGACCCCGCTGTCGCTGCGGAGCTCGCCGCGGCCCACGCATGGCTTGTGGACCGAATGATGGCGCGTATCGCCGTGCGGTGGCCTGAGGACATCGACGGCGCGTGGGTGCGGAGCCATGCGACGGCGTCACTGCAGCGGATCGCGGCGAGTGTGGAGGATGAGGAGGCCCTGCCGATTGCGGCAGTGCAGGCGATCAGCGAGCGTCTCCGCACTCTTCTGGGCGGGACGCAGTGGTACCGCGAGGCGGTGCTGGGGCGTGCCAGGCCGCTGTGTGAGGCGTGGCGCGGCGCGATCCTGGCCGGACGGGAGCCGACGGATCACACTCTGTCCTCGCGCCTGCGGCTGTCGCGCGATGAACTCGTCGGCCGGTTCGTCGAACTGGCGACGGTCTTCGCGCTGGAGCCCGCGGCGCTTCTGCCGGAGGGAGTGGAGCTGTCGGAGGGCGTCGCGGTGGCCAGCCACGGACTGCCCTGCGAACAGCGGCTCGCGATCTCCCTGTACTTCGAGCAGCACCTCACCTTCGCGGAGATCGCGCAGGTGATGGAGGTGCTGCCGGTGCGGGCGCAGGAGCTTATCGGCCGCGCAGTGGCCGCTATCGCCGGGGAAGTGGCGCTGGAGCAGTGGCCGATCTCACGGCAACCGCCGGCTGCCGAGAATCGATAGTCGCGGCGGCCGCCAGCAATGAGCGCGGCCGGCGGGGGGCGCGTTCCGGTCCGGCTCCGCAGGCGCAGTGAGCGTACACGCCTAACAGCGCTCGCGACCGACCTCGCGCCCGGCTGCTCAGCTCAGCCGAGCGTCAGAACGCCCAGCCCACGATCCCCTGGCTACCGTTGAGCGGACCGCCGAAGATGTAGCGGTACTGGAAGAACAACCCCGAAGTGCTGTGCTCGAAGTCACCCGCGCCCAGCCAGAAGTTGAAGCTGTCGTCATCGCCGAACTCGGGGTCGTCGGGTGTGAAGCGGTAGCCGCCCACGCCCACGACGAACGGCGCTCCCTCATAGTCGGACATGAATGCGCCGGGACCGACACCAAGCTCGAGCGCGTAGACATCGCCGTTGCCCATCTGCTTATAGCTTCCCGCGTCGAAGAAGCCGGCGTTCACCACGAAGTCCTGCCGCGCCAGCTCCAGCCGCCAGCCGTTGTCGCCGCCGCTGTAGGCGTACGAGGCCGCCAGAGACAGTGACTTATCCTGCTGCGGGCCCCACTGCGCTGAGGCGGTGCAGGCCGCGAGTGCCATCGCAAGAAGAACCAGGCTGCCGGTAACTGCTGCGTGGCGAGCGATGCGCGAGGTCATGACGAATCAGCTCTCCCGTCGGTGCTGTGAATACGAATCGGTGCTGTGATACCCCGGCGGTGATTGTAAGACCGCCCACCTGCGAAGTCAAGCCAATGCAGCGAGTGGGGAGACGAAACTGGCGGCAGCGATGGGGGGACGGCAACAACGGTCACGGCGACGGCACACGACCACGAGGAGACGCCGCGCGCCAACAGCGTCCCGTGGCGGCGTTCAGAGCGCCCTTCCGCGACGCCTCAGTGATGTAATGTCGCTGCGCGACATTACATAAGAGATATTATACGAAGGAAAGGACGCGCCCCGTGCGACCATTCGGCGGACTTGAGGCAATACACGCGAATCGGGGGCTGGAGGGGCTGACCGTGTTGTGGAGGTTGCTGGCGCCAGGGGCTCACGTCGGCCTCACCCCGACCCGCTCGCTGCGCTCGGGGTTGGCCCCCTCCCCCTGAGACGCCGCGCTGCGCGCGGGTCCTGCGGGAGAGGGGTAGAACACAACCCTGAGCGGAGATGCGAAAGGGCCTTGACAGGTCGGAACGTGGACTCATTCCCCCGAACGTTGCCTGTGAGGGCGGGGGAGGTCGCCGTCGTCACCCACATAATCCGGGCGAACCCCGGGGGCTGGATTGCCACTTGTCCTGTCATGAGGATTTGGTTATACTGTCGGTGTCGGCTGGCGAAGACCGCGTGTCGGTGAAATGCCTCACGGGGGAACTGCGCGCCGATTAGAAGTGGGATCGCACCCCCAGTCGGAGCGCACAGCTCTCGCGAACCGATCGGTGCCATCCGGGCAAATCAGGTCACTCGCGCAATGCGCGTGACCCCTGGTGTGTGTGCGCGCGTCAGTAGGTATGAGACAACCGCATTCGTACCCAATGACAACTGCTCTACCAGAGTGAAGGGAGTTGTTCCATGACCACACGTCGAGGCTTTACGCTCATCGAACTTTTGGTCGTGATCGCGATGATGTGACCGCTGAAAAAGTATTGATCGCTGGAGGTTCGGTTGTGAGGAGGGGGAATCTGGCTGCGAGGTGGTTCGATGAAGCACACACCGCAGCCGCGGACGCCGTCGCTCTACGA
>JBMNNW010000184.1:0-5068 GCA_050942735.1 Armatimonadota bacterium
CGGCTCGGCCCGAGATTCCGAGCATCGAGGAGCTTCTCGGGCAGGAGCCCGCCGGTCCGGTCGAGCACAACACGGCAGTGCTGGACCTGCCCGATGACGACAGGCAGGACTGGGGCGATCTGCGCGATCTGCTGCGCGCGGAGGTCGAGAACGCGCGGCTCGAGGTCAGCGAGCCAACGAGGCGGGAGGGGGAGCCTCTGCTGGACGCGGGCGCCCTTGAGAGGGCGGGCCTGCTGGTGATCGGCTCGGGGCGCGAGGGCGATGAGGTGCACTGGTCGGAGCCGCTGTCGGTCTGCTGGTTCTTCAGCCGCGGCGGGCGGATCCTGGCGATCCCCCACGCGGCCGGCGGCACGATGGGCCGCATGGTCGGGCTCAACAAGCTCCTCACACAGCTTCGCATCGCGGCCTCACTCGAGCGCGAGAACGGCCAGGCGCAACTGGTGGTGCATCCGATCACGAGGGGGATCCGCATGCCCGAGGACGGCCTGCGGATGCGCGGTGGCGCGCAGGTCTGGGCGCCGCTGGCGGACTCGCTTGTGACGGTGCGACGCTCGCCCGCCGCGGTCGCGTGGCAGTCCGGAGAGGGGCGGATCGTCGTGATTGACGGGCAGCTTCTGCTCGCCCAGCGCGGACAGAACCAGCCCTACCCGGAGATGGTGACGGTGCTGCGCAACTCCATCCAGTGGCTGATGGGTGAACTCTGAGCGGCTCCGCGGGGTGGCCGGGCGGGCGCAGACGCCGGAAGACGGCGAAACACACGTAAGGTGGCGAATCATGGTCTACGACTTCCACACGCACACGATTCTCAGCGACGGCGTGCTGCTGCCGATGGAGCTGATCCGCCGGTGCATCGTCAACGGATACGCGGCACTTGGGATCGCCGATCACAGCTCCGCCTCGACGATGGGCCGGATGGTCCGCGAGGTCCGACGGGACTGCGCACTGGCGCAGAAGTACTGGGGGTTCTCCGCGTTCCCGGGAGTGGAGTTGACGCACGTTCCCGCCGCCGCGATCGGTGAGCTTGCCGCGGAGGCCCGGCGGATGGGCGCCTCGCATGTGGTGGTGCACGGGCAGTCGCCGGTCGAGCCGGTGGAGCCGGGGACGAATCTCGCGGCGGTCTCCTGTGAAGATGTCGATGTGCTCGCACACCCCGGCGACCTGACCGAGGACGAGGCGCGACTGGCCGCCGAGAACGGCGTCTTCCTCGAGCTGACCGCGAAGGACGGCCACTCGCTGGGCAACGGTCGGGTGGCGCGCGTGGCGCTGGATGCGGGCGCGAAGCTGCTGGTGAACTCCGACGGGCACGCGCCCGGGCAGTTTCTGACCGAGGAGAAGGCGCGCAGGATAGCGCGGCTCGCGGGGCTGACGCACGCGCAGGTCGAGCAGGCGCTGGTGAATAACGCCGAGGAACTCGTGGCGAGGATCGAGGCGCGACTTGACTGAGCGGAGAGCGCGACCAGTGACGAACGCGTTGGGTGGGATAGCGGATCGCCGGCAGGAGCGTCGGGCGATGATCGTACCGCGAGCCATCATCACGGGCATCGCCGCGCTGGCGCTGTTGGTCGCGGGGGTGCTGGGCGGTTGCGCGCGGGGCGGCGAGGGAGAATCGATCATCCCACAGACGGTCATCGAGTTCAGCGTGACCTTCGCCGGGCCGGTGCAGGACGCGTTCTACTACTTCATCGCACTCGACGCCGACGGTGACTTCGGCGCAGACGGGCCACTGCCGGTGGCGGCCGGGCCCAACTGGGGCAACGGCTGGGGGACCGGCTCGATGACTCACTACGTGGAGTACCACCAGGGGCGCTACGAACTCTTCGAAGTCACCCTCCAGCCCGAGTTGACCCGCGCGGGCGGTGGCATCACCGGCGTCTCGGGCGTTCCCGAGACCACCGACGCCGGCGTGCACGCAATCACGATCGACGCGCTGAACTCAGGTGCGGCAACGCTGAGCGGAGACGGCGCGATCGCGGCGGTGACGAACCAGTCGCTGCAGGCGGCCGGCGCGCTGGAGATCGCGACGAACGCCGCGGGGGAGGTTGTCGCGGGCTCGGTGAGCTGGACGCCCGCGGGAGTCGGCGGCCGCGAGCTGACCGCCGCCGAGCAGGCGCAGATCGACGCGCTCAATGCGGGCGGTGTCGCGCTGGCGGCGGACTCGCTGGGGGCGCTGGGGCTGGCGCTGACTATCTCCGCCGGGCCGGACCTGGCGGGCGCACAGAGTATTGAGGTCGCGCAGAGTACCGCCGGCGTCACCGACCGCTTCGAGCCGGAGGGCGTGGGTCGGACGGTCGTCTCGCAGTCAACGCTGCCCGCCAACAACGCCCGCGCGCTGGAGGGGGGCCCACTGCCCGGGATGACGATCGTGACCGGCGACCTGGTCGTCGGGGAGACCGCGCGGATCCGCCTTGAGCCCAGTCCGGTGGGGAACTCGCTGGGCTTCCCCTATGAGTCTACGCTGCCGCAGGGCGGCTCGACACTCCGAGTGACGATCGACCTGAGCCGTCTGGGGCAGAACGTGCGCAATCTGAGCGTGAACTTCATCGCGACGACAGAGCTGATCTTCGACCCGACGGTCGTCAACCCCAATCAGAACACCTACGACGCGCTGGGGCGGCAGGGTAACGACTACGTGACCTTCGTGACCGATGAGGTCCAGACGATCGAGAACGGCGACCTCACCGGCAGGGAGGAGGCCGGTGATCCCACGCTCGAGGGCCCTGCCTCCGAGCAGGAGCGAGCCGCCGTGGACATCGTGGACTGGCGCGTCAACGTGCGCAGGCTGCGCTGAGCGGGAGCGCCGGCCGACAGCTACCTGATGTCCACGCTCGCCACGAAGACCTCCGCGCGATCGCTTGTCCCCGAGTACCAGCTCAGGAGCATCTCGCCGCCGCCGGGGTAGTGCGCTCCTGCGTAGGAGCTGTCGCCCGCGCGCTCGGGCGGGTAGTCGGGTGCGGGCAGGATCGCGAGTTCCTCAAGCTGCCAGTCGTCGCCGACGCGGTAGAGCCGCGTGTCGCGCAGCGTCCTGTCGCCCGCCGGCTCCATGTACCGCCCGACTACGTAGAGCGTCCCGTCGGCCTGGGTGAGCAGCGGGCCGCGGACGTCCAGCGGCTGATCGTGCTGCTCCCAGTCGGTGTAGGGCGGTCGCGCGGTCTTGAAGGGCGTGCCCGCGCCTCCGGCGGTCTCGCGCCGCACGAAGGCCACGAGCGTGCCATTGGGCAGGAACTCGAGGTCGGTCTCATTGGCGCGCTCGCCCTCGTGGATAACGGAGACCTCCTCCCAGCGCACCATGTCCGTCGAGCGCAGCAGGGGGACGTAGTCTTCCCGCCCCTCCTCCGGGTGCGTGCAGTGTGTGGCGACCCACATCGAGCCCGCGTGCTGGCGCGGTCGCCAGAAGCGGTGATGGACGGGCTCGAGGATCGTCCCCGGTGACCATGTCCCGCCGTCCATCGTGCTCCACGCGACGGACTGGAAGTGATAGGGCCTCGCCGCGCTCTGCAGTTCCTCGGGGAAGTTCGGCGTGCGCGTCGGACCCAGGACCCAGAGACGCCCGCCGCACTCGGCGAGCTTCGGGTCGCGGTCATCCAGCACCGTCGAAAGCAGCGCCACCTGCTCCCATTGCTGCAGATCCACCGACGCCATCACCCGGATCTGCCCGTCGAGACTCCCGTGCGACGTCGCGCTGCGGAAGCATACGTAGTATCTGCCGCCGTGGAAGCGGATGTCGGTGAACGCGTTGTGCCGACCGTCCTCGTAGACCGTCCGAACCCACCTGATCCGATCGCTCATCCGGGCACCTCCGCCGGTCAGTCGTTCGCGCACCTCCCGCTTCGCCGCGCGCTCGTCGGGACCTGCGCGGCCGGAAGATACTCGGGCCCGTGTGCCGACCGAAGAAAGTTACTCACCTCGGGGAAGGCCATCGGTGGATGGTCGGCGAAGCACGCGCCAACACAGCCGGCCTCGAGGAGGCCTCAGTCATGCCGCTGAGCGTCGCGATCGTCGGGTGCGGAAGCATCGCCCGCAGGCACATCGCCGGATACCAGCTCGTCGAGGACGCCGAGTTCGTCGCCATGTGCGACATCGACGGGGGCAGAGCCGACGCATACGCCGGGGAGTTCGGCGGCCGCCCTACACCGATGTCGTCACCATGCTCGAGACCGAGGCGCCGGACATCGTTGATGTCTGCACGAAGGAGATGCACCGCGACGCCCCCGTCATCCAGTCTGTCTCCCGCGGCTTCACCACCCTCGCCGAAAAGCCCCTCTTCGCCGCCAACGGCCAGTACGACGTGCAGCCCTCCGACGTCGAGGTCGGCCGGCGCATGGTTGAGGTGGCGGAGATCGGCGGGGCCGAGCTGTTCATGGCATTCAACTACCGTTTCGGCGAGTACGCCCGGCGGTTGAAGGCAATGATCGAGGGAGGGGAGCTTGGCGAACTGCAGTACGTTCACGCGTGGACGCGCCTCGCCTGCTGGTCACACGTGATCGATCTGCTTCGGTGGTTCTGCGGTGAGATCGAGGCGATCGCGGTCGCGATGTCGGGGCCGGAGGGGAGCAGGACGCGGGCCGGATCGCCGCGCTTCGAGAGCGGCGCGACCGGCACGCTGCTGGGCGAGGGCATCACGCCGTCGTGGCACGATATGCTGCGCATCCGCTGGTGTGGGAGCGAGGGCACGGCGGTGCTGCGCGACATCGCCGGAGGCCTTGAGATCTACCCGCACGGTGAGAAGCAGCGCACGATCATCCAGCAGGCCCATCACGATCCGCGCGGGGAGTTCATGCAGACCTTCCACCGCGAGGTGGCGGCGCTGTGTGACCATGTGCGCGACGGAGCCGCAGTCCCACTCGCGACCGGGCTGGACGGCCTGCGCGAGCTGGAGGTGGACGCAGGATACGTCATCGCAGCAGAGAGAGACGTGTGGCTGGATTTGACGAAGGATCGCGAATAGTTTCTGTCGCAACCGGGGGCTCTGTATCAAAGTCTAAGGGTTGAGTTTTGCAGTAGAGGAGCGATCTGGCGCGCCCACGAGCTGTTCGCCCAGTTCGTGTTGAGGCGGTGTATGGTCAGAAAC